>JANPIJ010000444.1:0-20828 GCA_031424955.1 Ferruginibacter sp. | reverse complement strand
TGCGGTGGTGCCCAGGAAGTCAATAAATATTCAATGGGTTCCTTTGACGCCCTCTCTGCTTTTTCTGTGCTGGAATCGGCGCCGCAAAAAGCATCCCGTCCATTTGACCGTGACCGGGATGGACTTGTTCCAAGCGGTGGGGGTGCAACAGTTATATTGGAGAGCATGGAGTCGGCCATTAAAAGAGGAGCAAAAATATTAGGTGAGGTAGTGGGGTATGGTTTTTCTTCCAATGGGGGGCATATTTCCAATCCAACCGTGGATGGGCCTGTGAGATCATTGAAAATGGCATTAAAAGATGCAGGCATACAGTCCCCGGAAGTTGACTATATCAATGCGCACGCTACTTCTACACCTGCCGGTGATTCCAGCGAGGCAAAAGCCATTCATGAAGTATTTGGTGACAGCAGGCCCCTGGTGAGTTCTACCAAATCAATGACCGGCCATGAGTGCTGGATGGCAGGCGCCAGCGAGGTGATCTACTCTATGCTGATGATGCAAAACGGATTTGTTGCACCCAATATCAACTTCGAAAACCCGGATGAAGAGTCGGCAAAATTGAATATTGCGAAATCAACTGTAGAAAAAGATATAATTGTATTTTTGTCCAACTCCTTTGGTTTTGGAGGAACTAACTCTTCGCTTATTATTAAAAAACCAGCCTAAATTATCGCTTATGAACAACAATGAAATTAATGAGAAAATCCGGCAATTCATGATTGACGAGTTTGAGGTGGAGGAAGAAAAAATTACACCTGAAGCCAATTTAAAAGATACGCTGGGATTAGACAGCCTGGATTATATCGACCTGGTAGTGGTTATTGAAAGCAATTTTAAGTTTAAAGTAAAACCGGAAGACTTTTCGGGTATCATCACCTACCAAAATTTTTGTGATTATGTTATTTCACGTGTGAATGCAAAAGAACTCGTTTAATGTCGATGTGGCAAGGTAAATCCAGGGGTACCAGGTCAGGCTATAGTATTTTTGTATGGGTATTAAGAAATTTTGGCGTGTTGCCTGCTTATTTCCAGCTAAGGTTTGTGGTGTTGTACTTCTTTTTTTTCTCCTATAAAACCTCCCGCCAGTTATTCCGCTTTTATAGCCATAGAATGCGTTATAGTACTTTAAAATCTACCAGGTTCCTATACAAAAATTATTACCAGTTAGGTCAAAGCATCATTGATAAAGTGGTCGTGATGTCTGGTATGCAAAACAATTTCACCTTTAATTTTGATGGGGAAGATAACCTGCGAAAAATTGCCGGTCTGCAGCGGGGTGGGATATTATTGAGTGCCCATATCGGTAACTGGGATATAGCGGGCCATTTGTTAAAGCGGCTGGATACCAGGATCAACATCGTAATATTTGAAGGGGAATATCAAAAAATAAAGGAATACCTGGATGCTGTAACCGGTAAACGCCCGGTGAATGTGATTGTAATTAAAAACGACCTGTCGCATATTTACGCCATCAATGATGCACTGAAAAATAATGAACTGGTCTGCATGCATGCAGACAGGTTTATTGAGGGTAACAAAACGCTGACCGGCCGGTTGTTTGGTGATAAGGCCCGTTTCCCCATGGGCCCATTCTTATTGGCCGCAAAATTTAATGTGCCGGTTTCATTTGTTTTTGCAGTAAAGGAAACTAATTTGCATTACCATTTTTTTGCAAGTGAAATAAAAGAATATGGCCACCTGGGAAAAGAAATAAGGATGCAGCAAATGCTGGATGATTTTGCACTGGAAATGGAAAACAAAGTGAAGCGATACCCGGGGCAATGGTTTAATTATTATGATTTTTGGGCAGCATAATACAGAATTTGAAAATTTGAAAATGGCAAGATTTGAAAATGGAATGCTGCAGGCAATCTAACGTTTCTATAATATTTGCGGAGTTGGGGTGTTATCGGGGGAAGAGTGCTAAATAGGGTTGCCAACCTTTTAAAGGTTAGCAACCCTTGCGAAGGCTTCAGCAATTAAAGAAAATAAACAATCCGTAAAAAAACTGAAATAAAAGAATAAGTGACTCACCTGGTAAATAATATCGAAACCCTAATTCCTCAAAGGCCGCCCTTTGTAATGATAGATGAGTTGATCAGCTATGATAAAAAAATTACGTGTACCCGTTTTAAAATAAAAGCAGGAAATATTTTTGTTGAAAACGGGCAATTTTGTGAACCGGGTTTGGTTGAAAATATTGCCCAGACTGCCGCCGCAAGAGCTGGTTATGTTTCGCTGCAAGACAACAAACCGGTCCAGGTGGGCTATATCGGTGCGATCAAAAACCTGGTGATTCATTCCCTGCCAAAGGTGGATGATGAACTGGTAACAGAGATTTCGGTAGAAAATCAAATTTTTGATGTAACACTCATTACAGGAAAGGTTACCTGCCGGGATGTATTAGTAGCAGCATGTGAAATGAAAATTTTTATTTCTCCATCAAAATAATCATTATCATGAAACGTATGAACAAATTAAACCGGCTTTTTGCGTTTTTATTATTATTCAATATGGCGCAACCGGTGGGTGCACAAAGCCTGAAAGATGTTTTCAGCTCATCTGAAACGCCTGTTTTTTACCTGGGGGCTGATTTTACCCTGGCCCGCCTGATTGATATTCCGGAAAATGCCACGGATATCCGTGACCGGAATTACCCGGCCATCAACGATGTAATTGTAAACGAGCCCAAAAAGTATGACCTTGCAGGTGCATTTCACAAAAGCAATATAGATCACGATTTGTCACTGGTGGCAAAGCGCAATGCCAAAATTAACACGGAAGAAATGAAGTCGACCGCTACCAGCGACTACGACCGTTTAAAGGAAGATGACATTAATAAGCTCGTAAAGGGCTTTGATTTTGGAGGTAAAAAAGGAATAGGCCTTCTATTTGTGGTAGATGGAATGAGCAAGGCCCGGAAAAGCGCCGGTATATGGGTAACCCTTATCGATATGGGCGCTAAAAAAATGTTGATGACCGAACGTATGCAAGGTGAACCAGGTGGTTTTGGCTTTCGTAATTATTGGGCAGGCTCCTTTCGGAAAGTAATAGAAGAAATAGAAAAGAGAAAATACAAAGATTGGAAGGCAAAATACGGCGGATAGACTCAGATGTCTGATGTCTGATGTGATGATGCCCGCCCGGCTAAACACCGTTCGGACGGGTCTGATTTCCTTCAACTTGTTAGTTTATAATAGTAATTTGTTGATATATTGCTGTTGATTGCTGGTTTATTGACTTTACCAGGTTGATTTATTCTGAATTGGTAGAGTCTTTTAAATCAGACCTGTCCGAACGGTGTTCATCCGGGCGGGCATCAAAAAATCAGCCATCAGACATAAAAATTGTATGAATAAAGACTTGACCAACCGTACCGAGATATTAGTGCGTTTTAATGAAGCAGATCCGCTGGGTATTGTTTGGCACGGGCATTATATCCGGTATTTTGAAGATGGCCGGGAAGCATTTGGTAAAGACCATGGTCTGGGCTACCTGGATGTGTACAAGCAGGGATTTGTAACTCCTATAGTGAGTGTGAAATGTGATTATAAAAAATCGTTGCGGTTTGGTGACAGGGTAATTGTGGAAACCATTTACGTGCCTTGCGAAGCAGCAAAAATAAATTTCAATTTTCGTTTATACAATGCCGACACCGGCGACCTCGTAGCGGTTGGTTCTTCTGTGCAGGTTTTTTTAGATAAGGAGGGATCAATCCTTCAATTAAACAATCCGCCGTTTTTTGAACAGTGGAAACAACAACAGGGGTTGATTTAATTTAATGCGAATGAAAGACGTTTTTATTGTTGCCGATAATATTATTTCGCCGTTGGGTGTTACCACTAATGAAAATTTCTCCCGGCTTGCAATGGGTGTATCAGGGGTGCGGCAACACAATGATCCGGCTCTTTCCGATGATTCATTTTATGCATCGCTGCTGGATAATGAACAACCCGGACCGGCATCCTGGTACCCGGAGCGGCTGCCCTCAACGGCCATTCTAACTAAATTTGAACAGTTATTGATTGCCTCCGTCACCAATGCGTTGAAAAATACGGATATTGATCTTGCTGACCCAAAAACAATACTCGTCATATCCTCTACGAAGGGAAACATAAGCTTGATTGAAAATGCAGTCATTACTGCTGCATTAAAAAAGCGGGTAGCCATGCATACTTCGGCAGCTTTGGTGGCGGAATATTTTGATTGCGCCAACAAACCGGTGGTGGTTTCCAATGCCTGTATCTCGGGGTTGCTGGCCATTTTAACCGGGAAGCGCCTCATCCAATCCGGTCAGTATGATCATGCGGTGGTGGTAGGTGCGGATGTGATTTCAAAATTTGTACTCTCCGGCTTCCAGTCGTTCCAGGCCATCAGTCCGGGGCCATGTAAACCATTTGATGCCGCAAGAAACGGAATCAACCTGGGAGAGGGAGCAGCCACCATTATACTTTCATCTGATAAGAAATATTCAACCGGGATAAAAGTTACCGGTGGCTCCGTTAGCAACGATGCCAATCATATTTCCGGCCCGTCGCGTACCGGTGAAGAATTGTACCAGGCTATTGAAAAAGCCATGGACGAGGCCTCGGTTACAGACAGTGATATCGATTTTATTTCGGCCCATGGCACGGCTACTGTTTACAACGATGAGATGGAAGCACTGGCCATCAACCTGGCCAGGTTACAGCAGGTGCCGGTAAATAGTTTGAAGGGCTATTATGGCCATACACTGGGAGCTGCGGGGATCATTGAATCGGTTGTTTGCATTCATTCATTACAACAAGATCTTGTTTTACCCAGTATGGGATTTAGTCAACCGGGGGTTTCAAAGCCATTGAATGTTGCCGGAGCTTTACTAAAGATGCCCTTAAAAAATTGCCTTAAAACTGCTTCGGGTTTTGGCGGTTGTAATGCCGCACTCGTTTTCAATAAAGCATAAATTTATCAAAGGAATAAACCATTTCAATTTTCATGAATTTTTTTACAAAGGATACAGTATCAGCGTTTGAAGCCAAGGAAGCAGCACAATGGATTGCATTCGGGCCGGTAATTTTCCAGGCGGCGAGGGTACTCAGGAACTCAGGCATTTTAGCGGTTATCGAAGACAGTAAAAGCGGGGCGTTGCTGGCTGAAATAGTGGAGAAGGTAAAACTCCCGCTCTACGGTGTAAGGGTGCTGCTCGAATCGGGGCTAAGTATGGGTCTTGTTTTGGTAAACGATCATAAATACACCCTGGCCAAAACAGGCCATTTTATTTTGCACGACCCACTCACCAAAACCAATATGGATTTTGTGCATGATGTATGTTACAAAGGCCTTTTTGCTTTGGATAAAAGTATCGAGAACGGCAGGGCCGAAGGATTGAAAGAATTTGGTGAATGGCAAACCATCTACGAAGGCTTATCACAATTGCCGGAGCATGTACAAAAAAGCTGGTTTGCATTTGATCATTTTTTTTCAGATGATGCTTTTCCAAGGGTGTTGCCCAAAGTGTACAATAATGGCATAAAAAAATTATTGGATATCGGTGGCAATACGGGTAAATGGGCAATTGCTTCTACAAAGTACTCACCGGATATTTCCATCACCATCATGGATTTACCCGGACAGCTAAATGTGGCCAAAGCAAAGATTGAGCAACTGGGTTTAAGTGATAGGGTTTCTTTTTTGCCGGTTAATATTTTAGATGAAACAATCCGGTTCCCCAAAGGATTTGACGCCATCTGGATGAGCCAGTTTTTAGATTGCTTTTCGGAGGATGAAATTGTATCTATTTTACGAAGATGTTATGATGCGTTGGATGATGATGGCATAGTAATAATTTTGGAACCATTCTGGGATTTACAACGCTTTGAAATTGCGGCCTTCTGTTTGCAGCAAACTTCCCTGTATTTTACCGCCCTGGCAAATGGCACCAGCCAGATGTATAGTGCCGAAACTTTTCTATCTTGTATTGAGAGAGCCGGGTTTGATATTGCAGAACAGGTAGATAATATTGGGCTGAGCCAGAGTTTGCTAAAGTGTAAGAAGAGGAGGGGGTGAGATATTTGATATTGGGTATTGAGATAATTCCTTGTATAGATGATGGTTCCGCTTTTAAAATACAATGTGGAAAATGATCCAAATTGGTATGCAGTAAAAGTGAGTGACACAACGAAGTTGCCATGAAATGCAAATGCCGGTTTAAAAAAGGAATAAAAAATATTCCTGATAAAGGCCAGAACCTGGTTGGTGATAGTTGCACAAATCTATGCATGCGGTTTGCCTGGTAAAAATGCCATCCCTACGAATAAGAAAGACTCTTCGCCTCATCAGGGTCTGGCTCCCTCTCCCTTGGAGAGCGTTTAGTCCCGATTGTTTCGGGAGGCGGGGGGTGAGGTCCTGCAGAGTGCACAAACAAAAAGAAATTTAAAACCCAACAAACAAACGAACCCCTCAAAACAACCATATATAAAACAACATGAATACAGAAAAAGTAGATGTGCTGGTAATTGGCGCCGGGCCTGCCGGAACCGTTGCAGCATCCATCATCAATAAAGCGGGCTTTAAAGTAAAAATAGTGGAGAAACAAAAATTTCCCCGCTTTGTAATTGGCGAAAGTTTGTTGCCCCGTTGTATGGAGGCGCTGGAAGAAGCCGGCTTTTTAGATGCAGTGAAGGAAAAGGGTTTCCAGGAAAAATTTGGTGCCAAGTTTGTAAAAAACGGCAAAATCTGTGATTATATTTTTGCCGACCAGTTTACCCCCGGGTGGAACTGGACCTGGCAGGTACCGCGGGGGGAATTTGATAAAACCCTGGCGGATACCGTTGAAAAAATGGGAGTGCCGGTAAGTTATGAAACTACCGTGACAGGCATTGAGTTTAGTGGTACTGATTCGGTGACAACGGTGGAAGATACCGATGGAAATAAAAGTTTTATTGAAGCCCGGTTCATTGTGGATGGAAGCGGTTATGGCAGGGTTATTCCGAAACTGTTTAATCTCGACCGGCCATCCAACCTGGTGCCGCGTAAAGCATTGTTTGCACATACGGTAGATAATAAGCGTTCATTGGATGACGAGCCCAACCGTATTACCATTATTGTTCATGCGTATGGAATCTGGGTGTGGGTTATTCCTTTTTCAAGCGGCATTACATCCTTAGGTTTTGTAGGTGAGCCGGAGTTTTTCAAACGCAACCCCGGAACGGATGAAGAACAATTGCGTGCATTGATTGCTGCGGAACCTTATTTAAGCGAACGCTTTAAGGATGTGGAATTTGTATTTGATCCGAAGGTATTGGAATCCTGGTCGAGCACTACGGAGAAGTTTTATGGCGAAGGTTTTGTATTGACTGGCAATGTAACTGAATTCCTGGACCCGGTGTTTTCATCAGGAGTAACACTGGCAACGGTGTCGAGCCAGTTGGCGGCCAACCTTGTGATCAGGAAGCTGAACGGTGAAGCCATCGACTGGAACAAGGAATATACCGAGCCGATGATGCAGGGAGTAAATACTTTTCGCTCTTATGTGATGGCATGGTACGAGGGAACGCTGGATACCATTTTCTTTGCCGATAACCAGGTGCCTTCCATCAAAAGTATGATCTGTTCTGTATTGGCGGGTTATGTGTGGGATACTACCAATCCTTATGTAAAAGACCACCAGACGGCATTGCATAAACTAGCCCATATTATTGGCGTACGGGACTCTTTAGCCGAAAAATCAAACAGTTAAACTTTGCCAGGAGAAATATATATTACCGCAAGCTCAGTAATCAGTGAGGGCCGGATTATTAAGAATGGTGTATCCATATTTGAAAATAAAGATATCAATGCGCCTGAATTTTTGCTGGCCGCCTACCAGCAGTTGGGGATAAAGTATTCGAAGTTTTATAAAATGGATAACCTCAGTAAATTGGGCTGGGTGGCTGCGGAAGTACTGTTGAAAGATAGTTTGGAGGAAGTGAAATACCAGTCTTCGGAAGTGGGGATTGTGTTTCAAAATGCCAGCTCGAGCCTGGATGCGGACCTGAAATATTTTGAATCAACGAAGGAGTTTGCCAGCCCGGCATTGTTTGTGTACACGCTGCCCAATATTGTAATGGGTGAAATTTGCATTAAACATAAGTTCAGGGGTGAGAATGCTTTTTTTATATTTGAAGCATTCGATGCTGATTTTATGCAGAAATATGTGAGCAACCTGATCAATAACAATATCTTGCAGGCTTGTATTTGCGGCTGGGTTGAATTTATCGGGGAAGAATACAAGGCGGCGTTGTTTTTGGTGGAAAAAAATGGCGGCGGGGATGAATTGGCCGATACGGCCAGGGTGGCTTTTACGAATGAAAATTTAAACAAAATATACCAGTTTTAAAATGGATAAATTAATACAGGATCTGAAAGTGCAGATCATCGCACAGTTGAATTTGCAGGATGTAAAGCCCGAAGAAATCGGTGATGATCAGCCATTGTTTGTGGAAGGCCTGGGGCTGGATTCAATTGATGCGTTGGAACTGATTGTGTTATTACAGCAACAATACAAGATCAAATTATCGAATGCAGAAGATGGCCCAAAAGTATTTCGCTCCGTAAAAACCATGGCCGAATATATTACTGAACACCAGGCACAAAATAGTTAACAATGAATGCTCCGGTCTTTATTGCGGGCGTAGGTGCAATATCCGCCATTGGAAACAATGTGGGGGAATGCCTTACTGCGTTGGAGCATGAGCAACCGGGCATGGGAGAGATGGTTTACCTGGATTCTGTTCACGGAAAAACATTACCTGTTGCAGAGGTTAAATTAAGCAATAATGAACTTGCTCAGCAATTAGGTTTACCTGCAGTAATTAGCCGCACCGCGATGCTGAGTATGATGGCTGCAAACGAGGCACTGCTCAATGCTGCAATACCAGGTTTTACTGCACTTCGTACCGGTTTTATATCAGCCAATACCGTAGGTGGCATGGATAGAACAGAAAATTTTTTCGCTGAATTTTTGTTGGATAATAAAAAGGGGAAGTTGCGGGATGTAGTGCATCATGAATGTGGCTACATTACCGAACTGGTGGCTGACTATTTGGGCATTCGCAATTATGTTTCTACTATCAGCACGGCATGTTCATCCTCTGCCAACTCCATTTTTTATGGTGCCCGGCTGATTCGCAATAATATCCTCGATGTAGTGGTGGCTGGCGGAACAGATGCATTGACAAAATTTACCCTCAACGGTTTTAATACCCTCATGATACTGGACCAGGAATTTTGTAGACCCTTTGACGAAAACCGGAAAGGGTTAAACCTGGGGGAAGGTGCAGGTTATGTGGTACTGGTTTCGGAAAGAGTGGCAGCTACATTACAACATGCACCTGTCTGTAAACTCACCGGCTATTGCAATGCCAATGATGCTTATCATCAAACGGCTTCCTCACCGGATGGAACAGGTTCATACCTTGCGATGCAAGGTGCTTTGGAGAAAAGTGGTTTGGAACTCACTGATATCGATTATATCAATTTACATGGTACGGGTACGCAGAATAATGATATAGCGGAAGGCACGGCAATCAAAAGGTTATTTGGCCCGTTGTATCCGAAAATGAGCTCTACCAAATCGTACACAGGGCATACATTGGGCGCCAGTGGCGGGTTGGAAGTGGTATTCTCTGTACTCTCCATCCGGGAGCGAATGATCTTTCCCAACCTTCGTTTGCAAACACCCATGAAAGATTTTCCCTTTGTTCCGGAAACAACGTTAATTAAAAATGCCAACATCAGCAATGTACTTTCCAACTCATTTGGCTTTGGCGGAAATTGTTCATCACTGATCTTTTCAAAAATTTAAGATGAAAATTTATATACGGGCAACAGGAAATGTTTCACCACAAAATACATTTGGGCATCCGGCTTTTCTTACGGAGCAGGTGGAGCATATCGGTAACCGGTTAAATTGTGTGGAGCCCGATTATAAAACCTTCATAGATGTAAAACTGATCCGGCGAATGAGCCGCATTATTAAAATGGGCGTAGCGGCTGCAATGGAATGTTTGCAGGAGGCAGGCGTGGCAGTGCCCGATGCAATCGTTACGGGTACCGCTTATGGATGCCTCGATGATACCGGCATATTCTTAACAAAGATGGTGGAGCAGCAGGAGGAACTGCTGGCACCTACAGCATTTATACAATCAACACATAATACGGTTGGTGCACAGATAGCGCTGATGCTGCATTGCAACGGTTACAACAATGTATTTGTACATCGTGGTTTTTCTTTTGAAAGTGCCTTGCTGGATGCCATGTTGTTATTGAAAGAGGGTGAAGCAAATAATGTATTGGTGGGTGGGGTAGATGAAACAACGAATACCAGTCATGCTATTTTAAGCCGTTTTGGTTTATACAAGCAGCAACCGGTTTCTAATTTCAATCTTTTTGCGGAAGCATCAAAAGGAACTATTGCCGGGGAAGGTGCGGCGTTTTTTTTATTTGCGAATGAGGCATCGCAACATGATTATGCCCAAATAGCAGCATTAACTACCTTTTATAAACCGGCCAATATAACAGAAACAACAGAACAGGTTTCAGCTTTTCTAATTACCCAATCCATAGCACCTGCCGATATTGATTTGATCATTACCGGGAGAAATGGGGATACAACAGGAGATGAGGTTTACAGGCAACTGGAACAATCTGTTTTTAACAATATTGCTACAGTGAATTATAAGAACTTGTGCGGCGAATATCCAACTTCTGTTGCTTTTGCGGTATGGATGGCTGCCAATATTATTAAATCGGGTAAAGTGCCGGATGCATTGGGATATCGTACCGATAACGAAAAGAAAATAAAGAAAATACTGATCTATAATCATTCACAAAACATACACCATTCCTTACTATTGATATCGGCATGTTAAATTTCCGGAATACGAATATCGGCTTTATGATCCTGCTGTTAGTTGCAATTGGCTTGGATGGGTATGCCGGGATTCCCTTTTTCGTTTACCCTTTGTTGGTACTGGCTTATTCCGGCATCGTTTTTTATGGTTGTTATTTTGTGGATTCCAGTTTTTTTTTGCCGGTAATTTGTTCGGCTATCACGGATAAAAAAGAAATCGCAATCAGTTTTGACGATGGCCCTTCAAATGAATACACGGCGGAAATGTTGCAGGTGCTGAATGAACATGGAATTAAAGCAGCTTTCTTCTGCATCGGCAAACGAATCGGGGAAAATCAGCAACTATTTCAACAGTTGCACCAGGAAGGGCATTTGATTGGTAACCACAGTTATTCGCATCATGTTTGGTTCGATTTGTTTTCTGCAAAAAAAATGCTGGCAGATATGCGAATGATGGATAGTGAGATGGAAAGGGTAACCGGTTTGCAACCGAAATTATTCCGGCCACCTTATGGCGTTACTAATCCGAATGTAAAAAAGGCAATTATTAATGGTGGATACACTCCCGTTGGCTGGAGCGTACGATCAATGGATACCGTTACACAAAATGAAAAAAAACTGTTTGATAAAATCAGCAATTCGTTGAAACCGGGAGCCATCTTTCTTTTTCACGATACCAGTAAAACCACACTTGCTGTATTACCTGCTTTTATCAGTTGGGTAAAACAAAGCGGCTATGAAATTGTGCGATTGGATAAAATGCTACATTTGAAACCTTATGCGTAAAATATTTTTATTACTATTTATCATCTTTGCCGCAAACGCTTTACAGGCGCAGTATGCCGGGTACGCCGCCCTGGCGGATATAACAAAGTTCAGGACGGAGTTTTCAACAGCCACTCAAAAAACGCTTACAATTAAAAGCAATTTTGTACAGGAGAAAAACCTTAGTATGTTGTCGGAAAAAATTGTATCCAAAGGTAAATTCTGGTTTAAAAAAGATAACCAGGTTCGAATGGAATATAACCAGCCTTTTCAATACCTGATGATCATTAACAAGGACAAGGTTTTTTTAAAGGATGGCCAGAAGGAAAACAAAGTATCCGCCCGGTCAAATAAATTATTTCAACAGGTAAATAAAATAATGATTGATTGCATGCAGGGTACCACACTCAGCAATCCCGATTTTAAAACAAGGGTGTTTGAAAACAAAACCACTTACCTTGTAGAGTTGGTGCCGGTTGTAAAAGGACTGAAAGAACTGTTTAAAAATATAAATGTGGTAGTTGATAAGAAGGATTATTCCGCCAACAGTATTGAAATGCAGGAACTATCCGGCGACAATACCATTATTCGTTTTGCAAACAAGGAACTGAACACAACTATACCCGATGCGCTGTTTACTATTAAGTAGTTGCCTGGTTATTTTGATGGGTTGTTCATCGGCCTATAAACACCTGCAGGCTACAACAGGCGATATGCACAATTTGCAACAATTTAAGCCCGCCTTTTCTGTTGCCTTGTATAAAGCCAATGTGGATGTGGTGGGCAATCATTTAAGCGGGTTGTTGCTGATAAAAAGAATGCCGGACAGCAGCATGCGGCTGGTGTTTTCAAATGAAATCGGCTTCAAGTTTTTTGATTTTGAATTTGCTGCCAATGGCGATTTTAAAGTGTATTC
This sequence comes from Ferruginibacter sp., assembly GCA_031424955.1. Classification (GTDB taxonomy): domain Bacteria; phylum Bacteroidota; class Bacteroidia; order Chitinophagales; family Chitinophagaceae; genus Ferruginibacter. Next base: position 8,277 of record JANPIJ010000444.1, on the reverse strand, counting down.
CATCATCAAACAAATGAATAAGAAGCCGGTTATAAGAACATTGCGCAAAGATTTTGAACTGATCATGATGGAAAAAATGGATAGCCAACAAGTGGTAATTAGAAAGGACGATGGCCTGGTGTACTATACCTTTCCACAATCAAAGGGATACCATCACTATATAACCAATACCGCCGGTAATGAATTAGTGAGAATGGAACGATCATCCAAACGCAAAGCGGTAATGGAAGCCATCATGAAAAAATATACCGGTGGAATACCCGATACCATTGGCATTACCCATAAGAATTTCAATTTCACCATCGGTTTAAAAAGATTAGAAAGATAATGTTAGCAGGCGATTTTTTTTATATCAAAACTTTAGAACACAGCGACGGAAAAATCGCTGCCGTACTGGAGATTAATGTCGCTCATCCAATATTTGAAGGGCATTTCCCCGGTCAGCCGGTAGTTCCCGGCGTATGTATGATGCAGATGGTAAAGGAAGTTTTGGAGCAGGCGATTGGCAAAGCAACAAGAATAGCAAATGCGGATAATTTAAAATTCTTAATAGTCATTGATCCACGTGAGAATAATATAATTCATGCGGAGATAAAATATCTTGTTGGGGAAGATGGAGTGATCAAGGTTGGGGCTTCGCTGTTGAATGAAGGAGTTGTTTATTTTAAGATGGGTGGGGTGTTTATTGTGGAGAAATCATAATGATTGTTGCACCTGAAAAGAATTTATTGGAATCACCTGCACGTTCGATATCGAAGTCCCGTTTGATTTTAATTATATTTTACATATAGCAATACTTGCTACATAAAGATCGGCCGGACAAATATATAAAGGGATGACAGATAGAAAATGGATTTATCGCTATACTCAAAGGGCAACGATATGAATGTGATTTATTTTTAAAATGATGCTTTGTGCAAGGCTGGTATTAAATATAAAACTTGAATACGGCCAATTTTAGTCTGTAGGATTATCCGACTTTTAATTTTCAGTAAAAAGGTTTATATTTAATTTAAGAATAAAAATAACCTGCTAATCTTTTTTAATTGCCGGACAACTTCATGAAACTCAATTTCAGCAAGCGTTATTGAAAATCAATACAGGTTGTATTTATCAGGATAGGTATTGAATCATTTAACTGAGTTTTTATACATTCACTTTTAAAACAACAAGCTAATGGGAACCGTGAGCAATATTTTAAAAGGTAAAAACAAGGCAATCTTTTCCATTACACCCGGCACTACTGTTTACAATGCTCTTGAAATAATGGTTGAAAAAAATGTAAGCGCCCTGGTAGTACTGGACAATGAAAAACTGGCCGGGATATTTACGGAAAGGGATTATGCCCGTAAAGTAATTTTAAAAGGTAAAGCATCAAGAGATACACTCATTTCGGAAATCATGACGGCGGATGTGATTACGGTATCGCCCGATAGTAGCATTGATGATTGCATGCGATTAATGACAAATAAGTTCATCCGGCATTTGCCTGTGGTAGAAGATGGCTGTTTGGTAGGAGTAATTTCTATAGGTGATGTAGTGAAATATGTGATAGACGATCAGAAATTCATAATTGAAAATATGGAACACTATATTAAGGGGCGTTGAAGCACCCTGCAGCCGAACTAAATAATACCTTCTACGGTGTATGTAATTTTTGTGAAGATTATTTTCTTAACTCCTTCATTAATCATGTTTGCCTGTTAACTCATTGGACGATACCTTACATGCGTGTGCATTTCGGAAATGAACCCTGTGTGATTTGCTTCGATCAGCTTTCTAACTTCGTTATAGTTCCACATCTGGCCTTTGCCTGTTTTTACTTTTTTCATTTGCCGGCTATCCTAATAAATGGGTCAGGCTAATATGGTTTTTGTCCCCGTGCTTTTAAATGTAGCGCTTTAGCTGTCCGAACATCGGCTTCAATAATTGGTTATCTTAGCAAATTGAATCACACGGTGAATAAAACACTCTTTTTAAATTTCAAAATTTCTTTTGCCGGTTTTATTGGTGAATATCGTTTATGGAAAAACTTGATTTAAAAACTTATTACGACATCGTTATTATTGGCGCAGGTGTGGGTGGATTAACAGCCGCTGCACTATTGAGCAAGGCAGGTTTTTCTGTTTGTGTGTTGGAGAAAGAGCCTCATGTAGGTGGATACCTTGCAGGGTTTAGAAGAAAGGATTTTATTTTTGATACCGCCATTCATTGGTTAAATCAATGTAACCCTGATGGCCTGGTAAGCAGGTTATTTGATGTGCTGGGATCAGATCATCCCAATGCCGTTCCTCAAAAAAGAATTCGCAGGTACAAAGGAGATGACTTTGATTATTTGCTTACCAATAATCCTGATGAATGGAGGGACCAGTTGATTGCAGAATTCCCCAATGATCAAAAAGGAATAGAGCGGTTCTTTAAAGCTGCAAAAAAGCTGGGCAGATCCTTTAAAAATTATAGCCGTGTTTTTCGTTCGGAGGAAACCATGAATTTTTTTGAAAGGATGATGAATAAGAAAAAGCTGCTCGAGTTTGTGATTCCATTTATTCCTTTTATAACATACAGTGGTGAGAAGGGGTTGAAGAAGGGGCTCAACAAGTATTTTAAAGATGAGGGCATACACAAAATATTTGCATCGGAAACGGAATTGCTTTCCTGCCTGATTCCGATTGGATGGGCCTACTATGGCGATTTTCAAAGTCCGCCCAAAGGTGGCGGACAGGTGATACCGGAATGGCTGCAACATGTAGTAAAGTATTACAATAATCCAATCAATTGCAAATGCAGGGTAACCCAAATCCTGCTGGAAAAGAATACCGTAAAAGGAGTTGCATTTGAACATCGCGGCAACGATTATACGATCGGTTGTAAATATGTAATTGCAGCCAACGATGTGGAAACGCTGTATGAGAAAATGCTTCCCGCAGATGCGATTCCGGCAAAGTTGAAAAATAAATTAAAGCAGGCGGAGATGTACAGCTCATCCGTAACCATTTCTATTGCGTTGGATTGTCCCACGGAAGAATTAGGGTTTAATGAAGAGCTGGTGCATATCGCCAGTGAAAGCGGAAGTTTTGAAGACCATTCCGGTGGTGATCCGCTGAAAAGTGAGATCAGCATCCTGGCACCTTCGCTGCGGGATAAATCGATGGCACCCGAAGGCCAGGGCACGCTTACCTTATTCATGCCTGCATACATGGACTTTAGCGACAACTGGTTTACAAAAAAAGATGAACAGGGGAATTATATCCGCGGACCCGAATATGTAAAATTAAAAAATGAAATTGCCGAGCTGATCATCGGAAGGGTAGAAGCAACATGTGCACCCGGGCTAAGATCGCATATCCTTTTTTATGAAGTGGCCACACCGGTTACGCATCACCGCTACACCGGTAATAAAAACGGGACTATGATGGGTGCAAAGCCGGGGCGGGAAAATATGCAGAATAAAATAGCGCATTATCAAACACCGGTTAAAAACTTGTTGCTGGGTGGCCACTGGGCCGAATTGGGTGGGGGAGTGCCCATCGCCGTAAAAGCGGGTACCAATGCCAGTTTGCTGATTCTAAAGAAGGAAAATAAAGCCGCATTTAATTCACTGGCTGCTTACCTGGATAATAAGATTTCGCTTGAAAAATTATTAGCAAATACCTGTTTTAAGCCTTACAATAATTCGTGGGTGCAGCCACTAACACCTGCGCAAAAACGTAACAAGATGGTGCAGGAAAAGGAATAAAAATTATAAGATATTTATTCTATAGTCAGGCGATGGCCTGCAATTTAAAGACCAGTTCGAAAGTTTAAATTTCCACAGAAATGAATAGTAGTTCCAAAGCCTGAAAGGCTTCAATGTGCATAGCCGTGGGTAAAACCCATGGTACATGAAATGTGCTGAACCCAACCCCGAACGGGGTTGAACACCCCGGTTAATTCAACCCTTTCAGGGTTGGGTACAATATCGGGAATGCGTTTCCCCCGGGTGAACCCCGGGGCTACTCACATTTAACCCCAACGGGGTTGTGTGAAATTTAATTAACAGATTGGTTTGGTTGGGAAGCAAATAGAAGTTATGCTCCTGATGAAATTTCCGTTTGATAGGGTTCAATCCAGGCAACTAATTGCATTTTTTTTAAAAGCGGGTTTTATGATTTTTTTTAATCCTGCCCCATCCCACTCACCAACATAAAACTATGTTGCAGTCCTTTGTAATTATTGTAAACAAGGATGTTTTTATATTCTTTACCCGCTGTTTTTTGTTTTACCATATGCTCCGGTATTGAATTGTTTTGCAGCAGGTAACAGCTAAACCACAATGCCAGGGCAGAGGCCGTAGGATATTCTCCGCACAAATGTTTATACCGAACGATCGATACATCATCCGGTAGCCCGTTTTCGCAGGTGGTATAATATTTTAACAAACGGTTGTCTCCATTTTCGCCTGATACCAGCAGGTCAATTTTTTCATCTGCAGGTAAATGGTTTTCAAGGAAGGTTTTTAATTGTTGTTGAATGACGGTTTCATCGGTTGAATGAATGGTATGAATGGCCCGTAATTGGGCGATGGCATTAGCAGGCTGCCCGTTTACCAAAAACATAGTGGCGGCTTCTCCTGCCAGGCTGCCCGGTGTATTTAACTCATACAAATTGTCCGTGGTAAATGCTTCCTTTTTAAACCATCCCGCCAATGAATTCAACGTGTAATTATACGTTGCAATATCATCAACCGCGCCCAACAAATAGTTATTTTCCGGATGCTCATTTAACATCATGCCGGCATCTGTTACGGCATTTTCAAATGCGAGGCCGAGGTGTACATGCGTAATATTATACCCTTTATTACGGCTGATCATACTTAATTGTGCAGCTATTGCATTGGGGGTGCTTTGTACAAAATTACCAGGCGTAAGTTGTCCTTCGGCATAATCCACTATTTGCTTTAAAAAGTGAAAGCAATCTTCCATACCGGCATTGGCGGTGCCGATAATGATACCGTCGGGTGCAGGTAATTTATTTAACAAGGGTAATGCAGCTCCTACACCTATACGGACTGCCTTGCTCATTCTTCTTAATATGCCCGGGGGGATGCCTTCATATGTAGGCTCAATCACTTTTAGTTTGTAATCTACCGGTTGATGTAACACGCTTAAATCCACATCCGGGAATGTTTGCTGGGGAGAAATACAGGTAGTATGGTGGATATAAAACAGTGGCATCAGCATTTGGAAAAAATCAGTGATGTACAATTGCCCCCAAAACCGAATGAGTTGGACATTACATGTTGCAGGGGTATTTTTTTGAATAAATCAAGGGGCTTTAAATTTGTTTCGGAAATGGGGTGCTTACAATTTAGCCCGGGATAAATTTCCTGGTGGTGTAAATTAAGCAGGCTATACACTGCTTCTATTGCACCCGCCGCACCCAGTGTATGCCCCACGTTTGATTTGGTAGATGCAAAGGGTGGAGGCTCATTAAATAATGTAAGCATCGCCCTGCTTTCCACCAGGTCATTGTTTTCCGTACCGGTGCCATGTGCATTGATAAAGCCAATGCTGCCCGGCGATAACTGCGCAGTTTCCAACGCTCCCTTCATTGCCAGGAAGGGGCCATCACCTGCATCTGATAAAGAGGAGGGATGATAGGCATCGTTCGAATTATGGTAACCGGTTATTTCTGCATACAATTTTTTATTTCCCACCACTTCTTCTTTCTCCAATATAATGAATGCGGCACCTTCTCCCAGGTTTAGTCCTTTTCGGCCTTCATCAAAGGGAGTACAAATTTCCGGCGACAAAATATGCAATGCATTGAATCCATTGATGGTAAATTTTGCGAGGCTATCCACTCCGCCTACAATGGCCCTGGTAGCCAGGCCGTTTTTAATCAGCCTTGCTCCATACATAATGGCATTGGCAGCCGAAGAACAGGCAGTATTAATGGTGTTGATGATGCCATTCATTTTATACCGTTGCTGCAGGTACATGGTTACGGATGAACAATCATAAGAATTGATATATTCAGAGCCCCGTTCCGTTTGTTGCGCATCCTGGTAAAGCTCATCTGTAAGGCACATGCCACCAACCGTAGTACCTCCAATTAAGGCAGTATCAGCGGCAGTTAATTGCGCCGGGGTAAGCTGCCCGTCACGGATGGCTTCTTCAAATGCGTGTAAAGCTAATAGGGTGGTACGTGTAATGCCCGGTTCGTTTGCATTCAACTGCAGGCGGAGGGCGTCCGTACTTATTTTTATTTCGCCGCAAGGCAGGCTATGGGCGTACTTTGATGCAAACAATTCTACTGTAGTAATACCACACCTCGCTTCGGATAATGCCAAACGATTTGCAGCTACCGTATTTCCGATAGCACTTATTACACCCATTCCGGTAACGAAAATCCTGCTCAATGAAGGGAGTTTTATTTTGTTCGGTGTTGTTCAATGTAGGCAACCATGGTGTTGATATCAACCAGTATTTTCCTGCCTTCTTTGGGGTCCTGTATCGTAATGCCATATTCCCTGCCCAGCAATACAATCAGCTCAATGGAGTCAATCGAATCCAAACCGAGGCCTTCCCCAAATAATGGTTCGTCATCTTTGATATCATCTGGATTGACTGAGATCAAATTTAAAAACGCTATAATCTGCTTTTTAAGTTGTTGTTTTAATTCGGCTGTTTCCATTGTGTAATTTTCAAATCAGGTGCTTTGTTTTAAGTCCACCCAACGCAATCAATTGTAAAAAAACGGTTATGGCAAATAAAGGTAAAATATTTATCAAAATATCTTTTAGTTTTCCTCCTTCCAGGAATAAACCATAATAAGCTTCGAGGCACCAATGCAATGGCGATAATTTGATAATGTTTTGAAATGAATCGGGCATGGCAAAACTGGGCACCAATAAGCCCCCGATGGCTGCTAATAAAACGATGGATACGGCCCCGATTCCATTGGCCTGCTCCTGTGTTTGCGCAAACACACCGATGCAGATGGCAAAGCTTACTGCACACCAGCCACATACCAGCGTTACCAACAACAGTCCTGCCATATCCGATGGTAAATTTAACGCAGGTAATCCCATGGAAGGGAATAGCCAAACACCAATGGCAAATATCACGGCGGCCTGTGAAACGGTCACCATCAGGTAGGTAATTTGTTTGGAGAGTAATGCGATGAAATAATTGGTGGGCAAGGTTTTCAGCCTAACAAAACTACCATTGAGCTTTTCTTTTACAACACTGCTTCCCAGGGATATCACCACAAAGAACATAGCAAAAATCGTCCATGCTGGAATGTTATGCTGTGTTGTATTGGGTATCTTCCTGGTGCCATCCCTTGATATGGGAATTTCATTAATGGCTACCTGGTTATTGAGGATATCATTTTCTAATTTTTGCGGCAGTTCTTTTTCGTTTAAAGAAAAGTACAGGCTTTTCAATATTTGTTTGCTTTCTACCAGTTGAAGGGTACTCCGTAAAGCGCCTTTAATAGACTGCCGGAAAGATTCCTGCAAAACCGGGTGATACAGCAGCGTAACCGGTTCTACCTGGCTCACAACTCCTTTTATGGTATCAGTTTTCATTCCAAATTCATTCAGCGCTTTGCCTGAAATGTTTTTTGCCTTCGCCACCATTTTAGATGAAAAATCTTCGGGGATAATGATGGCGATGAGTGCATCTTTTGCATGCATTCGATCGCTGATTTCTTTTTCGCTTTTATTGGCGATCAACTGTTTCAGATCAAAGAGTCCCACTTTCTCAATAGCACTTACCAATTCCCTACTGATTTGCCCGGTATCCTTATTGCAAAGCAGCAGGGGTACCTTGTTATCGTTCACTAATTCGAACGTGCTGTTTTGCAAAGCTGTTATCACAATGGCCAATACAATGGGCATCGCAAACATACAGAGCAGGCCCACTTTATCGCGGGTTAAAATGAGCAGGTCTTTTAATATGGTTGCCCTGAGTTTGTACATTTTATTTTTAAGGGGTTAAATATTTTTATTTTATAAAATGTAAGCCTGTTTTGACTTCAAAGTTTTTTTTGATACGGTCATTTGTTTTTTAAGTCAACATCGTTGTGTTATGACAATCCCGGTTTTCAGGACTCTCTTGTACTTCATACCATTTTGGATCTTTTATTTCATGTTAAAATTAAAAGCCGGTGCGTAGGAACAGGCCGCGGCCCAATGTCATTTAGTTAAGGATTAAATAGCTCTACGATAATTGGTAAATGTCCGGTATTTTCCTGGCCTTCTTTTCGGTCGAGGTCGTGCTACCTGCCTGT
>JANPIJ010000443.1:0-10235 GCA_031424955.1 Ferruginibacter sp. | reverse complement strand
TTTTGTTTTTTCCGACCAGGCACTTGGCCCCTGGGTGCCGTTGGTAGCTAACCACCCGCATGTAATTCATTGCCATGATTTCCTGGCGCAGCGTTCCGCATTGGGGGAACTGCCCGAAAACAGCATTGGCTGGACCGGCAGGCAATACCAGGCTTTTATACGCCGCGGTTTCAGGAAAGGACGGAATTTTATTTCTGTTTCAAAAAAGACCCGGGAAGAACTTCATCGTTTTTTGGTGGAACCGCCATTTAGATCTGAAGTTGTTTATAACGGATTGAATCAATCGTTTAACCCGGGAAATATTTCAGAAATAAGACGCTCATTAAGCACACAATTGAAAATTGATCTAAGCATGGGGTATGTCCTGCATGTAGGGGGTAATCAATGGTATAAGAATCGAAAAGGCGTTGTTGAAATTTATGAGGCCTGGCGTACCAAAAGTGAGGGTAACCTGCCACTGTTAATGGTAGGAAAAATGCCGGGAAAGGAATTGAGGGATTATTCTGATCAGTCGGTATTTAAAAGAGATATTCACTGGCTTACAGATATTACTGATGAGCAGGTAAGGATGGCTTATGCCGGTGCCGGGGTATTCCTGTTTCCTTCACTGGCAGAAGGTTTTGGATGGCCCATTGCGGAGGCCATGGCATCCGGATGCCCGGTAATAACGACCAATGAGGCGCCGATGACGGAGGTAGCAGGCGATGCAGGATTTCTCATTAACCGGAAACCAGCAGAGATGGAAGAGGTAAAGACATGGGCCTTACAGTCAGCCGGTACATTAAATAAAGTGATCAATTTTTCAGCGGAAGAAAGAAAAAAAGTAGTAGAAGCGGGTATTGAAAACGCCAAAAGATTTAACCCTGACGATGCTTTGGATAAAATTGAAGCTTTGTATAAGGTGGTGCTGAAATCCAATTAAAAAAAATGAAAGTTTTACGTATTATACCGAGTATGAATCCAGCCTCGGGAGGGCCATGCCAGGGAATTCGTAACATAATTCCCGAATTGGAAAAGTTAGGCCAGTACCATGAAGTGGTATGCCTGGATGATCCATCAGAGGATTTTATTGGCACCGACTCATTTACGATCGTTGCGCTTGGCCCCGGAAAAGGGCCCTGGTGTTATAGTTCACAACTTATTCCCTGGTTAGTGGCTAATTTAGGGCGTTTTGACATTATAATAATACACGCACTCTGGCTTTACCATGGCTATGCGTTTAGAAAAGCTTTTGAGCGATACAAAAAATCTTCGGCCGGTTTGGGTAAGGTACCAGTTTATCCCAGGTTTTATATAATGCCCCATGGTATGATGGACCCTTATTTTCAACAAACCGCCGAAAGGAAAATGAAAGCCATCCGGAATAAGGTTTATTGGAAATTGATAGAAAGTAAGCTGGTTAATAGTGCGGATGGATTGTTGTTTACCTGTAGCGAAGAATTATTGCTGGCCCGCAAATCTTTCAGTTCTTATCATCCTGTTAAGGAGATAAATATAGGCTATGGTGTGCAGACACCGCCGCCATTTAAAATAGTAATGACAAATGCTTTTTATGAAAAATGCCCACCGGTGCAAGGCCAGTCATTTATCCTTTTTCTTAGCAGGATACATGAAAAAAAAGGAATTGATCACCTCATTGAGGGATACAGGATATGGAGTAACGCAATGCAGGAGCAGTCAAAACTAAGGGGAAAAGAATTATCCATACCAAAATTAGTTATTGCAGGCCCGGGCCTTGAAACAGATTATGGTCAGCAGATGATACAAGTGGTTTCAACAAATGGATTGACGGACTCCGTTTTTTTTCCGGGTATGCTTACTGGCAATGCTAAATGGGGAGCATTTTATGCCTGCGAGGCTTTTATTTTACCAAGCCACCAGGAAAATTTTGGAATAGCAGTGGTAGAGGCCCTTGCCTGTGGCAAGCCGGTACTGATTTCTAAACAGGTAAATATCTGGCGGGAAATCATTGAAGCGGGTGGAGGAATAACTGCCGGTGACAGTACAGAGGGAACTGTACAATTATTAACCGGATGGCAGGCCTTATCCGGTAGTGAAAAAAAAGAGATGGGTTTGCGGGCTTATGATGCATTTGTCAAAAACTTTTCCATTCAGCTTGCTGCAAAAAGATTTTGCGAATTGGTGGGAGGGCATTCCACTACCAATTCTTCTCCTATTGAATTGGAAAAATCTCATTGATTTTCTTTTTTTAGGGGCTATTTTATTGGAATTCTAAAAAAATACAGATTGTTATGGAAACTAAACCTACCTACGTAGGAACAAATTTTACGGTCAAAAACAGGATCGGGCGTGTTCTATGGTCGGTAGTATCCATATTATTCTTTCGGTTTTCACCAAAGCCTTTGCATGGCTGGAGAACTTTCCTGCTGAGGTGTTTTGGAGCCAAAATAGGAAGGTCGGTTCACGTATATCCCGGTGCAAAGATCTGGGCTCCGTGGAACCTGGAAATTTCCGATGAAGGGGGAGTAGCAAATGGAGCCATTCTTTACACACAGGGTAAAATATTTATTGGTAAAAAGGCGGTTATTTCGCAGGGAGCACATTTATGCGCCGGAACACATGATTATACTTTACCCGGTTTTCCACTTTATACCATGCCGATTATTATTGGCGACAATGCCTGGGTTGCGGCAGAAGCATTTGTTCATCCGGGGATTACAATCGGGGAGGGGTGCGTAATAGGGGCAAGGTCTGTTGTTACCAAAGATATGCCAGCCTGGATGGTTTGCGCCGGTCATCCATGTAAGCCGATCAAGGAAAGAAAGCCTTTTTAAATGTAATGCATAAGGAGTTATTAACAACAGGTAGTGCAATTGAAACTGTTGGGCTATTATGCAAGAAATAATATGACAAAAAAATATTTACTTTTTTACAATGCCCGATTTACTTGATTTAACCATTGCCATACCGGTAAGAAACGAAGAACAAAATCTGCCGGGATGTTTGGCAGCCATTGGCAGGGAACTGGCAAAAAACATTGTAGTGCTTGATTCCGGAAGTACGGATAGTACCCAAACAATCGCCGCAAATTTTGGTGCGGAAATCATCAATTTTAACTGGGATGGGAAATTCCCAAAAAAAAGGAACTGGTTTTTAAGAAATTATCCCATTTCCACCAAATGGATATTATTCATTGATGCAGACGAGTATGTTACCGAAAATTTTAAAAAGGAACTCAGGGAATGTTTGCAGCGTGATGAGAATAAGGTGGGGTATTGGCTAAGTTATACCATCTGGTTTTTGGGGAAGCAATTAAAGGGGGGATATCCTTTACGTAAGCTGGCGCTGTTTAAGGTAGGCGCAGGTGAATATGAGCGGATTGATGAGGATCAATGGAGCAAACTCGACATGGAAGTGCATGAACATCCAATACTTAACGGAGATGTGGGCGTAATTCGTAGTAAAATCGATCACCAGGATTTTAGAGGCGTATCCCATTATGTAATCAAGCACAACGAATATGCTTCCTGGGAGGCGGGAAGGTTTCTTAAAACTGCCGGTGATCCGGCAATTGTATCCAAATGGACCTGGAAACAAAGATTAAAATACCGGTTGATGAAATCTGTGTTAATTGGTCCCGCCTATTTTTGTGGCAGCTTCTTCTTATTGGGAGGGTTTAGAGATGGTGCAAGGGGCTGGGCATTCGCGGTACTTAAAATGTCTTATTTTACGCAGGTTTATTGTAAAATAAGGGAGAGTAAAAGAATTTAATTAATGGATGTGCTGTCAATGCATGAATTAATCAAGTTTTTTTGAGATGGTAAAAACTGCACTATCCGGAGATTGGAAAATACATTCGTTTTTGAGTGAATCTCAATAGCTTGCAAATATTTAGTTTACTTAACTTACCACTGCTACATCTAACCGTCTATGCTTTTCAATAGCTACTCCTTCCTGATATTTTTTATCATTACTTTTATTTTTTATTACTTGCCCATTAGGGTTGTTCAAAAAAGTCAACTGACAATTTTATTATTGGCAAGCTTTTTCTTCTATTCCTATCAGAAGCCTGTTCTGCTCTTATTACTTTTATTTTCTGTAATTATCAATACACTTTGCAGTTACAGCATTTACCGGGTAGGTACCGAAAAGGCAAAAAAGATTTTAATGTTGGGGGTTATTTTTAACCTGGCTATTCTTGCATTTTTTAAATACAGTCCGTTGATGGCCGCTACCCTAAGCAGGGAGTTAAATGTAAGCAACGGCTTTTTAGATCTGCTGATAACGGTGCCCTTACCTATCGGGATATCCTTTTACACTTTTGAAGGCATTAGTCTGTTGGTTGATTTGTACAAGGGCAAAACAGTATTACCTTATAAAACGAACAGCTTTTACGAACATCTTACCAGGACAGCTTTTTTTATCTCCTTTTTTCCGCATTTGATTGCCGGACCAATTTTAAAAGCTAGAGAATTTTATCCGCAGATGGGCAACAAGGCTTTTAAGGATATTCAATGGGAGGATGCCATTAAGAAGATTATACTCGGCTTTTTTTTAAAAATGGTAATTGCCGATAACCTCAAGGATATTACTGAGTATTTAACTTTCCCCTATTTCCAGGCTTTTTCTACTGGCAATTTATTGCTGCTGCTATTTGGATATTCCATGCAGATATTCGCAGATTTTGCCGGTTACTCTTTAATTGCCATTGGCCTCGGGGCTCTTTTTGGCTATACCCTGCCTAAGAATTTTAATTTCCCCTACATCGCTTCTTCCTTTTCTGAATTTTGGCGGCGATGGCACATTTCATTATCTACCTGGTTGAGGGATTATTTATATATCCCCCTTGGCGGAAATAAAAAGGGCGAATTCAGAACCTACTTCAATTTATTTGTGGTGATGCTGCTGGGAGGTTTTTGGCATGGTGCAGCCTGGAGTTATGCAGTATGGGGGGGCGTGCATGGTTTATTTTTGATGCTGGAAAGACTTATATTAAGGGATAAATTAAAGGACACCACCAGGAGTTATGCCGGGATGTTAATCGTATTTATTGTTGTTACTTTTTTATGGCTGTTGTTTAAGCTTACTGATTTCCAGCAGGTAATTGCCTATTTTGTTTCTCTGTTTAAAAACATACATATCGCTTTCAAGTTTGGTATCAATGAACTGGAAATATTGTTTTATTCTTTCCTCGTGGCAATGTATCATTTTTTGTATTTGCTCTTAAATCGAAATTCCAAACCGGTTATAACGCGATTTGTAAAATTGGAACCGGTTTTATATGGCATGCTGCTGTTTTTAATTTTTACCAACAGTGGATCGCAGGGATCATTTATTTATTTCCAGTTTTAAAAAATAACGATGAAAAAAGTCGGCTTGCTACTTTTATTTACATTCCTGTTTTTGGTTGTATACAATGTTTTTCTTTTTGCATTTCCGTTAAAAAAGACGGTATTTTATACTAACAGAGAAAGGATAGAAGAATTTGTATATGGGAAAAACAACTACCAGACTTTAATGGTAGGGTCATCGTTGAGTGGCACTTTTGAAGGGCAACAATTATTCCCCGAAACCCATTTTAATCTTTACCTGCATTTTACCGGTGCATTAACAGGAATAGAAATTATAAAGAAAAGCAATAAAATACCCGCTAAATTATTTATTGAAATAAACTATGTTAACCGGGAGATTAATAGTTTGCTGGTCAATGCCATATTTAATTCTCCGGTTCATCATCTTAAAGATGACCTGCCCTTTTTATTAACTAAGAATAAAATATTTCCAAATCTGACAGACAGGATAAGAGAACCATCCAACAATAAAATAAACAAAAGGAGACCGGCAGAACATCTTTACAAAGAATTGATAAAAAAAGAACAGGCCAGATGGAGTGTAATTAAAGACATTCGATTATTGAACGAAAGATTGGATTATGTAAAACAGGCGGCGGCGTCTTTTGCTTCAAAAGGGTGCCAGATATATTTTTATGAAATGCCGATGGATAGCAGCCTCAACAACAGCAAGCTGATCAATTACCAGCGCAAATATTTTGTAGAGCTTGCTTTACAAAACGGTTATACATTTATTGATGCAGACCAGGGCAGAACTTACCAAACAGGCGATGGTGTACATCTATTATTGAAAGATGCGAATATTTACAATGGGTATTTTAAACAGGCGGCTAATAAAAAGCAGGCAGGCGTAACAGAATAGCAATGTACTGCTATTAATTCGGTATCCAATCTTTTGATGTCGCCCGACAATTGTAATTAAACATTTGGTTGTATGATGCCGGTTTTTAGAATCTAATGCAAAACAGCAAAACGATGGACGCAGTGCGGATTTTTGAAATGCCATGCCTGATATTGCGAGGTCATTTTTTGTGGAATCTATTAAAAGCAGTGCCGTGCTTTTGAACCAACACCCCATTATTTATGAATAAAAGAGTGCTTTTGATAGGAGGGAATTTTTTTCCTGAACTTACAGGTATTGGAAAATACAATGGTGAAATGATGGAAATGCTGGCGGGTATGGGATATCAATGTACCGTAGTTACCAGTTTTCCATATTACCCGCAATGGAAAGTACAGGATCCTTATAAGGGTTCATCAGGCTGGTTTAAAAAAGAGTTGAAAACGGTAGCCGGAAATGGGACGGGAACAATTGAAATTTTCAGATGCCCTCATTATATACCCCAAACACCTACGGGATTAAAACGAATATTATCAGATTTTTCTTTTTGCATTGGGGCCTTTGTAAAAGTGTTTCAGCTACTCTTTAGAAAAAAATATGATTTTGTGCTGGTGGTGGTGCCCCCGTTTCAACTGGGACTGCTCGGGATTTTTTATAAAAAAATAAGAGGCGCAAAATTGTTTTATCATATACAGGATTTACAGATAGATGCTGCAAGAGACTTTAAGCTGATAAAATCGGAATTCCTGATCAATATGCTTTTAAAAGTGGAAAAGTATATTCTTAAAAGGGCCGATGTGGTAAGCAGTATTTCTCCTGGTATGATAAAAAAGATCGGGTTAAAGCATCCCCGGGAAATTGTTTTTTTCCCTAACTGGGTAGATACCAGCATGTTTTTTCCATTAGCGGATAAGGAAAAGTTGAAAACAGCTTTTGGGTTTGAAGCAACAGATAAAATTATTCTCTATTCAGGTGCTATAGGTGAAAAGCAGGGATTGGAGGCCATCCTGGAATCAGCAAAGGCGATGGAGCAATATCCCAATCACCAGTTTGTCATTTGTGGTTCGGGACCTTACAAAGAAAAACTAGAAGAAATAAAAGAAATCATGCAACTGCGTAATGTTATTTTTCTTCCCTTACAGCCTTTTGAAAAATTAAACTGGTTTTTAAATATGGCTGATCTGCACCTGGTGTTGCAAAAGGCCAACGCTGCCGACCTGGTAATGCCTTCCAAATTGACTGCTATATTATCTGTGGGTGGTGTTGCGATTATTACTGCAAGCGAAGGTTCTGCATTGCATGATGTAGTAGATCGATATAACATGGGGATCTTAATTGAGCCGGAAAATCCGGTAATTTTAACAAAGACAATCGAACAGGTGTTGAAAAATAATGATGATACCATCCAGGAGAACGCCCGCTTATATGCACAGGAATATTTATCGATAAAGGAAATATTCCGGAAGTTTACCCTTCACTTGCAGTAATCGCATTGTAATGGCAGTATATAAATTTCGCCAGGTGCGTTTTTTTTCATTTATCCATAATACATTTTATTTTGGGTAATATTTTGTTGACCATTTCGTTTTACAGCCGGTACTTAGTTTAGTAGTCTGGATTACTTATATTTAGGTAAGGCACTCACCAGTTGTTTTTTGCAATAAGATAAAGTAGCAAGGTGTTTTCTTTAATTACATTTGCAACAGGTAATTTTTAATTTTCAAAATCAGTTTATAAAGGAATGAATATTACTTATACCAACCTTTTCAGGTTTTTCTTTGCATTGGTAGACTTTCTTGCCATCAATATTATTCATCTTACCCTGTTATTGAATTTAAACCGCGTAAATAACAGTACATCGCAGAAGTATACTATTTTGTTTATTATGAGCAATATAGCCTGGCTTGCCTGCGCCTATATTACCGGTCTTTATATCAATGATCAGTTTATTAATTTTGAACGTTTCGCCAAGCGCACTTTGCAGGCATTCACCTTATTTATTACCTCCTTACTATTGTTTTTATTTTTATATAATTTCAATTACAGCAGGCTGTTTGTGTCACTTAATATTATAGGTATTGGTTTGGAATTGCTGATAACCAGAATACTATTTATCTGGGGAGTAACCTATTTTGGAAAGCAGGAACGGTTTAATAAAAAGATTGTGTTGCTGGGATATAACGACCTATCCAAGCAGTTAGTGAATTATTTTTCCACTAACAGTAAATCCATTTCTATTGAGGGATATTTTGAAGACTATTCCAATGTAAATGAATTATCTGTTTTTCCAATCCTTGGTAACCGGGATGAATGCGTTTCTTATGCTATCAAGCATAATGTGAAAGAGATTTATTCCACCATTTCGCCGGAAAGGCATTCTTACGTGTACGAACTGGCACAAACTGCGGAGAAGAATATGATCCGCTTTAAATTTGTTCCGGATTTCAGGATGTTTGTGAACCGTAATATCCATGTGGATATTGTAGAAAGTATTCCGATCCTTTCCTTCCGTTCAGAACCGCTGGAGGATATCGTGGCGAGTTCTAAAAAAAGATTGTTCGACGTGGTGTTCAGTTTATTGGTGATTTTATTTTTATTATCGTGGCTATTGCCTGTCCTGGCGATCCTGATAAAACTAAATTCCCGCGGCCCTGTATTTTTTGTTCAGTTGCGGTCCGGGAAAAACAACAAGCAATTCCGTTGCTTTAAATTCAGAACCCTCACGGTGAATAAGGATGCTGATTCAAAGCAGGTAACCCGGGATGATCAGCGATTTACAAAGCTGGGAAAATTCCTCCGCAAGTCGAGCCTGGATGAACTGCCGCAGTTTTTCAATGTATTGCTGGGCGATATGTCGGTAGTAGGCCCACGCCCACATATGTTAAAACATACAGAAGATTATAGCCGGTTATTAGACGAATACATGATACGTCATTTTGTGAAGCCGGGTGTTACCGGCTGGGCCCAGGTAAATGGTTTCCGGGGTGAAATAAAAGAGAAGGAACAATTGCGGAAGAGAATCGAATACGATATATGGTATCTTGAAAACTGGAGCCTTTGGTTAGATCTTCGGATCATCGCTTTAACCTTGTATGTTACTTTAAAAGGGGATAAGAATGCTTTTTGATATCAATGTGTTCATTACAACTTTTTCTGTTCATCTTTTAAAATCATGCTAAAATAAGGACGGCTTTATTTTATATTTGATCTCTACTTTTTTTTAATTTTATAGTCTATTTTGTTAAGCTCACCATTTTTGGTGGGCTTTTTTTATTTCTGGAATTTTAGCTCCCTCTGCTCTTTATAATGCGAAATACTTGCTGCTGTTACCATTCTATTTCCTTAAGATCATTCATCAAACTCCCTCCTGATTTCTGGCGCTATTTGATTTAAGGATTCTATTTTCTCACATTAGTGCCGTGGTGATTTCCTGCTTTTATTTTTTATTATGAGATCTTTTTGATTTATATAGGGCATCTGGGAAAAAATTCGTTTGCAAGTTTTATTTGCTATTAGACATATCGTAATTTTTAATTTATGCGAAGGTAGAGGCTACCTAAATTTCCACAATAATTTTATTATTCTTTGCCATAAATTATCAATCGTACAAATTAGTTTGATTTAATAAATTATCTTCAAGTGCACTACCAGATTGATATTCAATAGAAACTCTGGCATCGTTATCAATGGGTCATTACAATACTCAGGTTATATCCATTATTCACTATCTGGTAAGTATCGCGTTACATTGTTTTAGAAGAATTGCCACATAATAAAAAATCACGGAAAAGCGTTTAAAGAGGTAATATTTACAGGGCCGTACTGATAAATAATCCAAATCCTATTTGATTAACTCTGAATCCGTCTGAATCCGTGAAAAACCTATTTATTAAGAAATTAATATTTCTTTTGTTTATTAGCCTTAACGCTGCTGCCCAGGATGGGAAGTTTACTTTTACCATTTCATCTGCTGTTACTACTAGTGCCGGTGTATTTAAAGATGACAGCATACTCGTGAGAACACTCTGGAACGATGAACGATACGCAGCCGGCACTTATACAAAATATTGGGATGGGAAGGA
>JANPIJ010000442.1:0-29627 GCA_031424955.1 Ferruginibacter sp. | reverse complement strand
GCCCCAAAAATCTTTTTCGCCCACTTCCAGCACGGGTGTGTAGTTGCGGTGGTCAAATATCCCGATTACGGTATCGGTACCCCTTATTCCGTTCAGCAAGAGGTTGGCTTCTTTTCTGAAACGTTCAATTTCGCCAATATCATCATCCACAAAAAATGGTGATGACATGGCCACAATCCTTTTGTACAGGATATCAGCATCCTGCATCTTTTGAATACTGTTTTCCTGCATAAGTTTAGATTGTAAAAACTTTAACCAGGCTGGCTGCCTTTTATTTTTAAAGATAAAAAAAATAGCGATTATCACTATTGCCTGCACGTTTTATTGAAGATAGTTTTGTTTTTGTAATGTACAGCGTCTTTATCACCTCAACAATTGTTTTATGACAACAACATTTACTTATCCTGGCCAGCAGGCGCCAGCAGCAGCTTCGCCAACTGTATATGAGTCTGCCGGCACAGGCGTGGACACTGCAACCCTTGTGTGGATGATTAAATCGAAAAACGAAAGAGGCTTCCATATCCTTTATGATAGGTATTGCGGTGCATTGTACGGCATACTGATGAAATTTGTACGGCGTACAGAGGTGGCCGATGACCTGCTACAGGATGTTTTTGTGAAGATATGGAAGCACATTGATAGGTTTGACCCTACAAGGGGGACGGTTTTTACATGGATGCTGAACATAGCCCGAAACCAGGCGATTGATTATCTCCGCTCTTCCTGCCATCAGCAGCAATTGCTGCATGTGGACAATGAACTATTTTCCCTTCATATGGATTGCATTGATCCCAATGCTTCAAACAGCAGCATGGCGGAATTTAAAGACTTACAAAACAAAGCCTTACAACTTGATGCAAAGTATGCGGAGGTGATTGATATGATTTTCTTTTATGGCTGCACGCAGGAACAAACTGCCCGGATATTGAAACTGCCTTTGGGCACTGTTAAAACAAGGGCAAGAAAAGGGCTTGGCATGCTTAAGATTTTTTACCAGCAGTGATGTCTGGCAGTCTTCAATGTGGTGGGCTTCAAAAATTCCGCATCTATGGAAAAGAATAGTGAACGAATGATTACACAAGACTATATTACCAGCGGCATATTGCAGGATTATTGCCTTGGCCTGCTTGCAGAAGAAGACGAAAGAAAGGTGGAAGCCATGTGTCATGCCTATCCACAGGTGGCGAGGGAACTTCAACTGCTGCGGCAGGCGTTGGAAAAATATGCAGGCAGCGATACCGTAAGGCGCAGGGATGAATTACGCAAGGATGTGTGGGAGGCGGTAAAAAAATTGTGGGACCATGAAAGTTCTTAGAAGTTTGAACCGTTAGTAGCATTTCTGCTAACGAACAGGTATCGCTTCTTCCGGGCAACGTCCTCTCTTCCGGGCAATGTCTCTCCCCGGGGCTTTGTGAGTAGGGCGAGGACGTTGCGGTGACTAAACCAAAGTGGCTGTTTGTTACCACAAACGGGCAGGGGCAATTATATCCCGGCGCTAAAAAAAATAACTAAAACGATTAGCGGTCTCCTCTTATTGGCGGTCTCCGGGATATTACCAACCTTCAATCCGCTACAAATCACCTATTGATGTAATAGAGGCACCCTGCCAGGTGTCGGTCAACAAAGAATAACCAAAAGCCCCCTTTAATATCTTTTTAATGCGGGGCTTTTTTGCGGGGACTTGCGGCTATTCTTCTTAATGTTGGTGGCAGTTTTTCTCAGTCATTTGGATTAAATATTTTTGAATTATCAACTCCTTTTATCAATAACCACAAGCAAAATGATAACTCTCCTATAAAAATTGGGATAGCTACGTATGTGAAGATAGGATTTGCAAATCCCTTTGAAAGAAACATTGTGAAACTGTTTATAAGGTATCCCATACCTGAAATGATATAAAGTATTCCAAGAAATTTTGGAACCATTTTAGATTTGAAAATAACATAGCCGACTAACAAGCAGTAGAACCCAAAGAATACTAATCCTATACCATATCCTACTCCCTGTATATTTAGTGATAATTGTGCAAGTGTAGCAAGTTGGGTGGGTTGAAGTGTTTTTAAGTAAGCGTTGTTACTCAATATTAGTAAAGGCGAAATCTGATATAAGAGATTTATGGCGATAATTGCAGTTTGGATAATAACAAATATCAGAGCAAGTTGAAGTAAAAATTTATTTACCCGTTTGAATAAAAAATAAATAATTAAAACGGTTGGCAAGCCGCAAACGAAATTGATAAGGTCTGCTACAAACCCCCATCGAAAAAGCATTTCTGAGGACTGTATATTATTTGCTGTAGCCATAGCGTCTCCTGAAACTTTTAATGCTTGCCTTACAAATACTTCTGCAAATAAGCCTGTCGCAATAACTATTAAATATAACAGTCCTGCAATTCGTGCTAAATTTTTGTTTGAAATCATTTTTTAAGTGGTGTGATATAATTTTTCATATTAGCTTGAAATGTCGCTGTAAAATTGTTAGCAGCAGTTTTGATCTTAGTCCCATATTTCATTCCTTTCTGTTAAGACGATGGCTTTCCCATCCGTTACAATTATTGTGTGTTCGTGTTGTGCCACATAGCCTTCTTTATCACCAATCATTGTCCAGCCGTCTGCTTGAGTATTGGCAACAGTTGAGCGAGTTGAAATAAATGTTTCTATTGCTACGACAGAATTTTTTCTAAACCTGGCTGTATTAGACTTGTCACGGTAATTTGCAATTTCGTATGGTTCTTCATGAAGACTTCGTCCGACCCCGTGTCCGGTTAAGTTTTTAATTACCTTGTATCCTGCTTTTTTTGCTTCTGTTTCTATAAGTTGACCAATTTCTGAAACTTTCACACCACCTTTTATATTGTTGATGGCTTTTTGTAAGATATATTTTGAGGTGTCAACTAATTTTTGATGACCATGAATGTCTTTTCCTAAAATAAATGAGCCTCCATTGTCTGACCAAAATCCATCAAGTTCAGCAGAAACATCAATATTTATTAAATCACCCTCCTTGAGTAGCTTTTGAGTTGACGGAAGTCCATGGGCAACTTCATTATTTATACTGATGCATGTCCAACCTGGGAAACCATATGTTAGACGCGGAGCAGACTTTACTCCAAGTTCGTCGAGTATTTCCCCACCAAAATCATCTAACTGTTTAGTTGACATTCCTGGCTTTGCGTATTCTCTCATTTGTTTAAGTGTAATTGCTACTGCCTCACTTATTTTTTTAATTCCGGTCAATTCGGATTCAATTGTGATTGACATGATTTTTAAATGTAGGGGATGAAAAAATTGCTGCTAACACAAATATATATGACATTTTCAGCTTTTCGAACTACGCAGCGAGGGCATGTACCGGCCACCTGCATTGTATGAAAAACTATTTATCCAATCCAAGCATTTTTATTTGCTCCGCCGCGTTGCTATTTTGCGGATTTAGTTTCAGCGATTGTTCGTAATTTTTAATGGCCAGGGCAGTATCACCCAGTTCTGCATAAATTTCTCCCAGGCTATCAAATGCATTGGCACTTGTTGGGTAT
Source organism: Ferruginibacter sp. (assembly GCA_031424955.1). Lineage (GTDB taxonomy): Bacteria > Bacteroidota > Bacteroidia > Chitinophagales > Chitinophagaceae > Ferruginibacter. Next base: position 26,092 of record JANPIJ010000442.1, on the reverse strand, counting down.
AGGAAAACATTTAGTTTAAATATTTCAAGGGCATCTTTCATCCGGTTTTGCCGGGTGAGTTTATATCCCCAGTCATTGACTTCTTTTTCTGTTAGCTCAAGACCAGCATTTGCCTGCATTATTTTTTTTACTGCTTCCGCCGCATTTTTATATCCTGATCGCTCCAGTTCGGTCCTTATCAATTTAAGTAATGGTGAAAGCCCGAAACCATTTGATTCTTTCATGCCCGGAATATAGAATCCTGCAATTTCGTCTGTGAATGTTTCCGGCATACCGCCCGATAAATTCGTCAGCACAATAATAGCAAGCTGATCGTTTGGATATACCAATACGGCAGAGCGACCTCCACCAACAGCGGCGGCGGCAGGGTGTTCTGTTCTTTGAATAATGGGCCAGCCCGCAGCATAGCCATTTAATAAACCGCCAAATCCGGCAATGCTCCCGTTATTTAGTTTGGCAGGAGCCCAAAGCTGTTCCTTGCCCGATTGTTTTAGCAACCGGTTGTTTTGTAAAGCGATTATCCAGTTTGCCATTTCGGTTGCCGTTGAACTCATGCCTGCTGCGGTTTGCAGCGATGGTGGCATAGAGAAAAACATATTGTTAAGCTTCCCCTTCCTGTAAGTGTACCCGCCTGCAGCATGTGGGATAACGTCTTTGGTAGCTCCAAAACCTGCGCTGATAGTTTTGGTCATGCCTGCTTTTTGCAACTGTTCTTTGGTGATAAACTCCGTAAAGGGCATCCCGCTTAGTTTGTCAATAATGCGGCCCAGCAATAAATAATTGGTTTGGTTATAACTGAATTTTTCCCCGGGTTTAAAAACCATCGGAAGCGCCTGCACCTGTTTCCAGGCTGCGGCCTCTCCGTAGGGAGATATTAAAATGGATTCCTCCTCATCTACAATGTCAGGAATGCCGGAAGTATGAGACAATAATTGTTGTATGGTCACCGCATTCCAGGTGTCGGGTAAATCAGTTAGGTAGTCAGCAACCAGTGATGACAGGTTTAGTTTTCCCGCTTCCACCAGTTGCATGATGGCCACGCCGGTAAATGCTTTTGTAATAGAGTTAATAGTGAATACCGTTTTGTCATTTACCGGAATGGAATCCTGCACATTTGCCCATCCATAATTGGCCGTTTTAATGATTTTGCCGTTTTTAACAATGGCCAGTTGCAGGCCGGGGATTCTTCGTTTTTGCATTTGAGCTTTCACAAAAACATCAATACTATCCACCTGTGCATCCACGGTATTACTGAAGGAGAAAATGAAAGCCGCTATGCAGGCTTTTTTAAAATAGGTAGTCATAATAATTGCAGGTGCCTGGTAGCAGGTTTTATTTGGCCGCAAGTTCGGGTAAACATTTTTGGCAGCCTTATTTTTCTTACCCTTAATCGTCCACCAACGTAATAACTACATTTCCTTTTTTGTGGCCTTTTTCAACATAGCTGTGTGCTTCGGCCATTTGTGCTAAGGAATAGGTTCTGTCTATGACCGGTTTCAGTTGGCCTGCTTCAATAAGACTATTTAGGAAAATTAAATCTGCGGCTGTTTCGGTTGTTACGCCGCCAATTACTTTTTTACCGGTTGTTATGGAAATCCAGATCCCCCAGAGAACGGGAGCCAGCGCCATGTGAACAGCTCTCAGGTAGTAGCCATTTTTCTTTAGTGATTTTACAGAGCGGGAAAACGGGCTCTTGCCTACCGTGTCAAATATGATATCGTATACCTCACCGCTTTTGCTAAAATCCTCCTTTGTATAATCAAAAATGGTATCTGCTCCCAGTGATTTCACCAAAGCTATATTGTTGGTACTGCATACACCTGTAACCTTTGCACCAAAGTATTTGGCAAGCTGAACCGCAGCGGTGCCTACTGCTCCGGAAGCTCCATAGATCAACACTTTTTGTCCACGCTGTATCTTTCCTTTTCTAAGAAAATGCAATGCGGTAGTTCCGCCAAAAGGAATGGCGGCGGCTTCTTTATAAGCCAGGTTGGCGGGCTTTATTGCCAGTACTCCATTTTCAGGCAAACATTTATATTCCGCATAAGCGCCAAAATCCTTAACAGTAGTTCCATAAACGGGGTCGCCAACTTTAAATAGTTTAACCCCTTTGCCAATGGCTTCAATTTCCCCTGCAAGAACAAGCCCCAGTATTTTCATCCGCGGCCGTGTCAATCCCAACATCAGCCTTACAATAAAAGGGTCAGCCTTTCGCATGCGTATATCTCCTGAATTTACAGATGTTGCGTGAACCCGAATCAATACTTCGTTATCTCCGGGTATAGGTTTTTCCACTTCTTTGAGTGTAAGCACTTCCGGTGATCCGTAGTTTGTGTAAACAATTGCTTTCATCCTTTTAGTTTAATATTTATTTTACCCGGTTCAATTCCCTTTTATATCGTTTTGTATTCGTAGTATTTCATTTGAAATGGTTGTTTCTTTTTTGATAGTCATCCTGATAAACCAGGTAAATATCACAGCAATAAGAATATAAGACAGGTCCATCATGATCATTACCGGTGTGCTGAAATACAAACTGAATTCCGGCGACAGCATATAAAAGCCAATAGAGTAAAGTACAACAATTGTGATAGTAACGGGGCCATTAATTTTCTTCCTGAATTTGAAGTAAGCCAAAGAGGCATTATTGGCTTTTAAAGCGGTTTTGCTCAAATCAATATTCGCTGATAAACGGATACTGATCAATTCAATGATGATTCTCAAAACAAGACCCCCAATCATTAAACCTGTTCCTATATGGCTGATGGTGTGATTTAATTTAGCCACATACATAAAAAAAGCGGAAAGGCCTGCTGCCACCACTGTTAATATCAGTATGGTAGTCATCTGCAATCTGATGGTACGCTTTATTTGCTGTTTCGCCATTACAATGATATGGCCGGTATCCGCAGGTTCACCAGGATGATCATTCCTGGCATCCTTCCACATGTTTTTCAGGTTGTCTGTTTGATCACTCATTTTCAAGTATTTTTTTAAGGTGTTTCTTAATCCGGTGAATTTTAACCCGCAGGGTTCCTTCACTGATTCCAATGATGGTTGAAATTTCTTCATATTCCAGTTCCTCTAAAACCATCATGATGATCAACCTGTCCACTTCTCCAAGCCGCCCGATTGCCTGGTATAAGGATTGATGGGCCGCATTTGGAAGGGTAGCCGATTCATCCGCCAGGTGAACGTGCGCTTCATCAATGGGAACCTGGTATTGATCTTTTTTATCCCGGATGTACTTCAGGCAGGTATTGACCGTTATTCGATAGATCCAGGTTTTATAGCTGGAAGCATTATTGAATTTACTCAGCGCCTGCCATGTGTTGATAAAAACCTGTTGTGATAAATCTTTGGCCAGGTCCGGATCACCTTTCATAAAACCCAGGCACATTTGCAATACCATCGCCTGATAATCGCTGTGCAGGGTTTCAAAAAGGGCTTCGTTATCTGGCATATTGCTGCAGGTATTTATTTACTTGTGTGTACATCCATTCCGGCTGATCGAACATAATAAAATGTTTACTGCCTTCCGCCATAAGGATTTCTTTGTTCTTCAAGTTAGCGTATTGTTTCTCATAGTTGGATTGTACCGTTTCTTTGTTTGGAAAAGACGCCCCTAATATAAGGGTATGAACAGCAATATTGGAGAGTTTGTCCCGCAGGTCAAGTTTTAGCAAATCTGTATAACCATATACATAGGTTTTTCTGTCTGACTTTACAGACCAGTCAGTGAGCGCTTCCACTTTTGATGGAGTATTGGTCATATTCTGCGACATCGCCGCCGCCATCTTTTTAAAATCTTCATCCGGCATGGCCAGTAGTTTATTATTATACGGGCTGTTATATTGCAGGCTGGCGGCCGGAACCCCTGGCATCATTAATTCCCGCATGCAGGGAATCGACTCCACCAATATCAACCCTGCCACCTGGCCGGTAAGTTCCGCAGCCAGGTCGATGGCTAAATTACCTCCCATACTATGCCCGATTATCGTGATATTGGAAAGCTTTTCATTTTTTATGTATGTTGTCAATTGTTGCTTAATGGCATCATACCATGGCGTACCAATAGATTCCAATCCATTAAATCCGGCGTAGGAAATAGTATAGCTGGTATGGGATCCATCCAGGTGTTTGATCGTTTCGTCCCAAACCGATCCGGGGGCAGTAAATCCGGGCAAAAAGACAACGGGATTTCCTTTGCCGGTTTTTACGACAGATATTGCTGGTTGCGTAAATGCAAACCGGGCTAAAAATAATAAGGCGATAATAAGTCCTGCTTTTTTCATGATCTGTGTTTTTAATTTCTCCTTTGAACCGGAAACGAAGAAATTGTTACAGGCAGGTCAATAAATTTATTCCAGGTTCCGCAACCTGATGAATGATAGCCAGGTTATTGCTTAATATTAAATTCGTGCGGGCTGACTGCTGATGAAAGCCATTGGATTGGGATCCCATCATGGTGGATACGAAACATATACCGGTTCAACCGGTATATGTTTCCATTATTAAATTCGGGGGATTCTTCCATCATTAAAACTAGTCTGTAGAACTTTCCGGTAATTCTACAAACCGCAACCGAAACGAAGGATAGGCAGTCCCGGTTTCTGCAGGTATCGCAAGACAGCCTAAAGTTATTAATGAAAACTTTCTTTCATGGCCGTTTTTACAATTGTTTGATATTCCTTTAGCTGTTCAGCATCCGGCGGCAAACCCAATAACATGTGAATTTGTCCTGCAAAGCATTTGTCCCAAACCTTTACGCCAAATTTTCTCAGCTTAGCTGCATACAAAGCGCCGTCATCTCTAAGCGGGTCAAACTCTGCATTAATAATAACCGCTGGCGGTAAGCCTTTAAGATCATCCGTTAATATCGGTGATACTTCCGGATTTTTGTATTGGCCGGGAGCATAATTTTCTATCGCAAAATAGCAGTCTGCCTTTGACTGAAAATAGCCTATCGCATTTTCCTGGTAGGAAACGGAGGTTTCCATATTTTGCGGGCTGCAATCAGCAGGGAGCCCATTCATTACCTGGAGTTTTATTTTATTACTGATACCATCTTTCTTTGCTTTTTGCGACAGCACCGCCACCAGGTTTGCCCCTGCACTGTTTCCCATTAATACAATTCGGCTGGTATCGCCACCAAAATCACCGGCATGTGCTGCGATCCATTTAAAGGCATTGTAACTGTCATTTACAGCCGCTGGAAATTTGTTTTCGGGAGCGGTCCGGTAATCAACAGCAAACACCACGGCTGCATAGGTTTTTGCTTCCTGCCAAAGGGAATGTTCTAACCCCGGCAATAAAGGCATGATAAAACCACCGCCATGGTAATTGATAATAACAGGCAGGTTTTGCGCATGGGTGGGATTAAAAACTAATACCGGGATGCTGTCAGCAGTTATTTTGATACGTTGTACATCCGCTGCCGGGTATGGTATGGGTGGTGGCCCGTTAAACTTAATTTGTGCGATCGGTATTGCACGAAGTTGTTCAATGGTCAGGTGCTGGTATCCGATCATTTGTAAGAATGCCGCTACTCTTGGGTCCAGTTGTCGGGTGCCACATGTTTGAGCAAAAACCAGTTGCCCGTTAAATACCAGAACAATGCTTAGCAAAATAATGAACATGGATTTCTTCATAATGCAATTAGTTATAGGTTGAAATAATCAGGATCAGCGCTCAAAAGGGTAGTTAACGGGATGGTTTTGCGAAGGTTGGTATTTTAAATAAACCTGCCGTTTAAATCCTGCATTAAAACAGCAGAATGAAGTTAGTGAAAAGTTTCTTAGAATGGCTTAATCCACGAAGAACCCAGCCGATTCAGAAAGACAATATTATCCATTAGTCTGTCGCATTAGAATGAGGTACTACATATTGTGCCTTCTTTTCTATGGTATTTATTTTCTTTTCCCGGTTGAATTGTTAGCTGCATATTGCCGTTTTAAGAATGAGCTATTGCTTAGTAGCAGAATGTGGCAAATACGGGATAATGGTCACTTGACTTTGATGATTCTATTTTACAGGCATTGATCACTTTCAGGCCCGTTGAAAAAAAGTAATCGTGCCTTGGTTTGATCAGCCCGAAAAAGGCCGTAGCGGTGCTGCCTACCATCGCAGTGGACCAATCAAAACCACTGGTGTTGAATTTTTCAACGGCCAGGTTAGCAGCTTTTGAAAACAATGTATTGAAATCACCACCAATCAAAACATACTTATAATTGGGCGATTGCAACCTGGCATGTTCAATAATGGCATCCAGTTGATCCATCCTGTTTTTTCTGCTCATCATCATCGTTTCAGTGTGAACGCTGTACACCAGGATTTTCTTTTGATGAATATTTACCTCGCCAATGGTAACGTCCCGGCGGCTCTTGCTTAACCATTTTGAATGAGGCAAAATCAGTTTTTCGGGGCACTCGATTTTGCCTTTCGTCAAGATGGCATTGCCAATGTTTTTTTTAGCCGACTCGTCGTACACGATGGGAATGTAAAGGTAATTCAAGCCCAGGTCCCTGGCAATTGCTTCCACTCCTTTTTCATCCATTTCCTGCAGGAGATAAATATCAATATTTCTTGCTTTTTCAACATCCTGCAATTCGGAAGTAGCCAACTGTATTTTTTCTGCTTTTTTAATATTAAAGGTTACTACGTTCAGAGAATCAGCCCGGTGGGTGATTGGGGAGTTCTTTTCGCCGGAATAAAAATTCGGTTGATCGGGATCATCGTAAACCTGTACTGTTCTGCAGGATAACAGGCAGGTAACAAAAAGCAATAAGGCCGGTTTAATTGAAAAGTGCATGTGTAGGTGTTTGTGGAGTAGCTAATCTGCAACCGAATACTTGTATAATGTAAAATTAAAATTAAAAAATCGTTTTTGATAAGAATCGTTTGGCAGTTGCAGCATGTTGTGTGTTCCTGCTTTTCATTCGTAATGGTCACTTTTCACTGAAAAAATTAAAACCAATACTGAAGGGATACCAGGTTTTGTCGTTAAATATCCAATTCCTGCCAACCTCTCCGCTAGCTTTGTCCCAGCCTGTAATTATTCCTAATTGAAACTGATTATATTGTAAAACTAAACCCATGGAAATTGTCCTTCTAAAAACTAACGCGTGAGGTGTTTTATCTGTAGAATTTGGATGGTCACTGATGGTGTTATTAGCATATATCCCCATGGTAGATATCCCTAAAGTAACAACCGGTACTGTCAGAGAAAAGTAGAAAATGTCCTTCAAATATTGATTGTTGACTTGATCTCTTTTTAATGCGGTTTTTTTTCGTGTGCACTTGCGGCTATTGTTCTTAATGTTGGCTGATGTTTTATTTGTACATTCTTATTGTGTAACTTAAAATCAATTTGTCATTATAAAGAATGTCGAGCCGTTCAGTTTTGTCTGACAGCAATTCGTAATCCAGGAATATTTTTTTGCCGGTAATTTTGTATTTAGGGGCATACTTTTTAATAAGTTCTTCAACTGATAAAGTGGAGTCAACCAAATCAACATTGGTCGTGTCCGTTTGATACGGATATTCCATCACATGAAGCTTTTTTTCTTTGTCCTCCGTTTCCATTTCAATTCTTACTTTCTTGTTGACAATTGTCATTTCGATTAAACCATTTGTTGGTTTATAAGATATAATACGCGAGTTATAAAATTCCTGATGGAAAAATGGATAATAATAAAATATTTTTCTACCTGGAGGATTTGAAAACAATGCCCATTTTGGATCGGAAGGGTAGTGGTCGTTAAAAAACCCGATTGGGTCAGTCAAAAAGTAAAAGTCATTATACCTTTTTGAGAATTTTGTGACTTTATCGTTAGCAGTTCCGCTTGCCCAGGTAGGATCAAGTAAATGCCATTTATTATCAATGAGTACAGCGTTCCATGCATGAGTTCTCTCGGTTACAACTCCGATTGGATCGGAATACCATCGAATATATCCTGAAATTACAACGCTCCGGATGTTTGCTTTATCGCACAGCGTTTTGAAAAGCCTGGCATAGCCGTCGCAAATGGCTCTTTTTTCTTTGAGTACTTTTTCTACTACTCGGTCATTATAATCTTTTTGTACTACAGAATCAATAGATGAGATGCTTGGTCTGAACAGCCCCGAATAAGCTTCTTTAATATTATGATAGCCCACAACATCGTATTCAATATTTTCTGTAATCCATTTAAAAATTGAACGAATTTTTTCAATTTGTGTCTTATAAGGTGAACAGAGCATGTTGGAAAGACTGTCAGCTGAATTGGATTGAATTGTAAGAACCCTCTTGTCAATAAGAGAGAAATTATTTTTTGCTGTCTGTCCAAACAAAAGCAGTGTCGCAACAATAAATAAAATTGTAAGTAATGTTCTCATATCGTAAGGTCCCTCTGAAATTTCTGCCAATGTTGGCAATGGTTTTATTTATGTCCAAGGTTTGACTCTTTCATTTCAAAATAACATTTTTCACAAACAAGTTTAATTTTAGCAAAGGCCTCAGATTTATCGTTCCACCCATCTTCCTTTTGTCTTTCCATTTCACATACAGTACACCAGGCTTGAAAATCGTCCTCATCACCAAGTTCCATATCCTCAAGCGTTTCAGATGCCTCTTCAAAGCCAATAGTTGATTTAGTTGTGAGGTGTTGGCAAACATAAGCTCGTCTTCTAAATTTGTGCTTACTGCATTCAACATATTTGTCTTTTATATCTTTCGCAGTTTCTGTGTCTATAAATTCAGTCAACACTAAAAATAATTTCAAATATCCGTCACTAACTGGTCTATAAACACCCATGCCTTTTATGAGTTTAACGGCTATTGCTGCCAATTCCAAAGATTCAATCTCATTGCCTGGAAAATAGCCGTCAGTAAGTTTTATAAAGCCATATCGTTGTCCAAATACTTTTACAAGGTTTGTTTTTTCTTTTACTTTATCCCCAGCCGTGGTTCGTGTCCCCACGAAACACTTTTCTTCCTCCTGCATCACGAAACACTATCCGGGCTTTCCGCAATCTTTTTTAATGATTGTAATACCGGGTTTTCTTCACCCTGCGGTGCTTCCTGCACGGCGTTGGGGCGGTTGTCTTCCTGTACTATTTCAAGTTTTGTTTGGCCATTTTCGGCTGTCAGCACATAGTTCATAATGAAATAATTTTCGGGTATGTCCTCCCGGTCCGGCCCTGGTGCAAACAAACTATACCTTACCAATTCGGTTGGTCTTATTTCCAACACTTTCCCCCATTGTTCAAATACCTTCTCACCCCATTCCGTTCGGAATTTTATGTCGCTGCCAGGTTCCCAGGTTGTTTGTAAGTCGCTCCCATATTGCCAAAGTTTTACTAGTGCTGGTTGTGTAATGGTTTCCCAAACTCTTTGAATGGAAGCGTTGAGGTGAAGGGTTGAAATATTTATCGCCATATTGTTTGTTTTGTATGCCTGTTTTTTTTGCCGGGTATCGTTTTACAATGATCACAACCGTGGTGTATTTACGAAAGGGAAATTGTTGCTGGTCATGCGAAACGATATCCAGTTTAAAATATACCCTACAAGTTACAAGTAAAAGCTAAATTGAAAATATTCTACCTCTACCAGGGTTGAGAGATATAGCCGGGTTTGTTTGATCTGCACCGTATTTTACAAGGCAGTATCAGGATCATATTCTTTCGTTACCAATTTCCTGCGGTATGGGCAGGTAGGAGTTCCCGGATTTATGATTGCAGTATTCTCAAATATTCTACCCATGGTCCAACTTCGGTTTTATATTGCTTAGCCATTACACGGGAAATTTGAGCGATATGATTGAGGTCGTGAACGGTCCATGTTGAAAGTAGTTGAGACAGGGTGACTGCTCCAAAGGCAGGATGGATACCGGTTGCTTCCAAATCTTTTCCGGTGAGTTTCTTTGAACGTAGTTGCACCATATTCTTTTGCCGCAAGCTTTTGAATTCATCTAAAAGTTGTGTCAGTGATTTTCCCTTACTTTCTTCAAATCGTGCAAACCGGTCAAATGGTTCAAATGTTTTATCCGGGTTACCCGATAAAATAATTTCCATTCTTGGAATCCAGTCAGTTTTTTCACCATGAATTAAATGACCGACAATATCATACACCGTCCATGTGTCTTCACCTTCGTTGTTGGAGGTCCAGCCGGTGGATACATTTCCTAACATGGCCATGAGTACGCCTGGTGTTTGTTCAAGGATTTCAATTGATTTTGATAATGAGAAATTCATTGCGGGACATTAATTTTCTTTAAAGTTAAAAGATTATTATTGTGGTAGTTTGTTCAACCGCCCGTTTGCCATCGGGATTAAACCCTTAGCGAGCCACGGAAAGCCCTGGCAGCATAGTACGATTCTGCTCCGTTGTGATACACGAACACAGTGTTGTAGCGGCGATCGCAAAAAAGTGCGCCACCAGGTTTCCTGATATCAGCGGGTGTTTTTATCCAGCTTGATGTTTTGGTGTCGAAATTTCCAAGTTGCTGCAGCTCCCGGTATTGTTCTTCTGTTAACACATCTATACCCATTTCACCTGCCATATTAATGGCGCTATTTTTGGGTTTAAATTCTTTCCTTGACTCCAGTGCTTCATGGTCATAACAGATACTTCTGCGTCCTTTCGGGCTTTCTGCAGAACAATCATAAAAAATGTATTCGCCCGTCTTTTTATCAAAGCCAACAACATCCGGTTCACCACCGGTACTTTCCATTTCATTGAGCGACCATAGTTTTTCAGCACTGGTTGGCTTATCCAGCTTCGCTTGTATGTCGGCCCATTCAACGCCTTTATGTCGATTTAAGTTTTTCTCAAAACGGGCTTTCAATGTGCCAATCAGTTCTTTACGTTGTTCTGGTGACAATTTCTTTTTATTTCCCATTGTTATAATGTATTATTAGTTGAATCAACAATATTGTAAATGTGCGTAATCTTGCTTTCATTGCTGGTTAATAGATTATTACACGCAGGTAAGATGATGATTGCAAAGCCGTTTTTTCTAATGGTAATTTTTCAATTCAATTTTTTCCCGGGTGATATGGTCCGCCTGTTTCTCCCCAGCCCCACTTAGGCATTGGTTCGTTTTCTACCATTGGATTTTCGGTTAACCGGGAATTGATAACAGCAAGTCTTGTTCCCCATTCAATGTAGCCAACAAAGGCAGAACGAAATTCAGGATCGCTTTTCAAACCCACCTCATCTGCAGTTTGAAGTAGAAGCATCAACCAACGTTGGCGTTTTTCTTCGGTAAGCATTTTACCAATGTGCTTACCTATCATTATAGAATGACTGCCTTTGTCCTCGGTAGTATAAAATTTCTCTCCGCCAAATACTTCCGCAACAAAATGTGATACATGGGTAATATGCTCCGGCGACATATTTTTAAAAACTTCTCCCAATAAATCGTCTTTCAAAACTTTGTCGTAAAATTTTGAAAACAAATTTTCAAAGGTTTGAATATCGCCTGCCCATTCATAAAGTGTTGGAATATTTTTCATTGGTACTGTTTTATTATACTTTCAAAGTTGTTATTTGTTGGCATCGTGATGTTATTAAAGACTTTAGAAATCGTTGAAGCTTTTTTAATTTCCGCCGGTGTTGTACGTTCGTTTTTCTTCTTCTATAATTGAGTCGATAAAATGATTAACATTAAGTTCTTTCAAAGCAGCATATAGTTTTCTGTCCTGATTGGCTTTTTCAGCTAAGTCGTATTTCATTTGCTGATATTTTATCCTGGCCCACTCATTTTTCCTTAAAAAATTTCGGAACAAAATGTGTCTTTGTAATGCTTTACTGTCAATTGGGCAAACATAAAGATGATGTTTTATTGTGTCTAATATTTCGTTTGATAATTTACCATTTCTCTTAAAGGCATCCCGGTCTTCAATTCCCTGGTTTCCATTATGAAAATATCCTATTGTTAAAAGTCCCGATTTTATTTTTTCAAAGTCTAATTGTTTTGAATAGATAATGTCAATGTCGATTAGCGGTTTTGAATCCAAATTTGGTACAGAAGTACTTCCAACGTGTTCAATAGTATAATCAAGTCCGGGCAGCCCCTTTTCGATTTCACTTTTTATGTCCGTAAAATCTTTAATCCAATTTGATGTATATGTTTCTATTAACATGCTGTTTTTCTAAAATGACGCACAATGTTGAACCAACACCTACGGTGAAGATTATCGGAACTTACTAAAAGTGATCTCTTGCAGGTTGAAAATAAAGAAAATAATGCTATCCATTTTTGAACAAATAATAAGTAGCGTAATTTTTACCCGGAAAGCTGTGGTTTATAAATGTGGTACCTGCTAATTACCCATAGCAAAAATACCGGCACGCTGCAAGTTGCCGGTCAACAAAGAATAGCCGAAAGCCCCCTTTAATATCTTTTTAATGCGGGGACTTGCGGCTATTGTTATTAATGTTGGCTGCTTGGGCTTATTGTCGGATTGTCTTTATTGAATAGCATGATATGTAGAATATAGTAGCAATGTTGGCGGTTCGTGCTTTTTACACTAACCTATTCAAAATATGAAACCAGGGAAGTCTTATATCCAATTCTAACAGCTCTTGCTGCAATCTTTTTGAATGATGCTACAGGTAATGACTGGCTGTATAATTTCCACCTGCTTCCCCCTATCTCATCATCTACCTGGTAAGCAATGCTTGCTCCTTCCGTATTGCATGACAAAGTAAGTTTACCGGTTTCTTTTTTAAAAAGAACATTCTCAGTATTCGGTTGTATCATACCGGGCCACATCATATTGACCAGATTAGACTCCGGTATAAAACCCAGATCGCCAATTTCCAACTGCCAGGTACCGAGTGCAGCACGCATCTCTTTAAGTTTTGCCTGATGTTCGGGTAACTGAGCAATATTATGAACTTCATCCGGATCATTAGCCAGGTCATACAGTTCTTCTTCAGGCTTAGTCTTCATAAAAATATAGGCGGCATTTCCCGTAAGTTTTCCTTGTTGATCCATTTCAATCAGCGTGCGTGTCATGTCAATTTGTTCCCGATAAGCATTCCGATAGATCAGTGGTAATTCTGGCCGAAAATTTCTAATGTAAACAAAACGGCCGTCGATTACTGACCGGCTCATATCGTAAGCCTCATCAAACCTGTCTGCAGAACCAAAAGCATAGGTGTGTGGAATTTTTGTTTTGAATGGACCCAAAAAAGCTTTTCCCTGCATGTAAGAAGGCGGCTTAATGCCAGCCAGGGACAAAACTGTGGGACCTAAGTCCATAAGTGAAACGATATCCTCAACTTTTGTTCCTGCCATTGTCCCATTTGGCAATCTCACAATGAGTGGTACCCGGAGTCCGGAATTTCCTACTGCACGCTTTTGCCGTAGCAAAGGACCTCCATGATCAGACCAGAAAAAAATAATGGTTTTATCCAGCAGCCCGCCTGCTTTTAGTTCATCCAGTATTTTTCCTATCTGTTGATCGAGCTCGATAATATTTGAATAGGCACGTCCAACATCCTGGCGAACAACGGGGAGATCAGGAAAATATGATGGAATTCTTACGTTATTAATTTCAGCCAACATGGGATCGTCTTTCTTCATGAAAATCTTTGACTCATGCGTTATTTCGTTATTGAAGACAGCAAAAAAAGGTTGTCGGGTATTCCGGTGTTTGTAGTGTGCATCTTTTCCAATTTCATCCCATGCTGTAATGGGAGGATTGAATTGATAATCGGCCTTTGCCGCGTTGCTTGTAAAGTAGCCGGCAGCCCTCAGGTATTCAGTAAAAACTTTTACATACGGTGGTGGAACGGCAGCATACTCAGGCACATTTCTTCCACGAATGTCCTTCAGACTAATGTAACTTTTGTAGGATTCTGCCTCTGGTTCACGATAAGCATAATGTGGACCAGTGCGCATGTTATGCGTGCCAATGCTCACCGGATACATACCTGTTATAATCGAACTCCTGCTGGGGGCACATACGCCGGCAGTTGCAAAGGCATTTGTAAAAGTTATTCCTTCCTTAGCAAGCCGTTCGATGTTTGGTGTTTGAATGCTTTTATCTCCGTATACTTCCAACAAAGGGCTGATATCCTCCACGGAAATCCAAAGTATATTAGGCTTTTCAACAGTGGCTTGGGCAAAAAGAAGATTAGTACAAGCCAGCAAAAAAACCAAGTTAAAATTCTTAAATTTCATTATAAGTTGTTTTTGTTAGGTGCCCCAATGAGGGATTCAAATTATCTGTACAATTCTTGTAATCACACTTCGATTTAGTGTAAAACCCAAAAAATAAATTAGCGATGATCTTATGTATTACCTTATCACCCTGGATCTTAGGCTCTTAAAATGAATCTAAATATATTTCATCTAGTCAGAATCTTATGTGAGCATGACCGCTAACGGGCAGGGCTTGCTTGCAGGGCTGGAATTCATTGCTCGTCTAGCCCGGAACCGCTGCTGATTGAAAAGGTTTTGTTGAAGATAAGAATTAATGATCAGCGATGTTTGTCCAGCACGAAGCAAATCCCGGCTTTGCAATTGGCTGAAATTAGTTTGTCAAGCCAAATTGCATAAAACCCCATGTGCCTGACTTGCAGCGTCAGCCAATTAGGAATTATAAAAGTTCCTTCTTTATAATTATTCTTTGGTTGCTATGTCGTATTCCTCATCTGATACAGGTTGCAACCAGGTTACCTGTGTGTCTTCTTTATAATTGGTGATGGCAATATGAACCATTTTATTTGTAGCTGATGCCCCATGCCAATGCTCTGTATTTTCGGGAATGTTCACCACATCGCCTCTTTTGATGGCTTGCGCAGGCTTGCCTTTTTGCTGGTAAAAACCATTTCCTTCAATCACAATTAAAACCTGCCCTTTTGGATGCGTATGCCAATGAGTTCTTGCTTTTGGCTCAAAGGTTACAGCACCTGCTGAAAAATTGTTGTTACTGTCTTTCGCAACCATAGGGAATAAATATGTTTTTCCCGTGAACCATTCCTGAGGTAAAGGGTTGCCTTGCGGAAATATTTCTGTTGTATTCATTTTGTTTTCTTTGTTTAAGTTGCAACTTGTAAAAATGAGTGTTGATATTAACAACGATATAATTTGCTTAATTTTCATAGACTTTTACTGATTACATTTTATAACCAGGTTGCTTGTAAAGTTTATCTTTTTGTTCCATTATCTCAGGCTGATATACCTTTTCTGCCCAGTCTTTCAAATCGCTATCTTCAATAGCTACAGAAAAGGAGGCTTCGCCGGATCCGATTGCAGATATACCGGCTGTTGTTAGTGTTTCGGCAAGTTTTTTCTTTTGCTCTTCGGTTCTCCCTTTTACGAGTTTAACAATAATGTGTGGCATATTTTTTAATTAAATAGTTGCTGCATCAATTACATAGCGGTAACGGGCTTCTTTATTCACTACCTTCTTCCATGCGTCGTTTATTGCTGAGGCATTTATGATTTCTATTTGTGGATATATTTTATGTTCAGCACAATAGTTCATCACCTCTTGTGTTTCGGGAATACCGCCAATCAACGAGCCGTTGAAGTTTACACGATTAAAAATCATGTTGAAATTATTAATCGTGAGTTCGCCATTGATTGGTTGTCCTACTTGTGTAAAATAGCCGTATGGTTTTACACATGAAATATAATTCGACATATCGTAAGCATAAGGAACAGTAGAAATCATAAAGTCCAATTTGCCAAACCAAGGCTTTAAATCTGCTCTTGAATTCACAACAATTACTTCTTTTGCACCAAACCCTTTAATATCATTTACTTTTGAGGCAGAAGTTGTAAATGCGTACACTTCTGCGCCCTTTGAAACGGCTAATTTAATTGCCATGTGACCTAAACCACCGATACCAACTACGCCAATCTTATCACCCTTTTTTACTTTTATTTTCACTAGTGGCGAATAGGTGGTAATGCCTGCACAAAGCAAAGGTGCTGCATATTGTAATTCCATATTGTCAGGAATTTTAATGGCGAAATGTTCTGTAACTACAATATTGTTTGAGTAACCGCCCTGGGTTATTCCTGTTGGAGATGATTTTTCCGGAGCGCCGTAAGTACCTACCATTCCTGTAGTTTCGCAATGATGTTCTTCACCACTTTTGCAACTTTCGCATTGCATACAACTGTTTACCATACACCCAACACCTGCTTTATCACCCACTTTAAATTTGGTTACATTTTTACCAATGGCTGTAACTATACCAGCAATTTCGTGACCCGGAACCTGCGGATATTGTTGTTTTCCCCAATGTCCTTTTATGGTATGTATGTCGGAATGGCAAATTCCTGAATATTTTATTTCAATAAGAATATCGTTTTCGCCAACAGGTCTGCGTTCAAAGTTCCATAAGGCCAGTTTTCCGTGTTCGTCTTTTCCTGTATAGCCTTTTGCTTTTATGTTATTACTCATCTTGTCTTTTTTATTTTTTTGTGAAAAAACCTGTGCTGTTCCTGCAAGCATTACACCTGCACTTAATACAACTGATTGTTGAATAAATTTCTTCCTGGATGAGTTTTTGTGCTGTTCATTCATGTCAATTATTTTTTAGTATAGTTAAATTAAACCCTGCCCTTCACTCCTTTTTTTCAATTATTTTAAGCAAAGTATTTTTTGCTATTTCTGCCTGCTGTTTTCCAATATGAATTTCTATAATCGAAAAAACTTGTTTTAACTGGCTTTCTGTAAGTCCAATATTTAGACCCACTGCCAGGTGAAAATGAAGTTGTGGTGCAACACCTTCCATGGCAGAAAGCACTGAGATAGTTGCTAATTCACGTTGTTGGTAAGTAAGTACATCACGGCTGAATATATCAGCAAAAAGATGTTCTTTTAAAAAAGTATCAATGGCTGGAGCAAAGGCATTGGCCCCGGTTTTTGGGCCGCTTTCTTCTACTCCTGTAAGCGTTTGTAAAGTTTGCTTCCCGGTTTCGTATTTGCTTACAGTATCTGAAACAGGCGAAGCATCTTTGCCTTCAGCATCTGTTATTCCCTTCGCTTTTCTTTCTTCCACTACGCTCATAAAAGTGTTGATACCGTTAAGGCTTCTGGGGAAACCGCAATAGGCATAGAGTTGTACCAGCACCTCTTTTATTTCGTTGATGGTAAGCCCTGCATCGAGCCCTGTATTTAATTGTGTTTTTAAATGCGCTATGTCGCCAACAGCTGTCAATGCAGCGATGCTAACAATACTTTGTTGTTGAGTATTCAAAGGTTGATTTTCGTAGATGTTATTTTGTGCATTCATTGTACTTATGCTTAGTGTTAGATTAAATACCAGGCCCCATTTTAGCAAATTGTTTATACCTCTCATAGCTTTTATATATTTTTCTACGGCATTATTTATTGTTCCGTTTTAATCAGCTTCAAAAGTTACTGTTGTATTTCCCGAACCTAAAGCTGCCGCCAATCCTGAAGGGTTTTCAATATGTCCTATCCGCGTATAACTATACGATGTTGAAAAGGCCTTGTAAAAAAGTACCAATGTTTTAGAACCATACAACATCAAATCTCCGTTTTGAATAGTTGCCGGGTGTGATGCATTAGCAGGCAAGGCATTTGGCAAATCAACATACTTTTCGTTTCCATTCAACTCTGCCATGGTGATAGTCATTGGTAACCTTTCTTTGAATGCTGTTGCTGTTACATTATTGTTTAGTGTAGCTGTAAAAACAGTAGTGCCAATTATTAATTTCATTTTCGTAGTATCTGTATTTGAAGTGTTAGTATTATTTGTTTGCTCTATTTCATTATTCTTGCCACAAGCATATAATTGGATGCAGATTAAACTCGCTAAAAAAGCAAAGGTGATTTTCATAATTTACAGACTAAATATTTTTAATAAATTTTGCAGGAATGCCACCTACGATAACATTATCAGGAACATCTTTTGACACAACTGCACCAGCAGCCACAATAGAATTTTCGCCAATAGTTACTCCAGGAAGTATGGTAGCGTTTGCACCAATCCACGCATTTTTTTTGATATGAATAGGTTGTGGCACAAGTGAATGCCTGCTTTCAGGATAAACGGGATGACCTTCTGACAACAGGCTAACTTTTGGTGCAATAAGTACATTGTCTTCAATAGTAATACCACCCAGATCCAAAAAAACACAATCAAAATTGATGAAAACATTTTTACCTATTTGGGTGTGTTTTCCATAGTTGATATGAAATGGTGTGAAAATGGTTGTAGTTTCGTCAATTGCCGAATTTGTGATTTGCCCCAACAAATCCCTTATTACTTGTGGATTTGAAGTGTTATTCATCTGCACAAGCAATTGTTTTGTAGCAAATGAGGCTTCTCTCATTTGGTAGGCTTCTGGGTCGTTAGGAGATATGGTTTCGCCATTTCTCAATCGTTCAAAAATATTTGCTATCTTATTTTCCATACCTTTTACTGTGCCTTTAAAATGTCAAGTATTCAACTTGCTTTCCAAGCTCAAAGGTATTTAAGTAATAGCCTGTACAGATAACGATTATCAAACCAATCATTATGAATTTCAAACCTCCTGCATTCGTAATGACTTCGGATTAGTACCCGTATTTTTTTTAAAGAAGTTGTTGAAGTAGGTGGGATATTCAAAACCAAGTGCATAAGCAATATCAGAAATGTTCCAATCTGTATGCTGTAACAATGCTTTTGCCTCGCTGATAATACGTTCAGAAATGTGAACTGTAGTAGGTTTGCCAGTAACTTCTTTTACAGCACGGTTCAGGTAATTAGCATGTACATTCATATTTTTTGCATAATCCTGTGCCGTTTTTAATTGGAGCGGTTTTTCAGTTTCTTCAATAGGAAATTGTCTTTCCAAAAGTTCCAGAAAAACAGAAGTAATTCGGGAAGAAGCGTTTCTGTGTTGGTCAAAGTTTTCCGAAGGTTGTAGTTTTAATGCTTCGTGAATAATCAGATTTATGTAGTTACGAATTAAGTCGTCTTTATATACATAATTTGTCTTTTGCTCTTCTATCATTTTTTGAAATAGCGTACCTAAAAACTCCCGTTGCTGCTCTGTTATTTTCAAAATAGGAGTACCGCCAATTTTAAAAAGTGGTGAATGCTGCAAGCTTTCAGACCGGTCTGACTTTAAAAATTCTTCTGAAAACAAACATGTGTAACCTACATAAGTTGTGGTGATTGTCTCCCAGGAGTAAGGAATGTGTGGGTTGCCGAAAAACAAAACTGTTCCATCCTGCTCAAAACTTTTGTCGGCATAGTGAATAATGCTTTTTCCGGTTGTGAGGCAAATTTTATAAAAATCTTTTCTACTGTAAATACGGGTTGCAGCACCATCGCTTTCTATTTGGAAAACATTAAAGCCCTTTAGCTTTAGTTCATTGTTGAAGTCAGAAACCGAACGTGTATTCTTGTTTTGCATAAGGCAAAGTTAAGAAATTCAATCTTTAAGGTTAAGTTATTGAAATGTCTATTTAGTTTAAGTGTCGAACCAAAGGCTGTTTGCTGTGTGTTGACAATTGCAGCTCTATTGCAAGGTTGGCTTTGTGTGTTTGGTTTTTCGTGCCTTGCAAATGTGCTGCAATGGCGGTAGGCAGTTAGGCTTTTTCTCATTGTAACTATTTTTGAAATTTAAAAGGGTGCCGAAAAAAGTCAGCACCAGTAATGTTACGAGCAATACGCTCCTTAGACACCATTAATTACAATAACTATCTATAAGTTTTTTCTCTAGTCCGCGTTGTTTAGCTCTCTTTGCAAGCAGGTTAAATACTGGTGATAATAATTTCATTATTCCCGGAAGGTATGAATCACTTAACCTGGCAATGATGGCCACATGGGTAAGACTTCCTGGTATTGATTTTTTATCTGTAAGACCATCTTCAGCTAAACCATAGAGGATCCTTAGGGAGTTTTCAAATCCTTTATTCCCGGGAGTAATTTTTATATTGAACTTAATTTCTTTTTCTCCGGGATTAAAAAAACTATGAGCCTGATCAGGTAACACAGAATAAGTCTCACCGGGCTGCAGAATCTTCAATTTGCCGCCACCAAATTTTAATCCCACCCTTCCCTCCACAGCCGTAAAAGTTTCAGTAAATGTTTTATGATAGTGTAAAAAATTGGCACCCCCAGGCATCAGTGTTAATTCTAATTCTGAAATTTTTGAGTTTGTTTCATCACTTGTTTGGATAAATGTAATGGTGTCTTTTATGATTGGATTAATAATTTTCCTTTTCATAATATTTTTGGCTTTTTGAAACTTTAATTAATTTTTGATAGTGATTTTTATCTGGCAATTTTACAGCCGTGGGATGCTTCTTTTAATTGATTCTCTATTGTTTCACCATCAATTAACGCCCAATGTTCAATAATTCTGGCATCTTTGATTTTAAAATGCCTGTAACCAGTGGTGTAGAGTTCAATTCCTGTGGGCTCAATGCCACGCCAAACACCAATATGCTTTAATTTCATTTTTATTCTCAACATGATTTGATCACCTTCTGTCACGTGATGTTCAATGACCGTTTCATGTTCAAATGAAATGCCTGTTGCATTGATCCATTTCTTAAGCCCTTCTTTGTCCGGGGAAAGGACTGGTAATAAGGAATGATCTTTAAATTCCGGATGTAGAAAGTCATCGAGCATTTCAAACGACCTTTTATTCCAGATTTGTTCAATAAACTGCTGTACTAAAATTGAATTTTTCATTTTTGATGTATTTTAATTTATACGCAAAGTTGGAGATTTGGAAAATCGCCGACCTGTGTCAAAAATCACAGAATTCATTTTATAGCACGAAATCTGCTTAGCGTTTCTCTGCTGATCCCTAAATAGGATGCTGTTTGGGTTAGGGAGACCCTTTGAAGGAAATCGGGATATTGTGAAACTAAGGTATCAAATCTTTGTTTTGGTGATAATAGTTTGAAGCTATCGGAATGTTCTTCCTGTTTTGCCATTATCAGTTCCAATACCTTTCTTCCAAAAGTTTCAACTTGGTGAGACTGTTTGTACGCTTCTAAAAGTTTTGTTTTGTCAATTACCACTGCCTTGGTTTTCTCGTGGGCCTTAATGCTGTATTCTGATTTTAAAGATGTTCTAAGGCTCCTGATATTCGTGGCAAAATCGTTTTCAAAATAAAAGGCTGTATTGATTTCTTTTCCATCCAGGTTATAACATGATTTGCAAACCCCCGAGCTTATAAAGTAAATAGAGTTGCATATCTTGCCTTCTTTCAGTAAATGCTCGTTTTTTTTAAATTGTATTTCTGATGCACAGTCAGATAAAGCCATCCAGCTTTGCTCGGAAAATTCAGTTATGGATTCGATATATCTTTTTAAATTATTCATGGTAATTTATCCGGATAATTATTGTTAGGCGCATACTTTACTTTGATTATTACAATCTTTTGAGTTTCTGTTTAAATCGTAGTTCCCATTTTTTTTCATCATAAGATTTTTCGCTAATGCGGAGCACTGTTCCATCTGATTGGGGAATAAAACCTTGTCTTGAAAGATAAGTGTCTTCATTAATAGTAAACTGTTTATAAATGTACCAGTTCCCTTCTACTTTTTTTGAATCCCAAACTTGGTATAGTCCGTTATCACTTACCCACACGAAACCCCATTTATTATTAGTTTTATCCCATGCTCGGGTGGCAATAGATTTTCCTCCATTTGAAAAGTGCCATTCTTCTACGAAACATGAAGGATTAACACTCCGGGTAACTTTAAAATAAGAGGTACTATCTAAACTACCATCCTCCTTTATTTCAAGCCAGGTTCCTGGCCAGAAATCAAAATATTTTGCATCACCTTCTGGTATAAAAGGTTTTGTGTCTTGAGCTAAAGAAACTTGATAAATAAGCAAGATGAAAAATAGCAGTATTGGTTTCATAAATTACTTTTTTAGCTTATTGAAATGAAACCCAAATTAGATAAATGTCTTTCTAAACTTTTACTAAACATGAAGAGCGTGAATTAAGCAGTGAGGAGAGGTGATTAAATATGATGAAATGAGAAGAATGCTAAAAAGTTGCGCCTAATGTTTTGCATTGGCGAAGTACGGGGAATTCATTGCTGGTCCTGCCCGGCCAACGAGATTATATTGAGAACGGAAATTACAATTTAACTAAAAGATCAATGGGAAAGGTTCAGCCTCAAACCAAAGCTGATAGTGAACTACAGCCGACGTTTGCATGTCCAGCCCCGTATTTTGCCAAGCATTGTGTGTGACCAGCCAGAGGAACTGTAACGATGAGGGAATTTCAAGGCCCCTCGCATCCGATTGATCGGACAAAGGATGCAAACCACTCAAAGGTCCTGGTTTGGTAATCCGCCGCGGCGGACTGAGCGTTTGAGTCAAAGCACTTCACTGTCAGTGAATGCAGGTATGTGTACAAAAGCTGAATACGGATAAACCGCTGGTCGAAGCCCCGATATTTGTAACGCGAAGTCATAAAGGAATAGTTACATGGGATTCCTTAATAATTTGGCGGCAGTAAACCGGAGCTGGCCATTTGACTTCCGGGGTAAAGGCGGCAGGAGCTGCACACGGGCGCTATCGTTCATCTGGTGAGATCCTGCTGGTGTCAGAAAGAAAAGCAAGGTGGCATCACCATCAAGCCGATTATTCGCTCTGTGTGAATCTTTATACAGGGTAACACCACCAGGAAGTCAGACCAACTCATAGTAGTGATGAAGTCCCTGTAATGGGGATGGAGCGTAGGGTTTGGCAGTCATGAAGTTTGGAAGCAATAGGTACAATCTGCGGAAAGGATACCATTGCAACCAGCACGAAAGCAATTGCAATTACTGATTAATTAAGGTAAGAGCCCTTGCAAGTAAAGCCCATAACTGAAGAGCCGGATGAATCGAGCGGTTCAAGTACGGTTCCGTGAGGACGTAGGGGTGAAATTCCCCTGCGTTACTCGATTATGGGCAGACATTTCAATGGTGCAGAAAGTTAATCTAGTTTTAGTTAAACAAATAACCGAGAAAATTAATGCTGATTACTGTTCTTCCAGTCTGCCGGAAAGGATTTAAATTTTAGTTTTGTTATAATCTGTTAAAGCAATATTAGAAAATGAAGCAATAAGTTTTCCAACAGTTGAAAATGTAACATCGATTTGTGAACTTGAATCGACTGATGTATAATCATCAACTACATTTCCGAGAATTCCAACTGTTAAATTACACTCCGTACTATCTGAAGGATATTTTTTGACTTTATAAATTCCACTTTTCGTAGGCATGTACCCGTAACGAAAATGAATTGCAACAAAATTTCCTACCGCTAGTCCAATTGAATTCAAATTGTTAGAAGCCGAAAATTCGCTACCAATAGAGTAGGCTTTCGCATATCCTTTATAATCGAATCCATCAAATGTCCATTGAGACTTAGGCACTCCGTTCGTTGAAGTGAGGTCCTTTTTACATGAAATTTCTAAAACTGCCATGCTCATAATATATAAAGGGAGCCATTTCATAAAATCGATTTTATAAAGCCTTAATATAAATATAATATTAAAGGTTAATTTTTGCAATACTTCCGTTAAGGTTTAACTAATCCCTTTAATCCATTTGCATTTCGAACTGAAATTAATTCCTAATGCAGTTTTATCCAATTTTTACAATCTCAATTTTTGCATTGTTGTATTGGGCATTTGTATTTTCCCGCCCGACTGTTCAAATTTTAAAAGTCCAATCAACGAACGTCTGCCCGATTGCCAATGTGTCCAATTTTAAATACTTGTTGATTTTCTCAATCTCATCGTTTTTAAATAAGTCCGCAGTAAGATTTTTAAGTTTGGAAGTTTTGATAGAAAGGCTAAGTTGTCAAACGCACCATGTCCATTGATTACAATTCATAAACAAATATTTTGTCGAGAAGGCAAAAGCGTTTCATTAATATGTCGAAGGGTATTGTCGTTTAATTTGTCTCCTGCAAATTGAATCTGATTAAATCTTTTTGCTTCAAGGATTAAATTTGCAGTCTTCTTTTGTTAGGTCATAATGTATATGAAGGACACCTCCGATTGTCAAAGCGAAATTGTCAGTATAAACAGGTGTAGTCGAAATTAATGCTGGGCTACTTTCATTTGTCTAACGGAATGTGTCATAATAAGCTTGCAGGCAACGAACAGGTATTGCTGCAGGTGTGGAATCCATTGCTCGTCCTACCCCGAACTACTGCTCAATAAAGATTTGAAAGTACAAGATAAAAACTAAAAGACCAGCAGCATTACGTCCGCCGGAACCTCTGCCGATAGCGAAAAAGTGCTTGTTGTTCTTTAAGTTTAGCGTTGGAAACTTGGTATAGTTCTTGTCTTCAAATTTTCTACCGGAATATTCACCTGGCAACAAATATTGTAAGCGATTTTAAAAGTAGTATTCCGATCACTCACAGTTTCCAGATTTCCAATTGTAAAATTTTATATACCCCCCAAAAAATTAAATATGGAAGAGCTTGAAAAATGGAATGACAGGATTGAAACAGATAAGTTAAGCGAGGACGAAGAAAGCATTCTCAGCCAGATGGGATTGACCGGAAGTTCCCGCAGAAAATTTTTAAAGCAGGCTTCTGTCGCAAGCCTCAGCATCTTGGCCTCCACTTATTTTACTTCCGGCGCATATGCAAATCCTATTAATGATTTGCCTGCAAACGCAAATGTTTTCATGAATGAAATTACAGTGAACCTCCGGGTTAATGAGATGATGAAATCACTGACGATTGATTCCAGGGTTACTTTATTGGATGCGCTTCGGGAGCGGCTGGCGCTCACCGGGTCTAAAAAAGGTTGTGACCATGGGCAGTGTGGTGCCTGCACTATTATGATAGATGGAAAAAGGCAACTTGCCTGTCTTACGCTTGCAGCAACCTGCGGAAATAAATCCATAACCACAATAGAAGGGCTGGCCAAATCGGGCAAAATGCACCCCATGCAGCAGGCATTTGTAAAACACGATGGTTTTCAATGTGGGTATTGTACGCCCGGGCAGATTTGTTCTTCCGTAGCACTTTTAGAAGAAGCAAAGAATGGCGACGCCAGTTTCGTAACAGAAAATTTCAAGCACATTAAAAAGAACCTCAAACTTTCTGAAGAAGAAATCAGGGAAAGAATGTCTGGCAACATTTGTCGTTGCGGTGCATACAACAATATTGTGCAGGCTTTTAAAGAAGTGCATTCCGGCGATGATAAAATGCCTACCTGGGAGTTTGCTACGCAGGAACAAATGCAACGGGCAAAAAAAGCATAGACCCTGTTATCGATCCGTAGAATTTACATTTTAAATTAATAAACATGAGACCATTCACTTTTACAAGTGCAGAAAATACAGTGCAAGCCCTCGGTGCCGTAAAGGGAAACTCAAAATACCTCGCCGGCGGAACTAACCTGGTAGATCTGATTAAAGAAGATGTGGAGCGCCCCGAACAATTAATCTACATCAGCGGGCTTGAATATAATAAAATAACAACGAATGCAAGTGGAGGGCTCACCCTTGGTGCAATGCTTAGTAATGCAGAAACAGCCAATCACCCCGAAGTGCGCAAAAACTATCCGCTACTTTCCATGGCTATGCTTTCTGCTGCCACTGCGCAGATCAGGAATATGGCCAGCAACGGTGGTAATTTATTACAACGCACCCGTTGCCCTTATTTTTTTGAAGTATCAATGCCCTGCAATAAAAGGGAGCCGGGTAGCGGCTGTGGCGCCAAAAATGGCATGAATGCAGTGCACGCTATTTTTGGGTATAGTGAAAAGTGTATTGCGGTGCACCCTTCTGATATGTGTGTAGCTCTGGCCGCATTGGAAGCAACCGTGGAAGTACAGCAACCCGGTGGTGGCTCACGCATGATCGCTTTCACTGATTTCCACCGTTTGCCGGGCGACCAGCCTGAGAAAGATACCAACCTTCAACCAGGAGAATTGATCAGCGCTATCCATCTTCCTAAATCAATATTTTCTGATCATTATTACTATCTAAAGATCCGTGAGCGCTCCAGCTATGCATTTGCTTTGCTTTCCGTTGCAGCCGGGCTGCAGGTAAATAATGGTGTCATCAACAAAGCAGGATTGGCCATGGGTGGTGTGGCACACAAGCCGTGGAAGCTTACCAAAGCGGAAGCTTTTCTTGC
>JANPIJ010000441.1:0-30066 GCA_031424955.1 Ferruginibacter sp. | reverse complement strand
AGGCATCTCTACCAACTACGCAAGACTCGCTTCCGGTGGTTGACTAAACCTTGCCGGACAGGATTGGTTACCCGTCGGGTAATTAAGAGATGTTTCAATTTAATATCCTCACCTCACGGATTTATCACAGCGCAACACCATCAAAATATTCATAAAATAAAATGTTGTCATCCATACCCAGCCAATTTTGTGCTTTTTTATTTTCATTTTTAAAAGGTTTTTCGCAGTTATCATTTTTCTTGAAGATGCTTAGCAGTCTATCTATAAGCCCACTGTTTATTGCCGTTAGTGTACACAAATTACCGCTGCCAGCAGGGTACTCAACTATAAAATCATCGCCATAATAATTGTGAAAACGTTGTAGTGATTCAATGATCAAAAAGTTCACAGGCATCCAAATTGGGCCACGCCAGTTAGAATTGCCCCCAAACAAATCTGATTGAGACTCCCCCGGTTCGTACCCTACACTAAACGTGTGGCCGTTAACACCTAATTGAAAAGGGGTTTGTAAATGATGCTTGGATAAGGATCTTACCCCATACCGGGATAGAAATTCATTTTCGTCCAGCATACGGCTTAAAATCTTTGTCATTCGGTAGCCACGGAGCAGCGATAATAAATGTTGTTCATTCACTCCTTTTTCGCCCCAGCGTGAAACGAGGTTTGCCAGGTGTGGCTTGTTGTAAAAAAGCCAACGGAGCCGTTCTGCAAAAACAGGCATGGATTTAAACAATTCTTCATCCAGCACTTCTACAGCAAACAACGGAATAAGACCTACCAGGCTGCGTATTTTCAATTTAATATCCTTGTTGTTGGACTGGCGCAATACATCATAATAGAAATCATCTTCATCATCCCAAAGCCCTTTGTCTGCTTCGCCCATATTTGCCATGGCACCGGCGATATTTAAAAAATGCTCAAAGAACTTGGCTGCCATTTCCTGATATACAGGGTTTTGCTTTGACAGCTCCAATGCAATACGCATCATGTTTAATGCGTACATTGCCATCCAGCTTGTGCCGTCGGCTTGCTCTACATGTCCGTTGAATTTATCATTACGGTCAAAAATGCCGACGTTATCAAGCCCCAAAAAGCCTCCTTCAAAAATATTATTTCCCTCTGCATCTTTTCGGTTTACCCACCAGGTAAAGTTTATTATCAATTTATGAAAACTGTTTCTAAAAATACCGTATCACCGCTGTCATTATTTTTGCCTTTATCAATTTCATACACCCTCCAGCATGCCCATGCATGCACAGGTGGGTTGCTTGCGCTAAAGTCCCATTCATAGGCAGGTATTTCGCCGTTGGGATGCATATACCAATCTTTTGTCAATAATTTTAATTGTTCTTTTGCAAATGAAGCATCTATTAATGCAAAGGGTATACAATGAAACGCAAGATCCCAGGTGGCATACCACGGATACTCCCATTTATCTGGCATAGAAATAATATCGCGGTTGCTGAGGTGATGCCAATGGTGGTTACGGCCATCGTTTCGTTGTGGGGGAGGAAGTGGTTGATCCGGGTCGCCTTTTAGCCATTTATCAATTACATAATAATAAAATTGTTTGCTCCATATCATGCCGGCAAATGCCTGCCGCTGTATTTTTTTTTCTTCTTCGTCCTTAATATTAATTTGAATATGCCTATAAAATTCATCAGTTTGTTGTACGGTCTTTTTAAACTTTTTTTCAAACCCTGAAAAAGGGTTTTCCTTTTCTTCATTCGTGAGTCTCAACCACACAGAAGCTTTATCATCGCCTTCGATAACTAACTCATGATTTATAGCCACCTTTGTACCTCTGTTGTAGTTCACGGCATTTTTATTTTGATTTACCAGGTATTCGTTTATACCATCTTTATAATATTCCGCCTGTTGCGCTGTGCCATATAATTTAGGTTTATTGGTTTCATTATCGCAGAATAATTTTTGTGCCGGCTGCCGCATGTAAAGCCTGTAATTACCCAATACAGGATGCATCGTTAAAATACTATCATCACTGTTCAGTTGTATTTGAGGCCTGGGTTTACCGTATCCCCAACTCCATGTATTTCTAAACCACAATTGTGGCATCACATAAAGGGATGCTGCATTATTTCCCCTGTTATAAATAGTAGCTTTTATGAGGATATCCTCAGGCGAAATCTTTGCATATTCTATCACTATGTCAAAAAATTCATTCGCCTTAAAGATCCCCGTATCTGCTAATTCAAATTCAGGTTCCCGTCTTGTTCTGCGCCTATTTTCTTCTTTTAATATTTCATAAGGAAATTCATTGTGCGGATACTTGTACAGCATTTTGAGGTAGCTATGCGAAGGCGCAGCATCCAGGTAATAATACAACTCTTTTACATCTTCGCCATGGTTGCCCTGGTGGTTTGTTAAACCAAATAAACGCTCTTTAATATGTGTATCTTTTTTGTTCCAAAATGCCCAGGAAAAACAAAGCGCCTGGTTGTTGTCGCATATACCAGCAATCCCATCCTCACCCCAACGGTATGCTTTGCTACGGCTTATTTCATAATTTGAGTAGTTCCATGCATTTCCATCAGGGCTATAATCTTCCCTTACGGTACCCCATTGCCTTTCTGCAAGGTAGGGCCCCCATTTTCTCCATTGGGAATTGCTGATTCGTAGCTCTTCGTCATTCATACTTTTGTTTTAAATAGTAAGTTGTGCCAACCTGTAAACTACAATAACCGATTTTGTAAACAAGGATCATTGCTGGTTTGCTTTTTTTATTTTCAGGGTTTCTTATCATCATTCCTAAAACAAATTACCGGTTCCACCAGCGATACGGTATCCTCCATATGAATGTTTATCCTGGTGACAAGACGTCGTACAAGGGAGCAAAACAATTCCGCCCCAATCTCTCAGTAAAGCATTTTCCTTTATTACGATACAATTACCTCTATCAACAAATTTTTCTATCTGGCTAATAAAAAATTTTGAGTCCATAAAAAGAATATCCCCTGTTGCAGGTTTTTGCAATTCTTTTTTCACTCTTTTATCCATCAGCATTAAGCCATCTGCACTGTTGCACAATGCCTGTAAAACCGCTGAATATTTAAAGATTAATGTGTTGCCTTTTTTTGCCATGGCAATTCGGCGTACCTGAAATTTTGATAACCAGTGGCTCCACTGTTCTACAATTTCTGTAACAATGGTTTGCATCATTTCAGCGCTATATTGCACCGGAGTATTTATTACTTGAAAAATAATTTCAGGATAAGAAACAGTGCTTTGAAAAGAACTGACATCTTCCCTGCTGCCAACAATAAAAACGGGTTTCTGATAATTGGTATTCATGTAGGTGATTACGGAAGATGCCCTTATAGCTCCATCAACAAAATAGCCGGATACCGCATCTGGCTTTTGTTCATATACTTTGTTGAGCTGTTTATTACAATATTCAAATAGCATAAGATTGTCTTTGGAATTAAAAAGTAAATAGAAACCTGGTTGTTGTTTTATGCTGGTTACTAAATCAAGTACAGAAATAAAACTGCGGGTGGATACAAACAACTTTACCGGAAAATTCAGGTACATTACTTTCTCCGAATCAGCAGAAATTAATACTGCAATGCTTTTACGGTGCGTATTAAAATTTAATCGGTCAAACAGTTGTTTTATCCTGCCCAGCATGGTGTTGGTACATTCATCACTGTAGCTAATTTTTAGCTTTGTTTCTATTATATGCGTGGTGTAATCCAATGCAGACTGAATAGATTTATCATCCCACATAGATGGTTGAAAAGGCATTACAAAACCCAATGATGAAATGAATTGCAATGGCTTTGTTGCCTTTTTTGTAATGGTTTGCTCGCAATAAGTATTCATAACATTATATTTAGGTATGATTGATTTTGCCATTCATTAAACCCGTTATTTACTTCCAGCCACCACCGGCAGCCCTATATAAAGCTACCATAGTTTGAAATTGTACTTTCTTCATCAGTGTTAATTCAATTTCCGCATCTACCAAACTTTTTTGAGCAGTTATCACTTCCAGGTAATTTGCATACCCATTGGCATACAAATCATTGGCGGTGCCAATAGCAGTGGTAAGTTCTTTTACTTCCTGTTTTTTTATTGCATACTGGCTAGCCAGGTTATTAATGCCTTGCAAACTTGTTTGTACTTCCATCACTGCGGTTTGCATTGTTTTATTGTAGCCAAGCCAGGTTTGCTTTGCCTGCGCTTCGCTGATGCTATAATAACCACGTACTTTTTTACGGTTAAAAATGGGGGCTGCAATATTGCCAGCAATACCTGTTGCAATAGACTGTGCATTTAAAAAAGCGGGAAGCCGGAAACCCTGAAAACCAAGGTAAGGTGTAATATTGAAAGCCGGATAATACATAGCCCTTGCCGCAGCAACATCCCGGTAAGCGGCTGTTAAATCATACATGGCCCGGTTCACATCGGGCCGCATTAATAGTAGGTTTGCTGGCAAGCCGCTTTTTACGTTTACAGGCAGGTTTAGTTCCATCAACCCCTGGCCTCTTTCAATGCCTTGCGGATACCTGCCCAGTAAAAGGTTGAGCCTGTTTTCTGTTTCGGCAATCTGTTGCCTTACCCCATACTCAATAGCTTTTGTTTTGTACACCAATGCTTCAAATTGAAGTACAGCAAGCTCTGTTGCCCTGCCGCCAAGCTTTTGTGCCTTTACAATTTCAAGAGCATTTTGCTGCAAAAGAATATTCTTTCTCACTATATCTATTTCAAAATCGAGCCCCAACAATTCGTAATAGCGGTAGGCAACTTCTGCCACAATATTTGTTTGCAAAAAAAGTTTGCCCTGTAGGGTACCAAGGTATTTTGCCAGGGCACTTTTTTTCATGTTCTTTAGTTTACCCCATACATCCAGCTCCCACTGGCTGCGGAAACCAATCATTAGATCAGGCACGGCGTTGGGAATACGCATATCATTTGTAATGCTGTTACTTTTGTTAAGATCGTAGTTGCCTATTCCATTCATGGTGTAAAAAGCATACCGATCTACCTGCGTATTGATCACTCCCTCTAAAGTTGGTAAGGTTAATGCCTTGGCCATACCAACGTATGTACCTGCTATTTTTATTTGTTGGTCATTACTCAACAGGTCTATATTTTTTGCCAAAGCGGTATCAATCAGTTGCTGCAAAATAGGGTCAGTAAAAAACAACTTCCAGGGAGTAGTTGCAATTGAATTACTATCAGCACTACCATCAAGGTAGCTTGCAGGTAAATCTTTTATTACAGCAGGTTGCGTAAGTTGGTTGGGTACATTACAAGCCGTTAGTATCAGCCCTGTAACAATACTTAATAAAATAATTTTTTTTATCATCAAAATTCTAAACATTATGATTTGTTTGTACCGTTAAAGAATTGGTTGGTTGTGGTGCATGGCCATTATTGTTTGGAAGATTATTTTCCAAACTTTCAGTTTTTAATTGCTCTTTTTTATTTCGGGATGCTATCCTTTCAAACAACACATATAACCCAGGTATTACTATCACGCCTACCACAGTACCTGCCAGCATTCCAAAAAGGGCCGCTGCTCCAATACTCCTGCTGCCCATAGCACCGGCGCCATTGGCAATGCACAACGGTATAAGCCCTGCAATAAAAGCAAAGGAGGTCATTAAAATGGGCCGTAGCCTTGCTGCGGAAGCTTCCACAGCAGCTTTCATAATACTATAACCTTCCTTGCGCCGCTGTACTGCAAACTCAATAATGATGATGGCATTTTTTCCCAGCAAGCCTATCAGCATAATCAATGCTACCTGGGCATAAATATTATTTTCCAGCCCCATCAGTTTTAAACCTAAAAAGGCACCAAAAACACCAGCGGGTAAAGACAATATAACGGGTAGCGGAAGTAAAAAGCTTTCGTATTTAGCTGCCAGCAGCAGGTACACAAACAACAGGCAAATCATAAAGATATATACTGCCTGGTTGCCACTGATAATTTGTTCTCTTGTCATGCCGCTAAATTCATAGCTATAGCCACGGGGAAGTTGTTTTTCTGCGATGGCCTGTACCGTTTTAATAGCATCACCACTGCTTGTACCAAGTGCGGCATCTCCATTAATCATTGCCGATGTGTACATATTATACCTGGTTAATTGTTCCGGGCCATACACTCGCTCCAGCCGGATAAAAGTGCCAAAAGTTACCTGCTCACCTTTATCATTTTTTACAAACAGTTGCAGAATATCTTCCGGCTTGCTCCGGTATTGCGGATAAGCCTGCACCATCACTTTATACATCTGCCCAAAACGAATAAAGTTAGTAGCATAAAAACTGCCTAGCATCGTTTGTAGGGTACTCATGGCATTATCTACTGTTACCCCTTTTTTAGAAGCTAAATCGTAATCAATATGAATGAGGTATTGTGGAAAGCTGGGATCGAAATTGGTGAAGCCGCTACTGATATTTTTTTCCTTTTTTAGTACCTCAATAAAGTTATTGGTTACCCGGGCCGTTTGTTGCAGATTGCCACTTCCTGTTTTGTCCAGTATCCTTAATTCAAAACCACTGGCATTGCCAAAGCCGGGTACGGTGGGTGGTGGAAAAAAGTCTATTCTTGCATCCTGAATATGTTTGGTTGCTTCTTTAAGTAGTACCAATACATCATTCACAGATTCTTTCCTATTGGCCCAGGCAGCAAGGTTAATCATACCCATACCATAAGAAGCACCAGCTACTTCACTTACCAGGCTATACCCAGCAAGCGTGGTTACATTTTCTACCGATTGTAATTTTGCAGCGGCCTGCTGAATCTGATCCATCACTTTTTCTGTACGTTCCAGCGTGGCACCTGCTGGCGTATTTACATTTACGTAAATCATACCCTGGTCTTCGTTAGGTATAAAACCCCCTGGCAGTATAGCACTAATACCAAAAGTGGCTGCACAAAAAATTACCAGCAGGCTAATGGTTACCACCCTTCTTCCGGCAGTTTTATAAATAAGTGATTTGTAATTTTTTTCAACCTTACTAAATCCTTTATTAAAGGCATTAAAAAACCCGTTTAGCAACCCTTTTCTTTTGGCCGGGGGAATTGGATTGTGCTTTAATATGAGTGCACAAAGAGCCGGTGTTAAGGTTAAGGCATTAATACCTGATATTACAATGGCAATGGCCATTGTAAGACTAAACTGCCGGTAAAAAATACCTACAGGTCCGCTTAAAAATGCCACCGGAATAAATACAGCACTCATCACAAGGGTAATGGCTACAATGGCACCGGATATTTCTTTCATAGCAGCAATAGTGGCATCCATTGCCGACAGGTGAAACTCCTCCATTTTTACATGTACGGCTTCTACCACTACAATGGCATTGTCCACCACAATACCAATAGATAATACCAAGGCAAAAAGAGTTAGCAAATTGATAGAGAACCCCAATAATTGCATAAAAGCTAAAGTGCCAATTAATGCTACGGGCACAGCCAATACCGGAATAAGTGTGAACCGGAAATTTTGAAGGAAGATAAATACCACGATGAAAACAAGGATGAATGCCTCCAGTAAAGTAATGAGCACCTCATGAATAGAAGCATCCAGAAAACGACTTACATCATACGCAATATTAAATTTCATGCCAGGAGGAAACTGAGTGGCTTTCAATTCCTCCATCCGTTTTTTTATATTTTTTATTACGTCCTGTGCATTGCTGCCGGGGCGTTGCTTCATCATAATATTTGCAGAGGCCTTTCCATCTGTTTTGCTTACCATGCTATATGTCATAGCACCAAATTCCACATCTGCAATATCTTTCAGCCGCAGAATATTACCATTCTCCATACTTCTGAGTGGTAGATCCGCGTATTGTTTTGGTTCCAAAAATTTACCGGAATATCGTATTACATATTGCCTATCCAAGGCAGTCTTACCACTGCTTTCGCCCGTTTTGCCCGGTGCTGCTTCTACATTCTGGCTTCTTAAAGCAGTTACTACCTCAGCAGCACTTATATTATAGCTAACCATCCTTTCCGGCTTTAGCCATACCCTCATGCTGTATTCTTTTTGCCCCATTATTTCTGCAAAACCAACTCCTTCAATACGCTTTAGTTCCTGCAAAATATTGATGTCGGCAAAGTTGTAAATGAATGCTTCGCTTGCCGTAGTATCGTCACTTACAATGTTTAAGTACATCAGCATACTGTTAACTTCCTTTTCGGTAGTAACGCCTGCTTTAATTACCTCTTCCGGCAACTCATCCAACACAGTTATTACACGGTTCTGTACGTTAACGGCGGCCATATCCGGATCCGTACCTACTTTAAAAAAAACCTGTATCAGCGTAGTGCCATTGTTGCTGCTTACACTGCTCATATAGGTCATGCCGGGTACGCCGTTGATGGCTCTTTCTAAGGGGGTAGTTACAGCTTTTGTACATACTTCGGCATTTGCTCCGGTGTATTTAGCTGTAACCATTACGCTGGGTGGTACAATATCCGGAAACTGGGTAACCGGCAGGGTGAACAATGCCAATACTCCCAATAGGGTAATAACAATGGAAATAACCAATGATAAAATAGGCCTTCGTATAAAAGTTTGTACCATGAATTTTTATTTGTATAGCCAATAAAGTAAGGGTTGTATAACTGGCTTTACTTTATTTAAAATATATTTTATAACAAAAACTAATTGATTTTCACCCCTTCGGCAGATACCTGCTTAGGATCTATTTTATTTCCTTCCCTCAGATTTTGAGTACCTTCATACACAATCTGGTCTCCTTCTTTTAAGCCAGCTTTTACCAGGTAATATTGGCCCAACCTGCTAATGGGTTCAAATGCTTGCTGCCGGATAACATTATTTTTATCTACCAGAAAAACAAAATTCCGGTCTTGAATTTCGAACACTGCTTTTTGCGGTATAATGAGAGTATTATTTACATTTGCCATCAGCACCACTTTGCCCGTAGCACCATGTTTTAGCAGCCCCTTAGGATTTGGAAACCTTGCCCTAAAAACAAGCGAGCCCGTACTTGGGTCTATTTCTCCATTCATTGTTTCAATAACGCCGGCATACCCATAATCACTACCGTCACTCAATATTAATGTTACACTATCAAACTGGCTACCTTTGGCAATTTTCATTTGATTAAACCGGAGATACTCATTTTCGGAAACACTGAAATATGCAAACACTGATTGAATATCTGCTATGGAAGTAAGCATGGTTCCTTCTTCAATAAGGCTACCGGTTTTTAGCGGCAGCCTATTTACCACTCCATTAAAAGGTGCCCGTATAGTTGCATAACTTCTTTTTAACCTAGCCTCTGCTAACATGGCATTGGCCTCACTCATTTTTGCTTCGGCAGCTTTTAATTTTGCTCTTGCCAGCTCCAGTTCGGTTTTGGTAATTACTTTTCTCTCTACCAGCACACTTACCCTTTCCACCTCCAAGGTAGCGGCTTTAGCTTCTGCAGCTGCCATATCCAGGTTGGCTATGGCTTTAGATTCATTGATCACCAGCTCGCCTGTACTTAATTGAAACAATGCCTGTCCTTTAGCCACCGGCTTACCCTCATCAATTAAAATATTTTCTAAAAAACCATGTACACGGCTTCTGATTTCAGTATTTTGGATGGCTTGTAAAGTGGCTACATAAGCTGTATTAATAATGGTATCCCGTGCGGCCACCATGGTAACCAATATCTCTGGTACACTTTCGTTGCTGTCGTTTTTAATTGCAGATGAAGTACAGGAAAACAAACCTGTTTGAATCATAAAAGCGAAGAAGGATAATTTTTTCATACGTGCTTAAATAAAGAATACTATGAATTTATTAACTATTAATGCCGTTTAGTTGAGGGGTTTGTGGGAACACAAACCCACTGTCCCCTGTGGATTAGCAGTGGCAGGTATAGCAACCAGCCACTTGGGATTTCTTAACTATACGGCATTGGATTTACTGATATTTTTAAAAATTGACAATCATTTTAAAAATGATTTACTAAAATCAAAATTGAAGTAGCTGTATAAAATAACTCTATTGTTGTATTGAAAAACATTGCTGTTGTTTACTTCTCTGCAAAGCTGAAGCACCTGCTGAAAAAAATCTCCCACCACCCTGAACTATTTATTAAACCAGTACCCTAACAATATGGCTAAGAGGTATTGGTCAAATGCATTTTCATTTACATTTTTGCCGAACTCGATAACATTTCATCACAGATTGTGGCATAAGCTGTTTTATCTGTTAACTCTCAGTTTTGAGATGGTGCAACGAGGCCAACCAAACATAAAATTGTTGATGTTATTTTATGATAAATCATACCTAGAATTGCTATATGGATGGCGGGCATTAACTCAACTGCCTTTATCACCTATTTAGCTGGAGGTGCAAAAGGAAGTGCTGATTTATGTACTATTATTTTTAGTTTGCCATCTTTCCCTTTTTTAAAAACCCAGGTTTTATCTACCATTACTTCTTTTCCATCTTTACCGGTAACCCAAACGTTGCCCATTGTAATGGCAACCGAACCATAAATTTGGATGCCTTCATTTTTATCACCGGCATTGTCGTAACGGGCCTTTATCCAGGGGGTTAATGCAAAACCTTTATCGTTAGGGTATTCCGGGTCGCCCCCAATAAAATAAGCCAATGCACCATTTTTTGTGTTTCTAAATGTTTGGTCACCATAGGCCAATGTTGGTTTGAAAAATACTTTGCCACTATCATAATTATAGGCATCGGAAAGTACCTTCTCCGCAAAAGCTTTGTAGTCCCCGCCCTCTTCTTTTAATTTTCCAATTTTTACCAACGCATCACACCAGGCTTGCTGAGCGGCATTTACTTCGTCATAAGTAATAATGTTTTGTGCCCCTTCTTCTACATACACTAACCCGAGGTCATCAATAACTTTCTGCACACGCTCATTTGTTTGCGAAACAATGTTGGTAGTTTGTTCTTTTATTTTTTCGGTTGCCAGGTTGCAGGAGATAGCTACACTTGCTATCAAAAGGAAAGCCATCATCGAATTTTTTTGGGTCATTTTTTTTATTTTTAATCCTGCTTACTTTTTAATACGGGGTTCAGCTTGTCCGTTTTGATTGTATTCTCTGCAAGGGGCAAACATTGAATGAATTTTTTCCCGGCTATGAAGTAGTTGTCACTCCGAAAAAATCGCGATTTCGCAAATACATTTTTTATCCAGGCTTTGTATCCTTGCTCAACATCGATGCATCGCCCTCTTGTACTGAATAACACTGGGCATCTTTACTTCTGTTATAGATAATGCACGAGCTTTTTGTTTTAAAAATAAAACAAGAAATTTCACGATTTCATTTTAAGAAGAAGAAAAAGCCAGCCCAAACGGGCCCATTCAAGCTGGCACAGATAACCAAAACCAAAACCAACCTTTTATATTCATCTAAATGATATTTTGAAAAGAAAAAAGCGAGCCAAAACGGGCCCATTTAAGCTGGCGCAGGTAACCAAAACCAAACCTGCGTATTCTTAGTTTTTCATTTTTGTGAATTTGAAAGTGTTTAAGGTGTAAATGCTACTTTGCCGAAGTGCAGATTATATACCTCACCAATAATCAGCATAATGCAAGGCAAGCCTGTATTGCCGGAACCACATAGTTTTCTGTCTTTTAAACGCCTGTTGCCACCTGTTAACTTTTTAGATAATTATTAATTAATTAAAAATGGCGTTTTGCCATCAGTAATAACCATTTTGGTATTGGGCGATTTAGACAACAGTACAAAAGCCTCAATGCTTCTTATTTTAATAATTTCAGGTGTTAACCCTTCTGCAATAATTTTTTGAGCATCTCTTGTTCCTTTAGCTTCGATGATTATCCTATCCACTTCTAACTTCTGTTGTTGCAAAACAAATTCCATACGCATGGCATCCTGCTCTGCCTGTAATTTTCTTTCTATAGAGCCAGCCAAACCTTCCGGCAGTTGAATACTTTTCATCAAAACGGATTCTATCAATATCCCTTGGACCGTCAGCGTTTCATCCATTTTATTTTTGATTGATATTTCAATATCAGCCCTCATACCCGAGTGCATATCTTTAGCAAAAAATTTAGAACAAACATCAGCAGAAGCAGACCGGAAAACATTGGCGATAATGGTTTCATAATTCAATCCTAAAGTTCTTATTACGGATGATACTTTGTCTTTGTCAAGCCTGTATAAAATTGATATTTGGGACGTTATACTTAGCCCCTCTTTGCTTGGCAGGCTCAACGATAGTTCTAAGTTATTGGTTTGAATGGATGCTTTTACAACCTTACTTGTAAACGGATTGAAAAGAACAGTACCCTGTGTTGCAATCTCATCAGAAAGCTTACCCAATTTTTGTTTCACACCTACCTCCCCCGGGCGTATAACGGCGCAACTGGTTACCAGGATTGCTGAAATTGGAAACAGTAAATAAACAAATAGTTTATTTTTCCTTGTGGATATGCCCTTTTTGCGGTTTAATACACTTGTAGGGTAAAGCCGGGAAAACATTTCAAAGGATAATTTTAGTAATTTTTTCATTGTTTGTTTTTTAATATTAGTGATAGTATTTAATACAAATATAATAGTAATACTTTTATATTTCAAAGTAAAATAGTATATATTATTTTTTATTTTTAATTTTATCAAAATATTTACAAATGACTATTGAGTTTAATCCATCGCTTAACGATAAGCTTTTTTTAAAAAATCCTCAAAGCACAGATTTGGGAAAGAAAATAATTAAAGAAAGCATCAGCCTTATTGCTGCCATTGGCTATGAACAATTCACTTTTAAAAAACTGGCTGTTGAAATCGAAACAACAGAGGCTACTATTTACAGGTATTTCGTTAATAAGCACAAATTGCTTATCTACCTGGTAAGCTGGTACTGGTCATACCTGGAATTTCAGATCGTTATTCAACTGAATAATATTACGGCTCCTGCCAATAAAATAAAAAAAATAATTGACATTTTGGTATGGGAAGATAATTTAGAAATAAACTTTGGAGCGTTTGATCACAAGGCACTTTACTTTATAGCTATTGCTGAAGGTAATAAAACTTACTTGTCTAAAGACGTAGATGAAAATAATAAGGATATGCTGTACAAACCATTTAAAGATTTATCCGGCAGGATCGCCGCAGTGTTTTCAGAATTTAACCCATTATATAAATATCCCAATACCCTTGCCAGTTCTATAATAGACCTTTCGCATATACAATTCTTTTTTATGCACCATTTACCTCGCTTAAGTGATTTTGCTAAAAAGAAAAGACCAAAAGATATTGAAGCTTTTTTGGAAGACCTGGTATTTAAAACATTAGCATAATGTTCCCAGAACCTATCATAAAGTGATATATAATAATTTATCGTAAAGCTTTTTCAGAGCTACTGAAACACAACAGAATCCATTGTGTAATCTTCAGCATCAAAATTATAAGGGTGTTATTCATCTATACTATATCACATTGAAAAAGACGGAAGCGGCATCCCAGGTGTGATTATTGTTCTAAAAGGTACAATTTTGGGTACCACTTCTTCGACTGACGGTTCTTTTATGCTTTTGGTAAGTGATGGCCTCCGGCGCGAGGACGTTTTTGATACGTTGAGGCTAAGCTCTATCCGGTATTCGGTCACCGACTTTTGTATTCCCGAAAAGGCTAAAAGTAGCCTAGTAATTAAGCTTAAAGAATCAACCAGTTCGCTTAATGAAATTGTGGTAGTTGGATACAGCACTCAAACTAAAAATGGGATTATATGTTTTCTTTGGCCTCCCCCGGATTGCTCTGCTAAAACGGTTTTGAACAGAAGCTATTTTCAGAGTGCTGTCCAGTTAGCCGATGTTGATGATATCCTGTTGAAAGCGTTGCGAAAATGCGGTTATACTGACAAGTCTCATTATTACGTTCCAAATGGGTTCGCATTGGTTACTAGAATAGAACAGATTGATGAAAACGGTGTGCCATTATTAGATTCAAAAGAAAGATGCTCTGTTGAGACAGCCGCCGGAACCATCTCATGGACAATATATTAAATCACATTTCTTTTCTTCACCGGGGTACTTTAGGATACTTGTATTTGTGATTACAGACCAGCCGTTTAATTCTTCAGGTAAGATTATTTCTAAAGAAGCTGCTTCCTACTGGTTTAAAAAGGGATTGAATAAAATACCTGGCGAAATTAAAAAACTACCATTTGCTGATAGTTATGATTGTAACGTACTAATTTATGAATTTAAAAAGCCCGAATCTGATGATGCTTACTTATTGGACCCATGTAATATCACAGCCGATGAGCATCTCGAAAGAGCAAAAATTACTACACAGTTAAATCGGAAATAAGATGCTAATAAAAAAGATTAATGCACAGAAAAAATTATCGATTTTTTGGTTTTTGAACGCCGCTGTTTTAACAATTTTATTTATAGTGTTCACTGTCTTTAACAGGTTCGACAACAAAGTGTTGAATGCATGGGAATGGCTTTCGCAAAACATAATTCCGACGATTACTCTTATGATCGGAACATTCTATATGAATGTGAACCAGGAAAATAAAGAGAAAGAAATTGATATTATTTATTATAGACTGTGTTATGGCATTTCTTTATTTTTATTTGTGCTCTATACCTAACAATATTGATGGCTCCTATTGCATTTCGGATTTCGAAGATTTCTATTGTTGATTTTTTTGAAAGTTCAAAAATCTACCTGATTATTATATAAGGTGTGTTGACTTATACCCTTGGACTCTTCTTTGTAAAAGAAAATACTGAGTGATAAACTGTCTCAGTTTTTGATACCGCCTAGGTTTGATAGGGGAACCACATATGCATTTCCGTTATTTTACACCCCTCTGTAGCCGTAATAATTTTTCGCATGAGGAAAGTATGGGGTCCACAAATTGGAGATGGTATTTGCGGCTATATGTATGCTAGGGAAAAGTATTGAGCTAATCCAATTTGTGTTTATACCGCTGAGTGGAATAAGGCTATGAGGAATAATCTAATAGACAG
Source organism: Ferruginibacter sp. (assembly GCA_031424955.1). GTDB lineage: Bacteria > Bacteroidota > Bacteroidia > Chitinophagales > Chitinophagaceae > Ferruginibacter. The sequence continues at coordinate 15,087 of JANPIJ010000441.1, read as the reverse complement.
TTAGGGATTCGAACGCTGTACCGGAAGCCGCTCCCCTATTGAGTTTCAAGAATCATTAATTTTGAGCTCTCGATTTACTCTCCTTTTATTTGAGTGTATTTGTTGCTGTTTGTTTAAGTTAATATCAAAACAATGCCTTTGATGGAATGGACAGGTAGTTATATGTTTATATGTTTGCAATTTACTACAATAGCAAGACAGAAAAATCAAAAACCAGAACTGTAGTGAAGTGAATTCTATACCGGAATCCCCTACCCTATTGAGTTTTATCGGGGTATAGTTTCGTCACTCCCGTATTAGTCGTTTTTATTTATTACCATTTGTTGGACTTATTAGGATACTATATAGGAAGTCCTGCCCATTTAATTTTCAAGAATCATTAATTTTAAATTTCGAATTATTCCCATTTAATTGGATGAATTTATTTTAATTGTTAAATAATTGATTCATCTTCCTAACTTATCTCTACACAAGCTGTTTTTGTTATTTTAACATAACATCTAGTCTTCATTTATAAATTTATCTCCATCAACTTATTAGCGGAAACCTTTAGTGTTTTGAATTTATCACCGCTTTCAATATTTAGCGTAAATGCCTTTTCGCTTTTTACACGTACCACCCTTTTATTATTTTTATCAACTTCTTCGGCAATCAGTGACAGCAAGTTATCAGCAAACCAAAATTGCGCTACCCCCACCCTCTTTTTGCTGGTAATATTCCATTCAATTGAATTCGTAATGGCATTTGCCTTAATGCCGATGGCGTACTCCATAAAATAGCGGATGGGCCCCATTCCCGTCCAGCCTACAAACTCATCCCTTACTTTCGTATTTTCATGCACGCCATACGATAAAGAATCGGCTGAATAATTTTCCCAGATGGTGCCGGTCTTTTTAAAAAGTGCAATTACGTTTTGAAGGTGGTTCATTGCAATTTGCCGGGCCAGTTCATTGTAGCCATAGTTTTCCAGTCCTTTGATCACCATTGTGTTGATAGGCGTCCACACAGCCCCTCTCCAATAACCACCCATCGGGTCATAGCCCTTTTCATTGGCTGCCAGTGTTGGCACCCGGTGTGTACGGTTAAATGATTGCGGATTGTTTAGTTCCGCTACCAATGCTTCCGCTATTTTTTTGTCTGCAACTTTAGCCAGCAGGGGCCAAAAGGCAGCTACTGTTTTTATTTTTATCTGTTCTCCATTTACAGTTAAATCGTAGTAAAACCCACTGGTATCATTCCACATTAATTGATTTATTTTTTTGCTGGTAACATCTGCTTCTGCTGATAATTTTTTGGCAAATGCAGGCTTGTTTAAAATGATTGCCATTTCACTAAGTTGCCTTGCAAACATTACCATTTCGGCGGAGATATCTACACCACAACCGCCATTCTTTAAAAAAATATTACGGGTAGGATTATCCATGCTTGCCCAATCGGTAATGTACAAACCATTGCCTTGCAGTAAGTATTCTTTCATGGCTGCATAGTAATGTATCAACGGTTCCCATACCATTTTCAGCCTTGCTTTATCACCAGTCATTTTATAACTCTCCAGTTCGGCCCAGGTAAACAAAGGGTGCTGCATAGCATCCAGCGTAAGATGTGGGGTAGCTTTTGGCGGTTGCCTGTTTTTATATTGTACGTCCCATGAGCCGCCATTGTATTCATGCCCAAACTTGCTGTAAAGTCCTTTCCCTTCGTTGTTTACCCACAGGTCACGGTCTTTACCTGTTTCTCTTTTTATTTCCCTGCATATTTCACCGTCGGCGTATTGCTTTGCATAAAAATTATCAACTGTTCGGATGCCTGGCACATATAAGTGGCCGTAATTTAAAAACATGGTAATAAAGCAATCGTCCCACAAATAAATCATGTCGCTAAAAGCCGCATCTGCAAACTGTGATACAAAACCATTCTCCTTTGTTGGCTCATAAAAGTTTTTGAAAGCGATCTCCCATGTTCTCCAGTAACAGCGGAGGTAACTGGTATCTTCGTCATAAATTGGTTTCGGTAGTTTATCCTTTGCTTCACCAAATGTCAGCAATTTTGAAGGAATGTACTGCTTTTTTGAAAAGTACATTCCCTGCGGCTGTGCATAAGCGTTAGTATAGATACATAGATTGATAATTACCAATAAAAGGGTAGATAAAATGTCCTTATTGAACAAACCTTTTTGTTTGTAGAAATTTGAAAACGGTAGCTTTTTCATAAAATATTTTTAAAGAAAATTATTTTTTAAATTATTCATACGATTCACCTTTAACCGGAGACAGGGTAAAAATTCTTGCACCATGAATATTTACTTCGGTACTAAATGAACCATTTGCTATACCCGCATTTTTCTTTCCCCATAAATCCTTCACGGTATAATTTCCCTTTATGCCCAGTTCTTTCCATGATACAGTGATTGTTTTTTTCTCTCTATCATCCAGGTTAAAAAAAGCAATATTGATTTCTTTTGAATTTGGAAATTCAGATACCCAAACAATGCTGCTGTCCTGTTTTTTTAATTCCCTGCTGTTGATGCCCTGCTGGTTGACCCTTAACACTTCTTTATTGGTAAGCAGCGATAAAGTAAATGCATCGTTCTCCGGCAGGTTGCCACCAAAAATTAAAGGCGAGCGAAAGATGGCCCAAAGTGTTAGATGAATGTACTGTTCATCTTTTGTAAAGTTGGTAAAGCGTTCCTGGTTATTGTTTAATTCAGAAGCCTTCGCCAGTTTACCAAGACTTAGCATATCAAGGTCTGGGTAACTCCCTCTGTTTGTATAACCACTCCAAAGCCTTGCATAATTAAACTGTTCCTTTAATTGCGTCCAGCTATCCCAAAAGTCTTTTTAAATGCGCCAAAGGTTGGCATGTTTTGTCAAATGACTTCCACAGCCAATGGGTGCCGGCCCTGGTGAAAGACTGAAGACCATCGGTCTGCCACTGAGTTGTATTGCTTTTTGAACGGCTTCAATATCTCCTGCATGATAAGGATAGCCCATATCATCATACTTAATAAAATCAACGCCCCATTTTGCCAACTGCTCAAATATTGAATTGTAATATTCCTGTGCCCCGGGTTTGGTAAAATTAATACCCAACATGCCCTTGTACCACTCGCAGGTATCCAGCGGATAAACGATATCCTGTGCCTTGTATTTTGTTCCTTTAATGGGTGTATTATTTTTTACTGCCTGCCAGGGAATACCACGCATCAGGTGCACCCCAAACTTCAGGCCCTTGCTGTGTACATAATCAGCAAGTGGTTTAAATCCTTTACTGCCTGTAGCGGATGGATGCAGGTTAGGCGCAGGAACTACTCTGCCATATTCATCAATTAATTGCGGGATGGTTTTGCTTTGATAATTCGCTGTGGTGAGCGTATCAACAAACCAAAGAAAATCAACCACCACATATTGCCAGCCAAATTCTTTCAAATATTTGGCCATATAATCAGCATTCTCTTTTACGTTTTGTTCTGTAACCCTTGCACCAAAACTATTGTAACTGTTCCATCCCATGGGTGGCCTTGGCGCCACTGTACTTAGTTTTTTTGTTTGACTAAAACCTGCAACTGAGAAAAATAAAAATAGTACTGCCAGCATTTTTTTTGATGTAGCAATCTTGCGTGATAAAATATATTCTTGTGTATCCATCATATAAATTGATTAAATTAATTTCACTTTTTTCTTTAGTCCGATGCCGCCCTTTATTTTGATACTATCACAACCGAAGCCGGCTGCAAACCTTTTGACTTAGCAGTTATTGTAATAGTGCCTGTTTGATTTGTTACTTGTACCACAGCAAGGGCAAGTCCATTGAATGCTTTGCGATTATTGTCTTTAAAACTTTCAAGACTTGTTTGGCTGCCATTATCGGTACCAGCAATGAATGCATTGCCCTTAACAGTAAATTCAATCTGGTTATTGGCATCAGGCACCATAACACCATTGGCATCTACCACTTTTGCTGTGATGAACGAGAGGTCTTTCCCATCTGCATTGAAAAGCTTTCTATCAGCAGAAAGTATGATTTTAGCAGGTGCACCAGCGGTGGCTACTTGTTTTGTTAAAACGGTTTTTCCATTTTTTCTTGATACTGCTTTTACTGTTCCATCTGTATAATTCACCTTCCAGGATACATGCAGGTCTTCGCCCACTTTCTTTCTTACACCCAATGATTTTCCGTTTAAAAATAATTCTACTTCATCTGCATTATTGTAGTATGCCCAAACGTCAACAATATCTCCAGCTTTCCAATTCCAATGTGGTAAAATGTGCAGCACATCTTTATTGGTCCATTCGCTTTGGTACATGTAGTACACATCTTTAGGGAAACCAGCCAAATCTACAATTCCAAAAAGAGAGCTTCTTGCAGGAAATGGATAAGGTGTTGGCTCGCCGATATAATCAAAGCCTGTCCAAATAAATTGGCCTGATAAAAATTCGTATCTCTTTATTTCCTTCCAGGTTTCTTCATGTGTGGCACCCCATAATGCAGACACATTATCGTAAGACGATGCTGACAAATCTTTATTGCCCTGCGTAAATGGTCCTTCGTAAGTAACAGGCCAGCGGCGGATTGTATCCTGTGGCAACAAATCGTAATGGCCACGGGTTTGCAAGCCGGAAACAGTTTCGGTGCCAATAAATTTTTTGCCGGGGAAATTTTTATTAAAGCCTGCAAATTCCTGATGCTTATAATTAAAACCCACTAAATCTAAAGCTCCTGATTGATAAATGCTGTTTTTAGGATCGGGATAGTGTAATGCAGAAGTAACAGGTCTGGTTGAGTCTAATTTTTTAACTATTTCTACCAGCTCTTTACCCATTGTTGCACCAATAGGTTCAAATTGCTCAGGTATTTCATTACCTATACTCCAAACAAAAATCGAAGGGTGATTTCTATCTCTACGTAATAAATCTTCTAAATCCCTTTTGTACCATTTATCCCAATATAAATTATAATCGTAGGTAGTTTTCTTTTTCTTCCAACAATCAAAAGCTTCATCCATTACAATAAAACCCATTTTATCACAAAGGTCTAGCAGCTCTGGTGCTGGAGGGTTGTGCGAAGTACGTATGCCATTACAGCCCATCGCTTTCAATATTTCCAACTGCCTTTCCATGGCCCTGGTATTAACAGCAGTGCCCAAACAACCCAGGTCGTGGTGCATACAAACACCATTAATTTTAAGTTGTTTGCCATTAAGGCTAAAACCTTTATTTACATCAAATTCAAAACTGCGTATGCCCAATGGGGTGCTGTATTCATCCACCAGTTTTCCATCTGCGGTTATTGTGGTAACTGCTTTATACAGGTAAGGATCTGTAACTGACCACAAGTGTGGCAAGGCAACAGTAAGCTGCTGTTTTACTACAGTCAAAGAATCGATAAGTGAAATAGCAGTGGTAGTTTTTTGTGCTACCTGCTTGTTTGATTTATCGTAAATAATGGTGGTTAGTGTGATACTTTTTTTCTGGCCAATACTGTTTACAACCTGGGTATTTAGTACAACGCTAGCCTGCTGCTTATTAATTATTGGCGTTGTAATAAAAGTGCCCCAATGGTTTACATGAATCTTATTGGTGGTTACCAACCAAACATTACGGTAAATACCAGAGCCTGAATACCAGCGTGAATTGGGCTGTTGAAGGTTATTTACTTTTACTAAAAAAGTATTTTCTTCGCTGCCAAATTTTAAGTAGGGAGTTAGCAGGTAGCGAAAAGAGCTGTAGCCGTAGGGCCTGTTGCCAAGGTAATGCCCATTTACCCAAACATCACTGTTCATGTACACCCCATCAAAATCAATGCTTACCTCTTTATTTTTTGATGAAGCAGGCAACACAAATTTCTTTTTGTACCACCCTAAGCCACCACGTAGTGCACCACCATGATTACCTGAAGGACTGGTGGAATCAAATGGAAACTCAATGCTCCAATCGTGGGGTAAGTTCAGCTTTCGCCAATCCGATTTACTATTTTGGACTTTGGTGTAATCAGTAACGCTGTCTAAAATAAATTGCCACTGCTGATTAAAATTTTCGATTTTCCTAACTGGCTGCTTAGCCATTGCCGTGCTGCTGATAACAATCAGGCTACAGAGATAAAACATCATTTTTTTCATGCGGTATTTGTTTAAAATGTATACTCTTTTCACTTCAACTGATTTTTTAAAATATTATTCCGGTTTCATCCACAGTTGAAGGTTTGGCTGGTCCCCCCATTTCCAGTTCCAGTTTGCCACCCTTTAGTAGATCCGCCTGTAATATTTTAAAACAGGTTAAAGGAATTTCATTCAGTTTTGCTGATTGTATGTACTTATTTTCCCGGGATGCATTGCCGGCTGTAATCACAAATGCTAATCCCCGGTTAAATTGTTTGTTTAAACGGATGGTAACTTTCGGGTAACTCGGGCTTCCAATTTCATATACCGGGTTCAATGAACATCCCCCATCCATTTGAAATAACCCAATGCACTCATGACAAACCAACTGCTCATTTGCCCGAGGTCTTCATCACCGGCTGCATTAAAATTTACTTTTGCTGAGTTCTCCATAGCTGTCCTGAAAAATTGAAAAGATAAGCACCGTGATGACTGGGTAAATTGCCAAGAGGATACTGACCGATAAAACCAACAGGCCGGGTAGCTCCCGGGAAATTACTTCCCGAAAAACTATTAACATCTTCAGCACCTGCGCCTTTAAATGGGTTTATAAAATCAATAAGTTTTTTGCTTGATTCCTGTGCATTCAGCTTTATTAAAAGTAAAAGAATGCTTATTTGGCTAATAAATATGTTCTTGTATTTCATAACTCTTTTTGCTAAAAGAATAATTCATAAACACTTAAAATTTAAAACTATTTCCAATTATAATTGGGTTTGTCGCCCATTTCAAAAACCAAGTTTGTTCCATTCACAATTTCCTGATGACTTATAAATGGTGTTAATACAGGCTTTCCATCTAAAGTAACTTTTTGAACATATTTATTTGCTTCAGATAAATTATTAGCAATGATTTCCAATTTACAAAGCTTACCATTCGCTGTGTAATTCATTGTCAATTTTGGAAATTGAGGCGCTCCAATAGAATACATACCCGATGCCGGTGCTACCGGGTAAAAACCCATGGTACTAAAAATAAACCATGCAGACATTTGCCCGCAATCGTCATTGCCATTTATGCCATCGGGGGAATTCCTGTAATTTATAGTGGTGTGGGTTCTTGCAAGTTCCTGGGTTTTCCAGGGTTGTTGGCAATAGTTATAAAGATAAATATAATGATGGCCTGGCTCATTGTCGTGTTTGTAATGATTTTCTGCAAAGTTCTGGTCTAATGTAGCAGCAAACTTATCTTTTCCGCCCACCATCTTAACCATACCAGGTACATCGTGCATAGCACCAAAAAGATAAGTCCATGGACTCCCTTCTGTAAAACCATCGTTTGTATTTGAATCCCATTTCCCATTAAAAAGGCGAGGCGACAAAAATCCAGTTTTGTTGTTATATAGATTTTTGTAATTTTCTGACCAATGTATCAGCTTATTGTAGTCTTCCGTTTTGCCCAAATCCTTAGCTACCTGTGCCACGCAATAGTCGTCAATACCATATTCAATGGTTCTCGACACAGATTCGGCTTTATAATCAGATGGAATGTAGCCCAATGTGTGAAAATATTGCAACCCGGCTTGTCCTTCGTAACATGACCACTCTTGTCTGTCAACCATTCTATTATTTGAACCATCACATTCAGTAGCCATCATCGCGTCTTTTCGCATTGCTTCATAAGCAATGTTGATATCATAATTTCTAATACCTTTTACGTAAGCGTCGGCAATCATAGCATCCGCATGCGTGCCAATCATAATGTTGGTTTCAGCCGGATTTGGCCACATGGGCAATCGCCCACCTTCCTGATACATTTGAAGCATTGAAGTAATCATGTCACCTACACGTTCAGGCTGCATAAAAATTAAGAATGGATGCAAGGCCCTAAAGGTGTCCCAAAGTGAGAAATCAGTATATGAAACGCCATTATGTACTTTATCATCAAAAGCACTGTAGTATTTACCATATTCCGAAAATTGGCGGGGAAATAACAAACAGTGATAAAAGGCCGTATAAAAAATAGTTTTTTGATTATCAGTAACTCCTTCTATTTTAATTTTTTCAAGTTCTTTTTGCCAGCTAGTTTTTGTTTGTTGCGAAATTTTATCAAAATCCCAATCTGGGATTTCTTTATTTAAATTTTCTCTTGCTTGCTCTAAACTAATAAAAGAGGTAGCTATTTTCACTTTTACTGTTTCATTGTTTTTTGTTGAAAAGCTTATGTATGCACCGAGCCGCTTTTTTGCTGATAATTCTTTGACTAAGGGCATAACTGAATCGTTGTTCCAGGTGCCGTAAGCGACACATGGTTTATCGAACTGAATAATGAAATATCCTTTGAAATTTTTTAAACCCGGGCTTATATTAAGGCTATGACGGTCTGGATTGTATCCGGTTATCTCTTTTTTTTCTTTGTCAATGGCTATGTATGCCACCATGCTGGTTTCCCTATTTACTTTTGAATTAAGATTCGGGTTCCATGAAGGTTCTGGATTGTCGACAATGTTTATCGCCTGAAATACTAAGTGTGATTCTTTTGACTCGGGGAAGGTAAATTTAAAAATACCACATCGTTCGGTTGCAGCAATTTCTGCTTTTAAATATTTATTATTATTCGCCTTCATTTTTACCGAATAATAATACGGACTTAGCTGTTCATCGGTATGTTTAAAAGCAAGTTTACGCTGTTGCGGATGAGTTTTTAATGCGCCAATTTCAGGCATTACAGATACGTAGCCATAATCGCCCATCCAAACAGTGGGTTGATGCGTTGCAATAAATCCAAAAATAGTAGTGTCTTCATAAACATAATACATTCTACTAATCCTATTTTCGCTTGTTTGTGGCGAAAAGTTAGTCATCGTAAATGGTGGCCCAATACTTAATGCCACTCCGCCTTCACCTTTTTCCGCTGTTCCAATGTAGGAATTCACAAAATCAACTTCTTGCTTTTTATTGTTGGAATTTTGTGCAGAACAAAACGTAAAACAGGTTAAAATTCCCCATGTAATAATCAGTTTTCTCATTTTAGTATTTATTTTAGAACATGGCGATTATATTTAACATGGCGTATTTTTTAAATATTTAAATATATATTCGATTACAATTAAATTAGATAAAATACTCACAACATAAAAATTATGTCAAGTTTGTATTTCAAAAAAATAACCTTTACCCAGCTTTAGAGTAGCGTCTTCAACTATAGGTATTATAATCTGGTTAAATCAATAACCTCAAGCTGGCGGGGCATCTTCAGCCTTTATACCCCATTTTTTGTTTGGTAGTTTTCCCATTACAAATTCCAGCATACTGCCTCCTTCAATATCATTCTGCGTAATATATGTTTTGGTATATGGCTTGCCATTGAGTTTTGCTGATTGAATATAAATATTTTCTTCCTTGGCATTATTGACTAAGACTTTAAATGTTTTACCGTTCTCAAGCTTTATCTCAGCACTTTTGAGCGAAGGGGAACCAATAACATAGACTCCATTTGCAGGATTAACCGGATAAAAACCTATTGAGCTGAAAATATACCAGGCCGACATTTGACCACAGTCTTCATTTCCTGCATATCCTGAAAATGAATTGTCGTAAAGTTCTTTTTGTACTTGGGCTACAAGTTTCTGAGTTTTCCATGGTTGCCCTGAAAAATTGTATAGATATGCAACGTGATGGCTGGGTTCATTGCCATGAGCATACTGACCGATAAAACCAGAAGCGTTTCCATTTTTCTCTTTTGGCATATCTTTTAGCGTAAAGAAAGTATCGAGTTTTGCATTAAAAGCATTTCTACCTCCCATAAGTGCAATAAGTCCATTCATATCCTGTGGTACGTAAAATAAATATTGCCATGCGTTTCCTTCGGTATACGGGCTGTTCCCATTACCTCCGTATTGCAAGGGATTAAAAGGTTCGAGCCATTTGCCATTTTTTTCTTTTGCCCTAAAAAAATTGGTTTTTGTATCGTATAGATTTTTATAAAACAACGAACGTTTCATAAAATGGTCATAGTCTGCAATTTTGCCTAACTTTTTTGCCAATTGTGCCACGCACCAGTCATCGTATGCCATCTCGAGCGTTGTTGATACTGATTGCGACTGAACATCTTCAGGAATATAGCCGTATTTTTCCCATACAGTAAATGGTGATCCATTGTGATTGATGTTTGAAGATGTTTTTACGGCTGTGTAGGCTTTCTCTAAGTCGAAACCTTTTAAGCCTTTTAATGCTGCATCAACTATTACAGGAATAGCATGATTGCCTATCATACAATAATTTTCGAGTCCCCACAACTGCCAAATAGGAAGAAAGCCGTATGTGTCGCTCTGCCTGATCATGCTATTTATAAAGTTAGCTGTTAGCTTCGGTTGAATAAGGGTATATAAAGGATTGGCAGCTCGGTAAGTATCCCAGAGCGAAAAAGTTGAGTAGTGTTTTTTATCGGGAGCATTTCGAACAACCATATCGGTACCAGGGTAATCGCCATTTACATCCGCTATATTATTGGGCTGAATAAAGGCATGATAAAGACCTGTATAAAATATCTCCTTTTGTTCTTTTGTGCCTTCAATTTTAATTTTCTGAAGCTCCTCTTCCCAAAGGTTGGTAGCATTGTTAGCTACTTTTTCAAAATCCCAATCGGGAGCTTCGGTAGAAATATTAAGCCTCGCATTTTCAATACTTGTAGCTGAAAGTCCGATTTTTACTATAATGGCTTCATTGGCTTTGGTATTGAAATTAAGCAGTGCTTTAACAGATTCTCCAATAACATATTCATGGTTTTCTGAAACATTTCTTGAATTGTATAAGCTATTGCTATCAAAAGGTTTTGAAAATTCTGCTCTGAAATACACTTTTCTTGCACCATCGTACCAGCCCGTTATTATCCTGTATCCTTCAATTGTCTGTTTGTCAATAACTTTTAGTTGTGAATTTATAATTTTTATAGGAAAACCCCAGGTTCTTTTATTGTCCACTGAATGGAAAAGGTCTATAAGTATGTGCGATTGTTTATTTTCAGGAAAAGTATATCGATGAAACCCAACGTGTTCGGTAGCAGAAAGTTCAGCATTTATATTGTAATCCAATAAGTTTACCTGATAGTAACCTGGTCTTGCTTTTTCTTTTTCATGGTCAATACGCGAAACATATCCCAAAACATCGTTTTTTGAAGTTTTCATATCGCCAATTCCAGGCATTACCAATACATCAAACAAATCGGGCATACCAGTACCACTTAAATGTGTGTGACTGAAGCCAAATACGATTTTATCTCTGTAATTATACCCAGAACAAGTAATACCATCGTGTTCGATCTGCGTGTCGGGGCTAAGTTGTATAAAACCAAATGGTACAGTAGCTCCTGGGTAAGTACCTCCCGATAAACTATTGGCATCTACTGCTCCTGTGCCAATGAATGGGTTCACAAAATCAACAAGTTTTTTGCTGGCGTCCTGAGCTTGTATATTTATTGAAAATAAAAGGCAAAAAGGCAGGGTAAAAAATAAATTTTTGATTTTCATATCTTTTTTTGTTTTTTAAATTTACTGTCAAAATTCTCAACTATAAAATAGCAGGGAATACGCAACTTCTACAGTTTTTATAGGTTCGGTTGTTGGATGGGTTCATTCATTCAAAATCAAACCTTCAGCATAATTTCGTTTTATATCTGGTTTAGCTAATTCTTCAATTCTTTGCTTTCCTAAGGATTTAAGTATAATTACAATCAAACTTCTAGGGCCATGTGCGCCTAAAACTAAGCTTTGCTCTATATCCGCTGTTTTTGATGAGCCGGCAATAAAAATCCCGAAATCATACTTTGCAGTTCCTATTCTTTGGTAAGTCTCATGCATGTTGGGTAAATATCTGTTTTATCTATCGTTAAAGCTAGATGTTGAATAATAAACGGAAGAACGCCACAAGGGGAAACTTGTTAAATTAATATCCCCAGGCAGAGGGAACATCCTCCGCTTTTACTCCCCATTTCTTGTTTGGTAGTTTCCCCATTACAAATTCGAGTACTCCGCCACTTACAATATCATTTTGGGTTATATATGTTTTGGTATAAGGCTTACCATTAAGCTTTGCCGATTGAATGTAAGGATTATCATTTGAAGCATTTTTGACCAATGTTTTAAATGTTTTACCATTTTCAAGTTTTATCTCCGCACTTTTGAGCGATGGTGAACCGATCACATAGACACCGTTGGCAGGGTTAACGGGATAAAAACCCATTGCACTAAATATGTACCAGGCAGACATTTGCCCACAATCATCATTACCGGCATATCCTGAAAATGAATTATTGTACATTTCCTTTTGTATTTGAGCTACAAGCTTCTGGGTTTTCCAAGGCTGACCGGCAAAATTGTATAGATAAGCTACATGTTGGCTGGGTTCGTTGCCATGAGCATACTGACCAATTAAACCCGAAGCGTTTCCGTCTACCCATTCAGGCTTATCAGTTAGCTCAAAGAAAGTGTCGAGTTTTGCACAAAAAGCGTTGCTTCCGCCCATAAGCGTAACAAGACCGCTCATATCCTGAGGTACATAAAATGCGTACTGCCAGGCATTCCCTTCGGTATACGGACCGCCGTATGTCAACGTATTAAATGGTACGGTCCATTTGCCATTTTTGTCTTTTGACCTAAAAAAATTGGTTTTCGCATCAAAAATATTTTTATAAAATGAAGAACGTTTCATGAAATGATCATAGTCTGCCATTTTACCTAACTTTTTTGCCAGTTGTGCTACGCACCAATCATCATAGGCCACCTCAAGGGCAACCGATACAGAATTTGCCTGTACGTGTTCTGGAATGTAGCCGTATTTTTCCCAGGCTGTATAAGGCAAATTTTTGTGATCAATAATAGAAGATGTTTTTACAGCCGAGTACGCTTGCTCTAAATCAAAACCTGTTAAGCCTTTCAAAGCTGCGTCAACAATAACAGGGATAGAGTGATTTCCTATCATACAATAATTTTCGAGTCCCCATAATTGCCAAACCGGCAGAAAACCAAAGCTTTCGCTTTGCCTAATCATGCTGTTTATAAAGTTTGCTGTAAGTTTTGGTTGAACAAGCGTATACAATGGATGTGTGGCTCTGTAAGTATCCCACAGAGAGAATGTTGTATAATGTTTTTTATCGGGAGCATTGCGTACAACCATATCGGCTCCCGGGTAATCGCCGTTTACATCTGCCATGTTATTGGGCTGTATAAAGGCGTGATATAAACCGGTATAGAACATTTCTTTCTGTTCTTTAGTACCTTCAATACTAATTTTTTGAAGTTCTTTTTCCCAAAGGTTCGTTGCATCGGTTGCTACTTTTTCAAAATCCCAATCTGGAACTTCTGTAGAAAGATTGAGCCTGGCGTTTTCTAAACTAGTAGCGGAAAGCCCTACTTTTACTAATATGGTATCATTGGCCTTGGTATCGAAATCGAGCAGTGCTTTATAAGATTCGCCCATGAAAGTTAGTTCCTTTACATTTTCCATTTCTATATCAATCAAGCTATGGCTATCGAACGGTCTTGAAAATTCTGCCCTGAAATACACTTTTCTAACACCATCAATCCAACCCCCCATAATTCGGTACCCTTCTATTGTTTGATTGTCAATAACTCTTATTCTTGAGGTAATCATTTTTACCGACACCCAATTCTGCATGGTATGCCCCATATCAATCAGTATATGCGAATTTTTATTTTCAGGAAAGGTATATCTATGAACACCCACGTGTTCGGTTGCCGTAAGCTCGGCATTGATGTTATAATCTAGCAGGTTTACCTGATAGTAGCCAGGCCTTGCCTTTTCTTTTTCATGGTCAATTCGAGAGATATAACTGGTAACTTTTTTAGTTTTTGCATTAATCTCCGTATTCATATCTCCTGTTGCAGGCATTATCAATACATCAAACAATTCTGCAATGCCTGTACCGTTTAGGTGTGTATGGCTAAAGCCAAGTATGGTTTTATCACTGTGGAAGTATCCTGCAGAAGTTTCACCAAGAGTCACATTTCTGGAGTCGGGACTAAGCTGTATAAAACCAAAAGGCACGCTAGCTCCCGGGAAATTACTGCCCGAAAAACTAGTAGCATCTACAGATCCTGTTCCTATAAATGGATTCACAAAATCAACAAGTTTTTTGCTGGCGTACTGTGCTTGTAGATTACTGTAAAATAAAAGTAAACTGGTGATACAAGTAAATAAAGTTTTGATTTTCATATCTTTCTTATTTTTTATTATTACGACTATTTGTGCTGCTTTAAAAACGCAGGAAAGTACGGAACTACTCCACTATCTGCCAGCAGGTATAATTTGAGGAAGGTTCAGAAGTTCGCAAACAAATGAACCACCGATGTTTTATGTGCTGATGTTAAACGTTTGTTTATTATTTTATAATTAAAGCCTTAGTGTATATTTGTTTTGCATCAAAACCTACCACGCATTTTTTATTTGGAAAAGCACCTGATCACTTGTTAATTACCCATTAGTTTTAATCAATTTGCACAACTGAAAATATCTTCAATTCGGGTAGTTTAAAAGTTACCCTGTTACCACTGTACAAGAAATTGACTTTAATATTTTCTGGTTGGATAATTACCTGTGCCGGCTTTTTATCAGCTTTAAACGATACCGATAAATTGAACAGAGAAGGTATTTGATTGTACATGCGGACATGCGGATTATCATGATCGCCAGCCATATTGATCAGGTGAATATATTTTTTGCCTTTTACCAATACAGCATTCACCAGTATTTTATCAGACCCTTTTACTTCAACATCTTTATCTTTAATGTACAACCGCACTACAGAATCAAGAAAATCTTTGGTTAAATCCACACGTTCGTTTTGGTAGGCACTGCCTAAATTCAAGGTTATTGCGCCAATGATTCCTTTACCATAATTCTTAGAAAAAGAAGCCGGCGCAACAGGCTTCCTGAGCAGGTAATCATTGCTCAATCCGCTGTTCATATTATCTTTTG
>JANPIJ010000440.1:0-17460 GCA_031424955.1 Ferruginibacter sp. | reverse complement strand
GACCTTGCAGGCTTTGGCATTACCGTTGGCGAGAATATGGGAGGAATTAATTTAAAAGAAAAAGAGCAATGGGCATGGGATGCTTATGGCTCCGGGGTGATGGAATATGCTAAAGCCAACCCCAAAAGAAAACTGGTTTTTATACACCGCCAGCACGATGGTGGCCTGAACGATATCCTCGGGTATTTTAAACCGCTTCATAAATTATCCAATGTTCGGTTTGATCTTTCTTTTAAATATTCAGAGGCACATGCCCATACTACCACTACACCAGGCAGATGGCAAAGAACGAAAATGGAAGAGGGCCTGAGCCGTGAAAATCTAAAGTCGTGGCTTACCGTACGCAACGATGACTGGTATTTTTTGCATTGGGCAGATCCTGCATTTGTACGTGATTATATTAACCACTTTCCAAAAATTGATAAATATATCAGCGGTTTTTATATTGGCCCCGATGGCTGGGTTTTTACACGTGACTTTACCAGCAAAGATCCCTACTATAAGAATAAGAATGCCCTTAGTGTTCAGAGGACTTGGTATATGCAAAAGCTGTGGGGTAGAATTGCATACGATCCGACTGTTTCTGATAAACTGTTCACGAATCATCTTTCTCTAAAATTTCCCGAAGTTTCGTCTTCAAAATTATTTGAAGCGTGGAGTAATGCATCAGCATCCATCCGGCTGGCCAACGAACAGGTAACCGGCGATTGGGATCTGGATATGGACTGGTGGCCTGAAGGATGGACTGGGGACCATTGGAAAGGAAAAGGCCGTTTTTTCTCAGTGGAGGAAACGAGGAAAACCAAACCCTTCAACGGATCTAAATTGTGCAGTCTTTCTGAAACTGCGAAGGGGGAATGTGGTGAAAAAATATCGGCGTGGACCACTGTAAACAAAGTAGAAGAAATGGCCAGAAATGCTTTGGTCATCCTGTCAACTTTACATTCAAAATCGAACAAAGAACTGGAGCTTACCTTAAAAGACTTAACTGCCCAGGCGAATCTTGGTCTTTATAATGCCTGGAAGTTGCGTGCCGTAATGTATCTGGAGCAGGAAAATCGGGAGAAGGCAAGAGATGCAATTGGCAGGGCTTATTGCTTTTGGAGAAATTATACCAACACGATGGATGAACTGTATCGTGGGGTAAAGCTGCAGCGAAACCTTGACTTTTCGAGTTGGCACGACCATGATGCGGATGCTTTGAAGGATTACCTGGATTTGGGTGGTAAAGGTGAACCGGATTGTGTGAAATAGTAATCGATGGTTATTAATTTACCTGTTATGGAATTTCATTTTACCACAGGTTTGAGTTTATAAAATGAATTTTTTTACGATAATAAAGAGGATAATGAAAACGCAACAAATAATCTTATCAAAAGTGATAACCGTGATATTGCTGGTCATCTCTCAGGCAATTTATTCGCAAACCAGTATCCAGAATTTCGCACCTAAACCACTGTTAGGCTGGAATAGTTTCGACAGTTACCGTTCCAGTCTCACGGCAGATCAGGCTTTTCCAACGATAGATGTAATGGCGAAAGAATATCTTCCTTCTGGATACGAATACTTTGTTATGGATGCTGGCTGGTACATAACCATGAATCCGGCAAAACATAAAGGGTTAGGACTAGAATCATTTGGTATGTGTGTGGTTAATCCGGAACGTTTCCCTAAAGGCATTAAAGTGCTTACCAATTATGCTCATAAAAAAGGATTGAAGTTTGGCGTATGGATGATGCGGGGAATCTCAAAGGAAGCTGTAAGGCAAAATCTTCCGATACCGGGTACAAAATATTATAGCCGTGATATTGCTGACACCACCAGTACCTGTGTTTGGAACGATATGAACTTTGGTGTTGACATGACAAAACCAGGAGCACAGGAATATTACAATGTCATCATCGATACCCTTGCCAGTTGGGGGATAGACTTTATCAAAGTTGATGATGTTGTGCCCAATCCAAGGGAGATTATTGCCATTGCAAACGCAATTGAAAAAGGTAAGCACAAAATGATTTTCAGCCTTTCGCCTGGTGATGTTCATCATACGGCACACTTACCCTATTACAAGAGGGCAAATATGTTGCGTATAACCCGCGACATTTGGGATAACCCTTTGAGTGTTGAAAAGGG
Source organism: Ferruginibacter sp. (assembly GCA_031424955.1). GTDB lineage: Bacteria > Bacteroidota > Bacteroidia > Chitinophagales > Chitinophagaceae > Ferruginibacter. The sequence continues at coordinate 15,327 of JANPIJ010000440.1, read as the reverse complement.
ATTTTTTGCATGGGAAAAATTTCAGGGCATATCGGGTCCTGGATTCTGGCCCGATTTAGACATGATCCCTTTTGGTCGCCTGGATGTGATTAATAAGGATGCCCGGAAAAGCAATTTTAGTGACAACCAAATGAAAACCTTCATTACCCAGCGGGCCATGGCGGCATCACCATTAATTATTGGAGGGGACCTGCTTACCATGGACAATTATTCTAAATCATTACTGACCAGCAGAGAGATGCTTGCCTGCAATCAGAATGGCGTGATGGGGGTAAATGTTTATCGTGCAGGTAATGTTGATGTATGGCTGACGCCTCATAAAACTGATCCTGGAATGGGATGGATCGGGATATTTAACCGAACTACATCCGATAGAAATGTAACCTTAACTAAACAGGATTTAGGTTTTGTTGCTTTTGAAGAAAGCTACAACCTTGTGCCTGCACGTCAGCGTTTTCTTTTGCAAGATGTTTGGTCGGGCAAAACCATTACAATCGAAGATGACCATACGTTTACACTGCCGGCAGAGGGTGCTGCATTCTTTAAATTTCAAATCCAATAAAAATTTTTTATTATGAAGTTTTTCCTATTTGTTGTTTTTGCAGGTGTGATGCAGGTTCCGTTAACCGCACAACATTCAGATAAACTTTCCGGCGACAAAAAACAAAATCTTACAAGTGCCGAAGGCATTTATGTGTTGTGGAATAAAGGTCACAAAAATCCGGATTTGTTTCTGCAACAACCTTATGTGACCGTTGGTCAGACGGGATTTCAAAGGAAAGTACCTGCAAAACAGCCTAACATTCTTTTCTTAATTGCCGACGATGCTGGTATTGATTTTAGTGCCTACGGTATCAGTTATGTAAATACGCCTTCGTTTGATAGAATAGCCCGGGAGGGGTTATTATTCAACAAAGCGTATACACCAAATGCCAAATGTGCACCTTCAAGAAGCTGCATATTAACAGGGCGCAACAGTTGGCAATTGGAAGCTGCTGCTAATCACAATATTTATTTCCCGGCGCAGTTTAAAACTTTCCCCGAAGCATTACACTCAAATGGTTACGAAGTAGGTTATACTGGTAAGGGCTATGGTCCCGGTATTGCACTTTCGTATGATGGAAGTCGAAGAGATTTGTTAGTTAAGCACTATGATACATTTCGTGTGCAAGCGCCTACAAAAGAAATCGCCAATACTGATTATGTGGCCAATTTTAAACATTTTCAGCAATTAAGAAATAAGGATAAGCCCTGGTTTTTCTGGGTTGGGTTTAAGGAGCCCCATAGGGCCTATGAGTACGGCAGCGGAGCATCTATTGGTAAAAAGTCAACAGGCAGTATAAAAAAAGTTCCCGGATACTTTCCGGATACCGATACTGTAAGAAATGATTTACTTGACTATGCATTTGAAATTGAATACATGGACAAGCAAGTGGAGAAGATTTTGCAATATCTTACCGAAAGCGGTGAGCTGGAAAATACAATCATCGTTTACACTAGTGACCATGGGATGCCTTTTCCAAGGGTAAAAGGAAACCAATATGAAAATGCAAATCATATTCCCATGGCCATCATGTGGAAGAATGGAATCAAAAATGCCAATCGAAAAATAGATGACTATGTAAGCTTTATTGACCTTGCACCTACGTTTTTGCAAGCCGCAGGTATTAGTCCGGTTTCGTCGGCTATGCATCCTTTCGCAGGCAAATCTTTATTCAATATTTTTAGTAGTAGCAACAGTGGCCAGGTACAACCATCGAGAGATTTTGTTTTGGTAGGGCAGGAACGGCATGATGTAGGTAGGCCCAACGATGTTGGATATCCTATACGTGGGTTGCACAAAAAAGGCATGTTGTATTTGATAAATTACGAACCAGGAAGGTGGCCTGTTTGCAATCCTGAAACGGGGTACTTAAATACAGATGGAAGTCCCACCAAAACGTTTATTCTCAACCAACGCCGCAGCGGAGTTGACAAAACATATTGGAAATTTTGTTTTGGTCACAGGGTGGCCGTGGAGCTTTATGATGTAAAAAAAGATCCTGATTGTTTGGTAAACTTAGCAGGCAAATTGCAATATAGAAATACCGAAGCTGCAATGAAAAATGAAATGGAAACAAAACTAAAAGCTGAGGGTGATTACCGCATGATCGGCCAGGGGCATATTTACGAGAACTACCCCAATATTGAAATGACAGGGTTTTATGAACGTTTCATGAAAGGTGATCGTTTAAAAACTGTTTGGACAAACAAGTCGGATATCGAGACGCTTCCTTTTGATGATTACTAAAATAGAAATCAAATCATGAAACTTATTTTATTTATTGTTTTTACGTGTGTGATGCAGGGTTCATTACTCGCTCAAAAGTCAGATAAACTATCTGCCTACCAAAATCAAAACCTTAGGGGTGCTGAGGGGATTTACGCCCTGTGGTATAAGGGTCAAAAAAATCCGGATTTGTTTCTGAAACAACCGTATGTAACCGGTGGTCAGATGGTATTTCAATGGAAAGAACTTGAAACAGGAAAAGGCAGGTATGATTTTTCAACAGTAGGCCGGGAGTTGGAGAGGTATGGCAAAATGAAAATGTACACCACTGTGCAAATTAATGGCAACCTGAAACCCGACTGGCTTTTTGAAGAAGTCCCCTACCATCCGCAAAAATTTTCGGAGCAAACAAGAGATGAAAAAGGAAGCCTGATGTATTGGCATCCAACGCATCGAAAAGCCTACATCGATTTGCTGAAAGCTTTTGCAGCTTTTGTTAAGAAAGACCCATACGGCAAATATTTGTTGGGAATCCGCCAGAATTTTAATGGATTTGGCACTGAACATCTACCTGTTCCGGCGCAAAATGTAGATTTAAAACAATGGATCGTACCTGGGCAAAATGACAAATCAATAGTCATTGAGCCGTGGTCGAAGGAAATAAAGGAAGATTACGAAGAACTCATTCTTGATACTTACATCAGGGTATTCCCCGGTGTGATGAAAGTATTCGTGAGAAATACAATTAATGAGAAGCTTGAAGCCAGGTACAAAAAAGATTTCAGGAGCGGGAAACTTTGTTGGTTCCATACCTCCAGCGAGGCTGAGCCACACTCTTCCGGGGTAGAAAGACAGTATAGAATATTTTATGAAGATTGCCGCTCTGGTAAAACCCTGGCATACGCCGAACCCTGGGCATCTGCATGGGGCCACCACGGAAAAACGGACGACCGCTGGTGCAGTCCTCCACAGTGGTTTTACTGGACCCAGTTATTTAACCTTCATTGCGGCGTGTCCTACATCGGAATATATTCTACAGACATGCAGGTGGCAATCGACGGAACATATAACAGCACCGGAGTAAATTACAAAGATGGCGACAACCGGAATTATCAGAGAGAATTTACCGAATCTATTCTTTTTGCTAAAAAATATGCAGGCTTTCACGATAAGCCAGCTAAATCACCGGGAGCGTGGGTAGCTTTTAGAGAAAATGACACTATCCTGGCTGTAAATAAAATACCTGCAGTAAATAGAAAACTGGAATATTTTACGGGAGACTATAACTTTTTGATGGAGCGTTTGCCCGACAACAGTTATGGCAAAGGCGTAATTAAAATTGGCCCCGATGAACAACGTTTTGGCGCCTGGGCCCGGGTACTGCCTGCCCTCCAGCAGATGAAGTTTCGTTTAAATCCCGTGTTTTTAGAAAGTTGCAAAAACAAAAGCATTCGTGTGAGCGTCACTTATTACGATGCAAAAGGTAAAGATTTCAATATCATTATCAACAACACTTCCCACCTTGTAAAATGTGAAGGGCAAAACAAATGGAATACAAAGGTGATAGAAATTAAAAACGGGATATTAAAGCCGGATAATAAAAACGCCAATATCACTATTCAAAACAATGCTGAAAATATTTATCTGCATAAGGTGGAAGTGAACCGGGGATAAGCCTCTTTGTAATTCTATAAAATGTAGACGACAAAAATCAATTTCAATACCTTTTAATTACGCTAAAATGATAAAGATGATTAATAGAATTAAACCGGGTATATTTTTACTGGGCTTCCTCATTTTTGGTGAAGCGAACATGCTTTTTGCGCAGGCAGGCAAGTCCATTAAAAACCGGATTTCCATCGCCATCGATAAGAAGTCGCCAATGGAGGTTTTTGGAGCTTCGAAAATTGAGGCTGCATTAAAAAAACTAAATGTCAGCACCCAACTTGTCTCAAACTCAGCAGCAACCGGAAAGGAACAAATTCGGTTGAAAATTGTGAACCCAAACAGCGATGCTCAACTAAAAAAGGAAGGGTATCGTATTAGTAAAACTGGTAACAATTTTCTTATTACTGCAATTGAAAAATCTGGTGCTATGTATGGGCTTTTTGATGTGGCCGAACAAATTGAAATGCAGAAAGGCATCAACAAAGTTGTGCCCAAAATTGTCAACCCTCGTTTTGCATTCAGGGCGATCAAATACAATTTGCCCTGGCATTCATACAGAGACAATGAATCGCTGCAGGCAAATAGCGAACTAAGCAAAGACCTCAACATGTGGAGAGACTTCCTGGACATGATGGCCGAAAACAGGCTCAACGTGCTCACCTTATGGGGCCTGCACCCTTTTCCGTATATGATAAAAGCAAAAAATTTTCCCAAAGCCACGCAATTTTCCGATGCTGAACTGGAGGAGTGGAAAACCTTCTGGACCGGCTTGTTTAAAATGGCAAAAGAAAGAGGCATTGAAACCTACATGATTAATTGGAACATTATCGTTTCAAAAAGCTTTGTACAAAACTATGGTGAAGGAAACTCAGGACTGTGGGCAGATGGAAAATCCTCACCACAAATTGAGCAATACACTCGTGAATCAGTTACCCAGGTGATAAACGAATATCCTGACCTGACGGGTCTTGGCGTAACAATGGGTGAAGCCATGCAGAAATGGGAAGGGGAGGTGCAAACAGCATGGATTAAAAAAACTTTCTTTGATGGTATTAAACGAGCGGATCGTAAAATTAAGTTCATCTATCGTGCAGCGCTTTCAGGCAATCATCAGCCCCATCGTGACGCTATTGATGGTTCAGGTCTCGATACTCCTGAAAATCCCATAATGGTGGAGCTCAAATTTAATTGGTCGCACGGGCATTCATCAACAACATTGATAAAAGCGCACGGCGGAGGCACGGGTAGCCAATATTGGACAAACCCTGCACCCACACACCATAAAATGGCATGGATGATTCGCAACGAAGATTTCTTCAGGCTGCGATGGGCAGAACCGGATTTCATCAGAGAACACATAAAAGTGAATGGGCAGGATTATGTTGGCGGTTATTTTATCGGTTCTGAATGTTATATCCCGGCCAAGGACATTTATCACAAACCCAATCACCCGCATGTAAACTGGAAGTACGCCTTTAACAGGGAATGGTTGTATTACAAACAATGGGGCAGGTTGTTGTATGATCCTGCCACAACTGATGCTGTTTTTGCCAATGCATTTAACCAGCGTTTTTCAGGTAATACCGGCAGTCAAATGGTTAATGCCTACAAACTATCAACCCGTACCACCCAGCGTATAGGTCAGTTTTTTGATTTTACCTGGGACCACTCGTTATATATCGAAGGATTCATTGGCAAAAAACGCACGTTCATTAAGTTAGATGAATTAATAAACGCTGACCCCATTGAACCCAACTTTGTCAGCATAAAAGAATTTGGAGATGGAAGCAAAAGCTTTGGAACAAAGGTGACTCCGCTTCAACTGGCTGCTGCGCTCGAAGCAGATAATCAACAGGCGTTAAAAATTGTGAACAGCATTTCAACCTCTAACGAAACGCTTAAATGCGAAATAGAAGATGTGAAAGCCTGGGCTTACCTGGGTATTTATTTTGCCTGGAAAATTCGTACAGCAGTAGCATTGAATCAAAATAAAAAGGCAGAGGCAGCTACATATATTAAAGAGGCGCAACAGCAATGGCGAAATTTAGTTGCGGTAACCGATGCGCACATTCAGCCCAGTCACCTGGCAATAACAGAAGATAATTTTCATTGGAAAAATTTCCAGGCTGAGGTAGATGCCGAGATAGGTTGGGTAAAGAATTACCAGGCCGGAATAACAAAATGATCAAATGAAAACGTTTGAATGTATTCGTCTTTTTAATTTTAACCTCAACAGCCTTTGTCAATTTCCAACAGCTATTTTCAAAATATTATTTTCATTAAAACAGACCAGATGTTTCTAAAAATTATCACCGTTGCTCTTTCTGTTGTTGGCTTCGTTACCAATAGTTACAGCGCAGACGATTTGTTGACCGTTAAGGTAAGAACTGCATCAAACAGCGAAACTGTAACATCAGGTTTCACAGTTGAAAAGTGGAACAGGCACACAAAATTTTTCTCTATAACGATAACCAACAAGGGTAATAAAACGGAGGTGATCAGGGATATTACTATACAGCTAAATAACCTGCCCCAATTCAACACGAATTCAAAGTTTTTGTATGCTGGGTACGATATGAGCCACAATCCCATTCAACAATTTGGTTACAACGATAAGCAAACTGCCACCGAATCTGTTTTTCTTGCAAAATCCGGTGATAATAAATTTTTTAAAGTCGGTATTCTTACCTGGGAGATTTTCAGAGCCTCCATCTCTTTTACTAAAGAAGAAGGAATTACTATTTCTGCCGAAGGAGAAGGCAAACCCATTAAACCCGGCGAAACCTTGCAGTTTGAAAAATTTATAATTGAAGAGGGTAACAATTGGCAGGATATGCTATTTTCTTATGGCAAGCAAATAGCTAAAGTTCACAACATCACACCAAAAGAAATTGGAAAATGGAAGGGTTGGGGAAGCTGGGATTATTTCGGGCACGATTTCACCATTGAAGACATCAAATCCAATATGCAGCAGATAAAAGCATTAAATGTTGGTGCCAATGTTATTCAATTAGACGCAAGCTGGTGGGTCACCCGTGGCGATTATCTGGAAACCAGGAGCAATCTTCCTGGCGGGATGAAAGGCGTAGCCAAATTAATTACTGATAACGGGTTTATACCCGGATTGCACTTAGATGGATTTAGAGGAATAAGCGAAGCAAACGTTTATAAAAAACACCCTGATTGGTTTTTAAAAGACCAGGATGGCAATACTATTTTTAGTGCCTACTCAAGAAACGGAAAAGCTGAGAAAAGGGTCTACTTTGACTATTCCAACCCCGCCGCATGTGCATACATCAGGAATGTATTAAAAACCATGACTAGTGACTGGGGATACAAATACATTAAAGTGGATTTCTTATGGTACGGTTTAGACCGGAATATTTTCGCCCAACAAAAGGATCCTGCATTATTAAAAATAGTTGCTTTTGATACTACGATGACGAGTATGGAAAGGTCCCGTGCAGGATTAAAAGCCATGCGTGAAGGTATCGGCGATGCATTTTTTCTTGGATGCTCTTCCGTGTTTGGCCCCAACTATGGTTTGGTTGATGGTCTTCGCACAGGTCCGGATATCAACCCCCGATTTGAATCGTACCGCACGCATGCATTGCAAAATGCAGGGAATTTCTTTTTAAACAAATCGGTTGTGCAAACCGATGCCGATTATATCGTAGTTAGAAATAAAGATGATGAAGATTCAACCAGGGCACAGGGCAGAAATAAATTTGGCGGCGATGTTACAATCAACGAAGCCGGTATGTGGGTAGATTATCTGACGCTCTTCGGTGGAATTAAATTAGCCAGTGATGATTTAAACCTGCTTCGACCTGAACGGAAAGAGCTGGTTAAAAAAGCTTTTTCGATAGAAACATGCGAACGGTTCGTACCTGTGGATTTATGGGACAAATCCAGGAAGGAGGATGATGCCTTTAGCATTATGCTTGGCACCAACAAACAAGGGGTTTTTCTCGCCTTATTCAATTGGAATAATGAGCCACTTGGAATTAAACTGTCCAATATTCCAACAGAAAATTTAAAGATGGTGAATAGCAATGGTACCAGTTTTACAGCAAAGAAAAAATCCCTGGAAACAAAATTGAATGCACGTTCGTCAGTTATTTTTCAATTAAGCAACAAAGCAGATTTTGATAAAACGAGAAAGAAAATACATTACGAATTTTTCAAGTAAAGTGCTGGCAGATTAGAATTAGAAATCGGATAAACGTGGTAGTGAAAATAGGGATATACTTTTTATTTGCTTAATTATACATACTGCTTACCCGGGCACAATTTTAAGTATTGTAAAAGGTAAATTTGTTTCCTTTATCAGCTATAGCATATCTGTTTAAAAAATATTAGTGACAGAAAGTGTATTCTCCTGCTGTTCCTTTAGCGACGTGTGGAAAAGTAGGCGCCCGATATTCTAAAATTCCTTAGCACTAAATTATTTGATAATATAAAACATTTCTGTAAACTAATATGAAACAGACAAGAAGAATTTTTGTAAAAAAGCTTGGATATAGCATTGCTATCAGTTCAATTTATTTAGCCGGGCTTGACAAGGCAATGGCGGGAACAACATCTTTAATGGGTGCAAGCAAAAAGTTTATTCTTCAACCTAATAAGAAAAGGGTATGGCTAGGGGAAGATTTTTGGGCTATCCCTTTAGAAGATTGGTCTTTGAAGAATGGAAAAATCACCTTTAGTGGTGATTTAGAAAATGCCAGGGTAAATATTCTTACTACACACATTGATGAAGGCAGAGGGTCCTTTAAAATTAAAACTATTCTTGGCGTTGAAGACGATAGTCTGGAAAAAGTGGGAATAGCGGGATTTATGTTAGGAATAAATGACAAGTTGGATAATGATGTAAAAGCAGCGTGTTATTATGGTAAGGGTTTAGCTGTAGCCATCTCTACTACTGGTTATCTTGTAATCGGCGATCAGAAAGTTGCGCTGCCTGCGGGGTTTAAGTATGACAACATTGAATTTGAATGTTTTGTAAACAGGAGTTCATCTTCAACGAGAATCAACATAAAAGCGAGTTCATCCGGTATTAAGATGAAACACAGCATGGAGGTACAACAGGATGTTTCAGGATATTTTGCTTTGGCAAATAATATTGGAATCAAGAATGGAACTAAGTTTTGGTTTAAGGACCTTGAATTTAAAGGGGATAAATTAACTGATAAACCTAATCAGCGTTTCGGGCCAATTCTTTGGCCGATGTATACCCTTCATAATAGCACTCTTAAAATGAGCGTTCAAATGCCTCCAATTTCCGACGAAGATGAAAAGGAACTGGTATTGAAAGTAAAACAGCAAGGGCAATGGAAAGAGGTTCAAAAGGTACAGATTGGTACAGCGTCCTATCAGGGAGTTTTTACAGTGGGCAATTGGAATGCTGAAGGAGACACTGCCTATCAAATTGTCTATGTAAACGAAGGAAAGACCTATAAATATGACGGGATTATTAAAGCGGAACCTGTATCTGGGCAACTAAAAGTGGCAGGATTGACTTGTCAGCAATGGGTGGCGTATCCATATTCTCCGTTGGTAAAAAATTTAGAAAAGCATCAACCCGACTTATTATTTTTTTCCGGAGATCAGATCTATGAAGAAAATGGAGGTTATGACATTAAAAGGGCGCCCGTTAAGGACAGCATTTTAAGTTACCTGGGTAAGTGGTATATGTTCGGCTGGGCTTTTGGTAAAATCATTAGTAATGCACCAACAATTTGTACACCGGATGATCATGATGTTTTTCACGGCAATTTATGGGGGGAAGGCGGTAAACCTGTCCCTATGGACGAATGGACGGTACAAGGGGCGAAAGATGCACATGGAGGATATGTGCAGTCGCCTGAAATGATTAATGTCGTGCATAGTACCAATTGTGCGCACATGCCCGATTGTGCAGACAAAACTAGTTTACCCTCTGGCATAACAACCTGGTACACAGAAATAGTATATGGAGGTGTAAGTTTCGCAATTATCAGCGATAGGATGTTCAAATCGGGTCCCGAAGAGGTTAGAGAGGGTTCAGGAAGAATTGATCATATAAAAACGCCGCTTAAACCGGAAGAACTGGAAAAAAATGACCTGCAATTTTTAGGAGACAGGCAGACGAAATTTATTGAAAAATGGATTTCAGACTGGAAGGGAGCCAGTATGAAAGTACTGCTGTCTCAAACTTTATTCGCTAATGTTGGTACGCATCATGGCAACGACAAAATGTTTTTGTTCGGGGATATGGATTCCGGAGGATGGCCCAAAAAGCAACGTGACAAGGTGATTAAAATATTAAGAAAAGGGTATGCTTTTCACATTAATGGCGATCAACATCTGCCATTCATTGTGCAATATAGCGTGGATGAAAAAAGGGATGGGGGCTGGACTTTTTGTACACCTGCAATTTCAACAGGGTACATTCGTTATGGGCAACCTGATTTGGTAAAGGCTCGATATACTGACCGGCCCGCCCATGGTTTACCAAATACTGGTAGTTATGTAGATGTTTTTGGGAATAATAATTTCATTTACGCAGTTGGCAATCCAACAGATAAGTGGCAGGATAAAGACCGGTATATACAGGCCCAAAATAAAGCATCAGGCTTTGGTATAATTACTTTCGATCTTCAATCAAGACATATAATAATGGATGCTTACCGTTTCCTGGCTGATAAGGACCAGCCTTCAGACAATGACCAGTTTCCCGGATGGCCGTTCACTATTAAACAGACCGATAATGACGGGCGTAACTTCCGGTATTTCCTTCCACGCTTAAAAATCAATAAAAGCAATCAATTGGTAAAAGTTTTTACGGCAAATGATGAATTGTTAAACGTTATCAGGGTTAATGGAACAGAACACCAGTTTTCTGTACCCGATGGTGGCAGCGACTATTATGTGGTTGTAGGGGAAGCTAATAATAGTAAAAAAATTGGCAATCTCAGGGGCAGCCTGGTGCAAAGTACGTTGCTTGAAGTAAACGTTTAAGTGGATTGACAGTAAAAGAAAAAAAGGATTGATTCGGTGGTCGCAATTCACGCTTTTGACTTTAAAAAAGAAACTCAAATGATAAAAAAAATAAGCTTTGCTCTAGTCTTTTCCTTTGTATTGTTTAGTGTTGCTCATAGTCAATCTAAATCACTTAAAAAAGCACTAAAACCTAATATCATTTACATTCTCGTTGACGATATGGGCTATGGTGACTTAGGATGTTATGGGCAAAAAGAAATAAAGACGCTAGCTTTAGATAAAATGGCGGCAGATGGTATGCGATTTACACGCCACTATTCAGGAAGTCCGGTTTGCGCTCCGTCACGATGTGTTTTATTGACTGGGTTACATACGGGCAATTCAAAAATAAGGGGTAATCAACCTACTGTTGATTTAGATCAAACAGATACCACAATAGCAACCGTTCTAAGAGGTGCTGGTTATCAGACTGGTGTTATTGGCAAATGGGGTATGGGTGATGAAGGTACCACTGGAACGCCGGGAAAAAATGGATTTGACTATTTTTTTGGATACTTAAATCAAATGAGGGCGCACAACTATTACCCAGATTACCTTCATCGAAATGATGTTAGAATTCCCATGGCCAACCAAATAATTACCTCTAATGAGGGCTATTCAAAAGGTGTTGGTTCCGCTTCTACCAATAAACAAATTTATTCACACGATCTTTTTGCAAATGAGGCACTTGAATTTGTAGAGAAAAATTCCAAGTCTCCCTTTTTCCTATATCTTGCTTTCACCATTCCACATGCCAATAATGAGTATACATTGGTTAAAGCTGAACACGGAATGGAAGTTCCCAATTACGGTATGTATACATCCAAAGATTGGCCTGATGCGCAAAAAGGCCTGGCTGCAATGATATCTTACCTGGATAAAGATATTGCGAGGCTTAGAGCAAAATTATCAGAACTTGGAATCGACAAGAATACTATAATTATATTTTCAAGTGATAACGGTCCACATTCCGAAGGAAATAACGACCCAAAATTTTTCAATAGCAGTGGGGGTTTAAGAGGTACCAAACGAGATCTTTATGAGGGAGGTATAAGAGTGCCAATGATAGCTTGCTGGCCAGGTACTATTAAACCAGGGCAGGTAAGTAACCATATATCCGCTTTTTGGGATGTTATGCCCACGGTTGCTCAATTGGCTGGTGTTGCTGCTCCAAACAGAACGGATGGCATTTCATTCTTTCCTGAGCTTTTGGGTAAAACTCAAAAAAAACACGATAATCTATATTGGGAATTCAATGAGCAGGGTGGTAAACAGGCAGTGCTTAAAGGAAACTGGAAGTTAGTTAAGTTAAACCTCTTTACTCCTGCAAGCACTGTATTAAGATTGTACAATCTTGAGAACGACCCATCAGAGCAAAATGACGTATCTGCAAAGTACCCTAATAGGGTGGTTGAAATGAAAGCCATTCTGGTAAACGAGCATACAGAGGATCCAAATTACCCTTTAAAAAAATCTAATTAGAATTCGTAAAAAAAATGAGGGTGAACAGGAAAGACTTTTCAATATTTGAGAATAAGCAGAAAATAGAATTTAATCATTTATATGCAAGAACAAACCTGGCGGGTAAAGCGATGGTTGAGGTTTTTGCTGGAAAATACAATCTAAAACCTTGATAAAGATCGGATGTCTTCAATTTTCTTACCATTAAAGTAAGCATATAGCAATCGTTGCCTCCTGTTTCTACGGGAGGCTTTTCTAAAGTTTAAAAAAAAATTTACTATGAATACTGAAATTATTCAGGAAACTTTCAAATCGCTTTACGAAGGCGAACCACTTATAGTTCGTTCACCAGGTCGGGTGAATATAATTGGTGAGCATACCGATTACAACGAAGGTTTTGTATTGCCGGCGGCCATTGACAAGGCTATTTATGAAATGGTGAGCAAACGACAGGACGACCAAATTCATTTGTATGCTGTGGATTTTCAGGAGCATTTTACATCGTCCGTGTCCACTGTTCAACCAACTGATATGGGTTGGCCGAACTATATATTGGGTGCATTTATGGTAGGCTATGAAATGCTGGCTAATCCTCAACGGGATATTTCACCAGAATGGGCTGCTGAAAAACTGAGAAGTCTATCAACGGTGCATTATAAAGAACAACAGGATCAAAAAATATAAAAAGGTTATGGCAAAAGAAAAGATTTAAGCAATGGGTGGTTTGGGTTTTATTTTTTCGCATACTATTGCGCCTCTTCTGATATTTTTATTAAAACCAATAGCAGTGAAACAATCATTTTCCATTTTTTTCATATAGCAAGTATCCGGGTTCCCTGGTCGCGGGGACCCTTTTTTGATTTTCAATCATTCTGCTGCTTTACCTTAGCTTAGCTATTCGAACATGATTTTAGTCTCTCTTTACCTTTTCAAGAACATGGCTGTTAGATGTCAAAAGGCCGCTTGGGATTGATGACTGGTAAACTATTCTGTTAGCCGATAACCAATGGGCGGCGAAAAAATTAAAATAGGTGTTTAGTATGAAAAGTAATCAAGTTATCTGGTATCTTTTTTTCTCGCTAATTTTTGTCTGCGAAAAGGATGTTTTTGCGCAGCAGCTTCCATCGAAGGATAAGCCGAATATTGTCATTATCTATTTGGATGATTTGGGCTACGGTGATATTGGCTGCTATGGGGCCAAGGGTGTACAAACGCCCAATGTAGATGCCCTCGCCAGGAATGGTTTGCGTTTCACCGATGCGCATTGCACTGCGGCCACCTGCACTCCGTCCCGCTTCTCGTTGCTCACAGGCATGTATGCTTTTCGCAACAATGCAGCCATTCTGCCCGGCGATGCTCCGTTGCTGATAAAGCCTCATTCGCAAACTTTGCCACAGCTTTTGAAAAGTGCCGGCTACACTTCGGCAGTAGTTGGTAAGTGGCATCTCGGGTTGGGCATCGGCAGCATTGACTGGAACAAAAAAGTTTCGCCCGGCCCCCTTGAAGTGGGCTTTGACTATTCCTTCATCATTCCCGCCACCACCGACAGGGTTCCGTGCGTCTATGTTGAGAATCACAATGTCTATAATCTTGATGTGGATGACCCTATAGCCGTTAGCTATAAAGGAAAGATTGGGGATGAACCCACCGGCCTTGAGCGTCCAGACCTGTTGAAGATGAAAGCCGACTCGCAACATAGTAATATCATCATCAACGGCATCAGCCGCATCGGGTTTATGAACGGTGGCCGCAAGGCCAGGTGGCGTGATGAAGACATGGCAATTACTTTTACCGAAAAAGCGCAAAGCTTTATAAAAGCCCATAAGAGCCAACCTTTCTTTCTTTATTTTTCCCTTACCGATATTCATGTGCCCCGCACACCCAATGAACGGTTTGTGGGAAAGAGCAACATGGGCCGCCGTGGTGATATGATTGCAGAACTAGATTGGGCCACGGGGGCCATCATGAAAACACTAAAGGAAGAAGGATTAGACAAAAACACGCTTGTCATATTCAGCAGCGACAATGGGCCCGTGTTGGACGATGGCTACGATGATGAAGCGGAAAAACTGGTGGGGGCACATCAACCATCGGGACCTTACCGGGGCGGTAAATACAGTGCATTTGAAGGAGGCACCCGTGTGCCCATGATTGTACATTGGCCGGCAAAAGTAAAACGGGGCGTTTCCAATGCATTGTTCTCGCAAATAGATATAGTTGCCTCGTTGGCAATGCTTGCCGGCGTTCCACTGCCAAAAGATGCGGCCCCCGATAGTGAAAATGCCTTACCCGTCTTGTTGGGCCAATCGAAGATGGGAAGAAAGATGATGCTGGAGGAATCATTCACTTTCTCATTGCGCAAAGGCGGATGGAAATACATTGCGCCGCAGGAAAAACCCGTACCGGATTGGTTGAGGAATAAAAAAATTGAAACAGGCTTGTCCAAACATGGACAGTTGTACAATCTGTCTGTTGATAAAACGGAACGTAAAAATGTAGCGGCGTCCTATCCTAAAATCGTAAAAGAATTGCAGGACGAATTGCAACGCATCCGTCAAAAAAGCGGCACCAGAAAAAATTTTGAAATCCATGCCCGAAAACCAGGCAGATAAAAAAGTGAAAATATTTCTTTCAATCCGGAATTGCCGGGTACGAAATAAAATGAAGCGGCTAAAAAAAAGTTGAAGGGAAACTTAGGCAAGCTCTGAAAAATATTTTTGAAAAAAAAAAGGTAGAAAAATGAAAATCAAGTTGATTATTACCGGCATATTAATAATGAATCTGTGCGCCTGCACCACCGCAAAAAAATCTCAAATCTCAAAGGAGCCTCTTGCGCAAACACCGCCCATGGGATGGAATAGCTTCGATAGCTACGGCGTATACCTGCACGAAAAAGCCGCCTTTAC
>JANPIJ010000439.1:0-17211 GCA_031424955.1 Ferruginibacter sp. | reverse complement strand
GGCTGGGATGAAATACTGGAAGGCGGCCTGGCGCCTAACGCTACTGTAATGAGCTGGCGGGGCGAAGAAGGAGGAATACTGGCTGCACAGCAAGGCCATGACGTGATCATGACACCGGGAAGTCATTGTTACCTGGATCATAGTCAAAGTAAAAATGAAGACTCTGTAACGATTGGCGGTTACCTGCCACTGGAAACAGTATATGGCTACGAACCTATCCCTGCCCAATTAACCCCGCTGGAAGCAAAACATATTTTGGGCGCCCAGGGTAATGTGTGGACGGAATACATGAATAACCCAAAGAAACTGGAATACATGATCTTCCCGAGAATGAGTGCATTGGCGGAAGTATTGTGGAGCCCAAAAGAAAAAAGAAACTGGAAATATTTTGAAAGCCGTATACCCGGACTGATGAAGCGGTTTGATTTCTGGGGAACAAATTATAGCAGGGCTTATTACGACCTGCAGACAAGCATTGTTCCTTCAGAAAAAAACAATGAAGTGTACTGGAAATTGGAAAGCAAAAGCACCCGTAACAAAATTGTTTATGTAGAAGGGTTAACCAATAATGCATCCCGTAATTATGAAAAGCCAATAGCGGTAACCCGTTCCGGCACCTATGCCGCTGCTTTGTCTGACCCGGATAACAAAATCATCAGTGGCTGGCTGGAGCAAAAATTTTCATTCCATAAAGCTACCGGTGCAAAAATATCGCTGGTAAATCAACCTGCGGCGGCTTATCCCGGCAGCGGCGCATTTACATTGATTGACGGTGTTCAAAACGAGAAGGGACTTGCGAGATCTTCGGAGTTTTTAGGCTTTAACGGCACAGATCTAAATGCTACCATTGACCTGGGCACTATAACTGCCATCAATAAAATAACGATTCAAGTGCTGGAGCAGGAAGGTAGCTGGATCTATTTACCATCGCAGGTAACGGTAACTTATTTACCTGTTGCTGACCCCACATCGTCATTGGCAATAAATGCTCCCGTAGAAACAAAGACCATTGATGCGTTAAAAGAAAAAGGTAGCCGGGCTATAGTAATTGAAAGCAAACAAAATTGCAGGTACCTCCATATTGTGGTGAAAAATTTCGGTATTATTCCGGCAGGTAACCCGGGAGCATCTAACCCGGCCTGGCTTTTTGTAGATGAGATTGAAGTGAATTGATTGGTTCTTATGGTCGTTATTATTCCACCGGCTTCATTGACTATTCCGCAGAGAACTTTTTTTACCGATGATTTTTGACTATATCAGGGTCAGACAGCGGCCAGGAAGGCTTTTCATTCAATGGGGGGCAAAAAAAAAGGGCCCGAATAGAAATTCAGCCCGTTTTAAAATCCAATATCCTATGAAAAACCAAGGTATTAACGCCGCTTCTGAAAGGTTATTGTAAAAAGAGAAAAATAAATACAAAAAAAATTAATCCAATATTTAAGCTACCCGGGTAATATCGCCAAATATTGATTTTAAAACGCGGTCTCTTCTATCTAAATCTGCCACATTCATTACAGGGCAAATGAACACCATCCGCCAGTTTGCCGGGATACCCTTGTCGAATATTTTTCACCCAAAGCGAAAGAAAAATTAATCAAAATGAAAATAGAGGAGCAAACGCTGTTTATAAACAACAAAAAGCAATTTTTTTAAATTATAATCGTTAGAAATAATTCTACATAAGGTTGTCATAAATACCTAATAATATTCACAACTGATAGTCGAATTTTGCTGCTACAATAACTGAATTCAATTATTTTTTGAAATCTATACATAAGGCTATGAAGTACTATTTGGTAAACTATATTATTTTAAACAACAAGACCGTAACGGAAAACGAAAACGTGGGCATCACCCTGCACAGTTTTGCAAATATTGACGATTTTAAGAAAACAATTGCCACAATGAAAAATGACGAAGCGGCAACAGATAACATAGTGATAAAGTCGTATAAACAAATATCGCAGGAAGCATACAATTGTTTAAACACTGCAATGGTATAGTGAGAAAAAGAAATTTTACTGCTTAATTTAATACTGCTTAATACGGATAATTTTACCAGTCCCATTTTTTCCAAGAAACCAGTCGCCAACAATTAAAGCGAAAAGTTGAATTATTATATTGACCGCAGCAATCCACCGTCTATTGGGATGTTTGCGCCGGTTATGTATGATGAATAATCTGAAGCCAGGAATGCTACGAGGTACGCGAATTCCATCGGCTCACCAAACCTGCCAACCGGCACTTCAGTCTTCATCGAATTTTTATAAACATCCAAGCCAATGCCTTTATTTGCAGCCTGTACGCTATGTATTTCATTCAATCTTTCCGTATCAAAATAGCCGGTTAGTATATTGTTGACTGTTATTCCCATTGGGGCAGTTTCTCTTGCCAGTGTTTTAGCCCAACTTAACACAGCCGAACGTATACTGTTGGACAGCACTAAACTTTGTAAAGGTTCCTTCACCGTGATGGAAGAAAGATTGATGATGCGGCCATATTTTGCTGCCTGCATTCCCGGTAAGGCTGCCATCGTTAAATGACAGACCGTTTTAAACAACAGGTCGAAGGAACGTTGGTAATCATCTGTTGATTTTTCTAATACGCCACCGGCGGCAGGACCATTTGTATTATTGATCAAAATATCAATGGTATGATGCTGAAACCAGGCCGATATAGTGGCTTTGAACTGTTCAAAATCAGCAAAATCCACCACCAGGTAATTGTGTTGCTGGCCTGCCTCCACCGATAATTCAGCCATTACCATTTTCAGCTTTTCTTCATTTCTTGCCATTAGCGTTACTGCGGCGCCACACCTGGCCAGTTGTAAGGCAATTGCCTTTCCAAGTCCACGGCTGGCTCCGCCTACCAGTGCCTGCTTTCCTTTCAATGAAATTTCCATAATGTTTTATTTATAATCTTCTCTTACCGGTGAAAAAATATCCAATAATTTACAATCCGTAATGGCCACCCCGCCATGTGGTACATTGGGCGGAATGAGGGCAATAAAGCCTGGCTCTAACAGGCGGGTTTCTCCATCAATCGTCAATTCAAATTTACCTTCCAATACCTGGCTGCTTTGTTCATGTATATGCTGATGTACCGGCATTACCGCACCAGCTTCCACTTCCCAAAAAGCGATGGTCATGGTGGCAGTATGGATGAATCTTGCCTTGTACCCTTTTACAATTTCTCTTGGCTCAATTTGTGCGATTTCTTTGTACATCGTTAAAATTTGGAATTCATTTGACATTTAAAATTAAGTACTAAATAGCAGATTAAAATTTTGAATAGATAATGATTTGGAGCGAATGATGATTTGTAGAAACAGGCCGCGGCCTGTGCCTACGGGCAGAACGACAATTAAAAAATATTCTCCTTTAAAAATTGCTGATAATTATACCGCTTATCTTGCACCAAATCATTTACAAAATGACCACTTATATTCTTTTATTTTTAGCCGGCCTTATCATCGGGCTTACCATTGCATATTTTATACAGGCTAATACCCGGCAGCAATTAGTTTCAGCTAATGAGCGGTTGCGGGAGGAACAACAAACCATTCTGCAATTACAACAGGAAAGAATCCTGCAACAAAAAGAAAGAGACGAATTACTAACCCGGGCTACACAGGCAGAAAGCACCAACAAATTTTTACAACAGGAATTTGATCAATACCAACAGCTTCAAATAAAACACCAGGCCATACAAACCCAATTCGCCATCCTGCAAACCCAGTGCGAATCGGCCAATGAAAAATTAGCCAGCCAAAAGGAAGAACTGGAAACAATTGGCGAAAAATTCCGCTTTGAATTTCGCAACCTGGCACAAGGAATACTGGATGAAAAAACCGCCAAATTTACCCAGGTGAATGAAGAAAAAATGAAGGCCATTCTTGATCCGCTGAAAACAGAATTGGTAGACTTTAAGAAAAAGGTAGATGACACTTATGATAAGGAAAGCAAGGAACGTTTTACATTGGGTAAAGAAGTGCAGCGGTTAATTGAAATGAGCCAGCAGGTAAGCCAGGAAGCTAATAACCTGACCACAGCTTTAAAAGGCAACAATAAGCAACAGGGAAACTGGGGCGAAATGATATTGGAAAGCATTTTGGAATACAGCGGGCTTACTAAAGGAAGAGAATACCTGGCCCAGGAATTTATCCGGGACAATGCAGGCAATATCATTAAAGATGAAAATGGCAGGGGGTTGCAGCCGGACGTTACCGTTATTTATCCCGATCAGCGAAAGATTATCATTGATTCCAAAGTGTCGCTGGTTGCCTGGGAACAATATGTTGCGGAGGAAAATGTTGCTGTTCAAAAGCAATTACTGAAAGACCATGTACAATCCATCCGCAACCATATTGACGGCCTGGGCCGGAAAAACTATCCGCATTATGCACAGGCCCTCGATTATGTATTGCTTTTTATACCCATTGAACCCGCCTTTTTGGAAGCAGTAAAAACAGACCTGCAATTGTGGAAGTATGCATATGATAAACGAATTATGCTGGTAAGTGCCACCAACCTGCTGGCAGTGTTAAAAATAATTGCCGACCTGTGGAAAGTGGAACAGCAAAACCAGCACGCCATTGAAATCGCCAATAAAGCCGGCGCACTCTATGATAAGTTTGCGGGCTTTATCGAAAACCTCGAACTGGTAGGTAAAAAATTACAGGATGCCCAACAGGCTTATGACACCTCATTCAGGCAGTTGGGTATCGGCCGGGGAAATATTATCAACAAAATAGAAGAATTAAAAAAGATGGGCGCCAATACTAAAAAACAATTGCCCGAAAGGATTTTCCCTCCTGCGGAAAATGAGGAATGATATACATTCGATATTGCTATTTTTACATCACTATTTAAAATAAATACTTCTGTTATTATTCACCCATGAGCAATATATCCATAGCCCGGCCACAGGTAGAAATTGATGATGCAGTTAAGGAACTGACAGATCAAAATACGGAAGAATGCACCATCGTGCATTGCAGGTATTTTACCGATGAACCAACCGGGGTGCGTATATGGCCCAGTACTTTTTTGGTAGAAGATACTGGCAGGCGCTGTAAACTGATCAAAAATTTCAATATTTCCATCATGCCGCAATGGACCTTTCATTTTGTGGAAAATGAATTCATTCGTTTCACACTGGTATTTGAAGCACTGGGCAGGAATTGTCAATATTTTCATTTACTGGAAGACATACCTCAACCTTATGGATTTAGCAGTAAGAAGGTATTGAAAAACAGCAGCGGCGTTTATACCGTAGAAGTATTTTGTTAAGGAACCGGGTGATCGGGTAAAGGCATGGTTATTACTAATGAAAAAAGCTTGCCAGCCAGTTTTGTTAAGGCTATTGATTAATACCGGATAATTTATTTTACAAACAACGGGACCTGTAAAAAAATTGGATCGTTTACATTTATTTTTACTAATTTCCACTTGAAAAAAAATCTTATACTAGCAGAATTACCAGGTTTCCCTCATCATAATTTTTTATTTTAAATTAATATTGCAAATATGAATACTGTAATCGTTCCGGTTGATTTTTCATCTACTTCCATACATACCGCCCATTATGCTGCCGATTTATTGGTGGGCCATCACGGCGTTAATATGTTGCTTTACCACAGTTTTTCAAAACCTGCAGAAGAAGCTGCTGCAAACGAGAGCCTTTTAGCACTTAAAAATGATTTAATGTCTAAACATATTTTAGACATAGATATACTGGCGCATATTGATGATGATTTTGTACCTGGATTAGAAAGAGCGGTTCGTCACCGGAAAGCGGACCTGGTAATCATGGGCATTACAGGCAAATCAGCGCTGGCGCAGGTTTTCTTTGGAAGCAATACACTTAAAATGGTTGAAACCAAAGTTTGCCCTGTGTTAATCGTTCCGGAAAAAGCATCCTTTAAGGAAATAAAAAATGTGATGCTGACTTCTGATTTCAAAAACGTTGTTAAGACCACTCCATCTGTTCCAATAAAGGATTTCCTGGGTGTATTCCATCCACAGTTACATATTGTAAACGTAGATAAGGATCATTATATCTCCCTCACCACCAATTACGAAAACGAGAAACAAAACCTCTTTAAAATGTTTGAGGCCTACCACCCTGAATTTTATTTTATGAGGTTATACGATGTAAACGAAGCGATCAACCTGTTTGCTGAAGACAAGGAAATTGACCTGATGATTTTGATACGCCGGAATGAAACATTTACAGATAAACTATTTAAATCAAGTCACACTAAAGCACTCACCTATCGCAGCAAAGTTCCTATACTGGTAATGCACGAGTAAGCGTTTGGGCGTGGACATCTTTTTCACAAACAGGCAGAGGAGTAAAGTTGATAAAAGAGAATCCCCTGGTTTTGATCCCGGCATCTTGTATATATCAAGGATGATACCCTGTCGATAGGTAATGGTCCATGATGAAATATTTACGGCTCACTGTCGGCAGTAAAACGCCTTGTCCCAAAGAAAACGATCGGGTAAAGCGATCAGTTCATGCTCAACCAAAACACTTTTCTCAGCAGGTTCAGCCAGGCAGTATAAATTGACATTATCATGAAATCGGGGCTCATCATTTTTATACGCAACCCGGTAAAAGGCAAAGTAAAAACAAGGCTTGCCAAAACCATGGGCGATGAAAAAGCTTTCCTTATTTATAATCAATTACTGTCACATACCCGCCATATAACCAGGGATCTTTCCTGTGATAAATTTTTATTTTATTCCGATCATATTGACCTGACAGATAGGTGGAATAATAACCAATATCAAAAAAGACTACAAACCCGTGGCGATCTTGGCGAACGTATGTCAACAGCTTTCCGGGATCTTTTCATGGAAGGTTATGAAAAACTGTTGATTATTGGAAGCGACTGTATGGAACTAAATGAAGCGATCATCAACAACGCTTTTGATATGCTGAACATTCATAGGGTTATAATCGGGCCCTCCGAAGATGGTGGCTACTATTTATTGGGAATGACCACTCCCCTCCCCGGTATTTTCGTAAATAAAAAATGGGGTACCCCTTCAGTTTTTGCTGACACCGTGCAAGACTTGCTAAACGCCGGGATAATGGAAGGACGGCTGGAAACGCTGAAGGATATTGACGAAGAAAAAGACATTCCCGGCTCACTGCTGCAATTGATCAGCAATGAAAAGCCTTCCTGATTTCTTTTGTGATCGCACTACACAATTTAAATGATGAGGATAAGATTGGTGGTTAGACCATCCACGCAGATTAAAATTGACATTTCCCATTTGCTTTTTTTGATTGGAATAGGTACATTTAAAGAACATTCATTTTATACCGGCTAAAAGGGCACCAAATGCTGTCCATTACCGCAGGCCCCTGATTTAATCATTGATTTAAAACTATCATTATGCAAATAGAAGAGTTAAAAGAAAAGAAAGCACAGCTTGAAAAAACCATTTTATCGGCCGTTAAAAAATTCCAGGATGAAACCGGCCTGATCTTATACGACCTGGAATTGGAAACGAAAACGGAAAAAATCACTACCGGCCAAAAACAGGTAACTGGCCAAAAAGTAAAGGTAACGGTGAGGATATAAGCGGCAGCAAAAAAACACCATCCTTTTTATTGAAGGCATCGTTAAAACCAGGTGCGTTATCATTCATTCCAAAGGAATCGTAATACCTGCTTTTTGCAGGTATTATTTGTACGCCACAGGCAGGGAGCCGGGCTGCCCATCCTTTATACCCGAACTTGCGTTAGTTCTGCCTCACTGAATAAACATCTATCTCTAAAGAACAAATAATGTAGATCCCACCTGTCAGCCCGGTATTTTTGTTTTTATTTGAAACTGTACCTTTAGTTTTTCAGTATATAACCTTTTCCGGTTAGCTACTGAAATGATGATATGTACTGGTTTGCTGAAAGAAATAAAGTATAGTGAAATAAGTTGAATCCGGATGAATTGAACATAATATTCGTTTAACCAGCTCAAAATAATCAACAGCGGGCGGTTGCCCGGCTTTTAAAAAATTCAATTAAAAAAGCTGCCCGTAAAACAAAGCATCATGACAAGAATAATTTCCATATTGTGCATCAGCATTTTTTTAAGTGCATGCAGCAATGCGCAAAAGACCAATAGTTCGGCACCTACGCATGAAAAATGGTCGGCCCTTCTACAAAAGTATGTAAGTACCAGTGGCAAGGTAAATTACAAAGCAATGAAAGCGGATAAAGCAAAACTGGAAGAATACCTCGTCATTCTAAGCAAACAAAAGCCTGGTAAAAACTGGAACCGGAATGAGACACTGTCATTCTGGATCAATGCCTACAATGCATTTACAGTAAAGCTCATACTCGATAACTACCCTTTAAAAAGTATAAAGGACCTCAATCCCGGGGTGTCCGTTATTTTCATCAATACAATATGGGATAAAAAGTTTTTTTCAATTGGCGGAGATAAAATGAGCCTCAATAATATTGAGCATGGTATTCTCAGAAAGATGAGTGAACCCAGGATTCATTTTACCATTGTTTGCGCTTCCGTTAGCTGTCCAAAATTATTGAATACCGCTTACGAAGCGGCAACATTGGAAAATCAGTTAAACAATGCAGCAACAGCTTTTTTAGCCGATAACAGCAAAAACCAGTTGAGTGCCACCCAGCCTAAACTATCTAAAATTTTTGATTGGTTTGCAGGTGATTTCAGGGTGAATGGGAAATCAACAATTGATTTTATAAACCAGTTTACCAATACAAAAATTGATAAAAATGCTGATATTGGTTACCTTGATTATAATTGGAATCAGAATGAATAAAAACCAGGAACATATTGTAATCATTGGCAATGGCATCTCGGGTATTACCACCGCCAGGGAGGTTAGAAAACAAAGCGATCAACCCATTACGGTAATATCCGCCGAGTCAGACTATTTTTTTTCAAGAACAGCCCTGATGTATGTGTACATGGGCCACATGAAATTTGAGCACACACAGCCCTATGAAAATTTTTTCTGGCAAAAAAACAAGATCAGCCTGATCAATGCATTTGTACAAAAGATTGATACGGCTTCAAAGACGGTACAATTAGACAATGGCAATACCATCGCCTACAACAAATTAGTAATCGCCACCGGGTCAACCTCCAATAAATTTGGTTGGCCGGGGCAGGATCTGGAAGGCGTGATGGGAATGTATTCCAAACAGGATTTGGAATACCTGGAAGCCTGTACCAAAAAATGCAAACATGCGGTAATTGTGGGTGGCGGATTGATTGGTATTGAAATGACCGAAATGTTGCATTCCAGGAATATCCCGGTTACCCTGCTGGTAAGGGAGGCGGGCTTTTGGGGCAGCATATTGCCGGCAGCCGAATCCGAAATGATCAACCGCCATATCCGGGAACATCATATTGACCTGAGATTATCCACCAGTTTAAAGGAAATATTGGCCGGTGAAAATAGCATTGTAAGAGCCGTAGTAACTGATAAAGGCGAAACAATCGAATGCCAGGTGGTGGGACTAACGGCCGGTGTTAGCCCAAATATCAGTTTCCTGCAGGAATCGGGAATTGAACTGGGGAAAGGAGTAAAAGTAAACCGCTACCTGGAAACAAATATAGAAGATGTATATGCCATCGGCGATTGCGCTGAACAGCATGAATCCATTGACTTACGTAAACCGGTAGAGGCTGTTTGGTACACCGGCAGAATAATGGGTGAAACACTTGCTAAAACCCTGCTTGGAAAAAGAACTGCCTACGATCCCGGTCCATGGTTTAACTCCGCCAAATTCCTCGACATAGAATATCAAACCTATGGTTGGGTTTGGGCAAAACCCAAAGACTATGAAGCACAGTTTTATTGGGAACATCCAAAAGGTAAAAAAGCCATCCGCATATCGTACCACAAAACTACCCGAACCTTCCTGGGCATCAACAGTTTTGGTATCAGGATGCGCCACGAATTTTTCGATACTGTCTTAAAAGAACAGCATACGGTTGACACCGTCATCTCCAATTTAAAAAAAGCGAATTTTGATCCCGAATTCTATATTACTCATGAAAGGGAGATAAGGGCGGCTTTTGAAAAAGATCATTCCAAATTAATACCTGCTATTTATGGATAAGCATACTACCAGTCTTTCATTGGCCAACCCTGAGCCAAATAACTTAAACGGTATTCAGAAACTATCCATTGGTATTGGCCTGGTTGGCTTATTTATTTTAGTATTGGCTTTATTCAATATACATTTTCCAAATAAGATTGCCTGGTTGTATGGCTCCATCATTTTAATTCTTGCAGGCATTGTAATTTATTCCCGCAGCACTTATAAAAAACTGCCGGAAGGCATTAAAAATAACGGGGTATATTTCAAAAGTATGTCCGCCAAAGGAACCTGGGGCTGGGGCACCGGCATTGTGTTAACTGCCCTCTATGTATTTTTGTATTGGTATCCTGAATACCTGGGCATGGGAAAGGACGGCGCTACAAATACAGGACTCGTTGGCTTTTTTGATCCGCTGAGTTATTTTTTAAACGGGCATCCGGCCAGCCAGTGGTTTGTGTATGGCACGCTCTATACCATGGCTATCCTGGGTTTCGGTTATAAATTCATCCTCAAATACCGGCACAATAAATACCAGTTGATCCGAACCATTTCCGTAATGTTTTTCCAACTGGGCTTTGCTTTTTTAATTCCTGAAATACTTACCAAACTCAATCCAACACTCCCCTATTTTTCCAAAGACATCAAAAACATGTGGCCATTGAATTATTATTTTTTTGAAGACTGGCATATAAAGGGAATGCTTGGCGGGGGTAACCTTGGAATATTTATGCTGCTGTTTGGACTGGCCATGATCTTTATCATTTCCCCCATCCTTACCTACTTTTATGGCAAACGCTGGTACTGCAGTTGGGTATGCGGCTGCGGCGGACTGGCAGAAACAGCGGGTGATCCTTTCCGCCATTTATCCAGTAAAAAACTCAGTGCCTGGAAATTTGAACGCTGGAGCATACATATTGTTTTGGTGTTTGTTACACTCACCACCATTGCTGTTATTTATACATTTTTAGGTGATCAATCCAATAGTGCATTTATATCCAAAACACAATTTACTATCGGCGTTATCATCATTCTTTTACTGATCATTTCAACCATCTTTATTTTCAAAAGAAAGGAGCTGGATAACGATGCCAAATACACATTGGCTTCGCTGGGAATAATTGTATTGGGCACGATGTTAGTTAGTTATTTTTCAGGACAGCAAAACATCCTGTTCATTGACAGTTATGTGTTGCGATCCTGGTATGGTTTTGCAATAGGGGCAGCATTTAGTGGTGTAATTGGAGTTGGCTTTTACCCCTTAATGGGTAGCCGGGTTTGGTGCCGCTTTGGTTGCCCGATGGCAGCGATACTGGGTTTGCAACAAAAATTATTTTCCAAATTTCGCATTACTACCAATGGTGGCCAATGCATTTCGTGCGGCAATTGCTCCACCTATTGCGAAATGGGAATTGACGTAAGGGCATACGCACAAAAGGGAGAAAACATTGTGCGTTCCTCCTGCGTAGGTTGTGGTGTATGTGCTGCTGTTTGCCCGAGGGGGGTGTTAAAACTCGAAAACGGCAATGCAAACATGCGGTTTTCGCATGCCCCTATCATCATTGAAAAAGACAGCATCCGGCTGAACGGTTAACATAAAAGATGGGTACAATGATACAGATTCTGGTGATATTGATTGTTGTACTATATACAGCTTCGCTACTTTTTATATTGTGCTACAGCATTACGCAGGCCAACCTGCTGTTCCGGTATTTGTTTCAACGGAAAAAATACAAAGCCACTCAGCAACCCACCAGGCAGTTTACATCATTCCCAATGGTTACGGTTCAGTTGCCTGTGTACAA
Organism: Ferruginibacter sp.; assembly: GCA_031424955.1. Taxonomy (GTDB): domain Bacteria; phylum Bacteroidota; class Bacteroidia; order Chitinophagales; family Chitinophagaceae; genus Ferruginibacter. The sequence continues at coordinate 5,302 of JANPIJ010000439.1, read as the reverse complement.
TGAAAAATACGTTGCAGCAAGACTGATCGATTGTATAGCTGCGATAGATTATCCGGCAGGCAAACTGGAGATACAGGTACTCGATGATTCTACGGATGAAACAAGGCAGATTATAGCCGGTAAAGTAGCGCAGTTGAGCCATACTATAAATATCAAACATATACACAGGGAAGTCCGTACAGGCTATAAGGCCGGCGCCTTAAAGGATGGATTGGCAACGGCAGGCGGCGAATTCATCGCCATCTTCGATGCCGATTTTTTGCCGGCTAAAAATTTCCTGCAAAAAACCATCCCCCATTTTATTGATGAAAAAGTGGGTATGGTGCAAACCAGGTGGGCCTGGTTAAATAAAAGGTATTCCCTGCTTACAAAGGTACAGGCTTTTGCACTGGATGCACATTTTTCAGTGGAACAGGTGGGGCGAAACATTCACGATGGCTTTATCAATTTCAATGGAACGGCCGGTGTGTGGCGCAAATCCTGTATCCTGGATTCCGGTAACTGGCAGGCAGATACGCTGACGGAAGACCTCGACTTAAGCTACCGGGCACAATTAAGAAACTGGAAATTTGTGTACCTCGAAGAAGTAGGTTCGCCATCCGAATTGCCTCCTGTAATGAGTGCTGTAAAAACCCAGCAATACCGCTGGAACAAGGGAGGCGCCGAAACGGCCAGGAAGCATTTAAGAAAGGTATTTTTATCCGGCAAACCATTGCCGGTAAAGTGGCACGGTATCGTACATTTACTAACCAGCGGTGTTTTTTTATCCGCATTTATCGCTGCGGTATTAAGTGTGCCTATGATTTTTATCCGGTACTATTATCCGGATTATAGCCACCTGTTTGCCGTTGCCAATTATTGTTTCATTAGTTTCCTGATATTGGGAGGCATGTACCTGGTAACATCCACCCGCCAGTACCACAATAAATGGAAAGGAGTAGCAGAATTTTTACAAACCATTCCTGTTTTCCTTTCGCTATCCATGGGACTAACACTACACAATGCAATTGCTGTGTTGGAAGGATATTCCGGCAGGAAAACGGCCTTTGTGAGAACGCCCAAATTCAACGTGTTGGGCAGCCATGATCAATGGTCGGCCAATCAATACGTAAAAAAAGGTTTTAGTAAACTAATCATCGCGGAGATGGCACTCATGCTCTATTTTGCAGCAGCCATTTACATAGCTGTTCAGTTAAATGATCTATCGCTCCTGCCCTTCCACATCCTGCTGACACTCGGCTATGGAGGCGTTGCTTATTATACGATGAAGGGGTGACGGGGTGAATGGGTAAATCATCGGTATTTAAAAATCATTTGGCACATAGGGCGGTGCCCTATGCTGAGATATCCCGCCCTTTCAGGGCTTCTTAGTCGGTTATAAACCAGCCCTGAAAGGGCGACTTATTTTAGCACAGGGTAAAGCCCTGTGTCACTATTTAATAATCATGTAACCGCCCCCTCCATTCCCAATACAACACTCCTCCCAACACCAGATACTCAACCGCCGATACCCACCATATTTCATGATAAGGTATTTGCAAATAGGTACTGTAGGTAAGCAGCACCAATGCAGACCATGCCAGTCCAAAGCGCTGTGCAGTAAATACCGATACCGCTACCAATACAGTAATGTACCATGGATGAACAATTAAACTGAATAAATAGTAAATCAATAAAGTGAACAGTAGTTTTTCAAACAACATCGCCGTTGTAGTAATCCTTTTCAAAAAAGCCATCCGCACAATCAATACAAATGCAATAACGGGCAATACTTTCCCAATAATAAAGATCAGGTTATAGCCGCTGATGCTGTAACCGATCCAGCGCAATACATAATAAATGCTGGCATTAAATTCAAACTTCTGAAAATAATAGCCTACGCTTTCGGCGATATGCTGCACAAATACCCCATTTACAAAAGGCAAAAAGCTAACCGTTACCGTTAAGGCCGCTATCAAACTATACCATATCCCCTTCCTTATTCCAATAAAAGAAATGATGGCAGGAAGAAACACCAGCGGTAATAATTTGGTGGCAACAGCCAATCCTAAAACAATGGCTGAAAGAAAATAACGCTCCGTAACTAATAAGAAAAGGGAAAGCAGCAGCAAAAAGACCATGAATACTTCCCCGTGCAGGTTACCCGTTAGTTCAATAATTACCAGCGGGTTGAGCGCATACAATAACACCCGGTGCCTGGGCAATTTAAAATGATCCAATAATTTTACTGCCATTAAAATTGTACCCGCTTCCGCCAGCAAACCCAGCATACGAAGTACAATAACATTTGCTTCCAGGTGAAATCCGCCCAACTTTACACTAACCAAAAACATCGCCTGCAATACAGGCGGGTAAGGAGAAAAATAAGGCAACGAATTCATATTCGATTTTAACTCCGTCACAAAAGCAGGTAGCGCCGCACAATGCATTTGATTAAAAGACGCAGGTACATATAAATAGGGATTAATTCCCCGGCTCGTTAAAACACCATCCCATACAAACCGAAAATAATCATCTGACAGAGAAGGCACAGCAAATAAAAAGACTAACCTGCATACAAATGCCAAACCGAGTAACCAACCAAAATGAGTAGTTGCAAAATCCGCTGTAGTTATTACCATGTATAAAACAAACAGCACTGTGGTAAGTGTAATTAAAATCCCGAAGGAAGTACGGGGTACCTGGTAAGCGATCAATACATAACAAAGCAGGCACATCATCGAAATAAAAAAAAACAATCCAACTTTTCTTTTTGCTCCTGTAATCATCACATGTACTTGAAAATGGTGTACAAAATTTTATACCCGGCCAATACTGTTCCCTTTACCGTACCACTGATCTTGGAAACCCCGATCCTTTTGCGATAAGGCACCGGCACTTCCATGCAACGCAGTTTGTGTTTGGCTGCCTTTAACTGCATTTCAACCGTCCACCCATACGTTGTATCCTGCATATTCAAAGCAACCAGCTGTTCAAATTTTATCGCCCTGAACGGGCCAAGGTCGGTAAACTGTACTTTATAAATCAGTCGCAGTAAATTCGTGGCAAGCCAGTTGCCAAATATTTGTGGGATAGTCATAGAGCCTTTCTCCTTATTGCCCAATGCCCTTGAGCCAATTACCAAATCAGCTTTTCCATTAATGATGGGGCTCAATATCGACGCAGCTTCGCCGGGATAATCTGAAAAGTCCGCATCAATAAACAGTACAATACCAGGTGGATCAGGCTTTGCCATTAAATATTCAATTCCCTTTAAGCAGGCATATCCATACCCCTGTCTTGTTTCCTGCAATACGGTGGCGCCTGCTGCTCTTGCATGTTCCGTGGTGGCATCGCTTGAATTATTATTAACCACTATTATTTCACGCAGCAAATGTAAGGGCAAGGCATTCACCACGTTGGCAATTGCATCTTCTTCATTGTATGCCGGTATAATTACATCTGTTAACATAAATATCATTTAACCTTACCTTCAAAGCAGGTATAAAATATTTTTTAAAATTAGTCATTGCCCGGCAGCTTTGTCAGTAACCTGCCTAAAATGATTGTACGCTTTCCAAAGGACAAAATATTGATTGTTGCCTAAGCGCCTTTTGTTTAGCATTTTCCAAACATCCATCTTAATGAAATAGAACACGGGCAGGCTTATTCGTTGATTATGCCCCTATTGGTTATGTTACTACCTTCACATCCGGATTTACTTTTAAACATTGAATTAAATTCCAATACATGCATAACAAATTTCAGCGGCTTTACTTTATTCCAATACTGTTGATCCTTTTTTCCTGCAACGAAAAAAAGGAGGTTATAAAATATAGCAAAAGCAGCAGCCCGGCCGGTCCCATATTACCGGCAAATACAAAGGCATATCATCTTACAGAAGAATGGAAAAAATATTGGTATGATGGTCAGGCTGAAATAACCACCTACCTGCTAAAACAATCCCGCTATGGCGAAATCCATGAAGGCAACCTCACCAATATTTTTGTAACAGAAGATTTTTCAAAATTAAAACAGGTGAAATCAGATCATCCTTCGGACGAGGGTTCAGGAAAAATAAGCGTATTGAAATTAAACCAGGCAGTAAAGTTTGTTACGGGTATTTACCCTTATTCATTAATGTTAAGTTGTTTCTCACCGGTTGATATCAATAACTACCCCCATGCCATTAAGGTGACTGCTACCGCACAGGAATGGTGCGGCCAGGCTTTCTTTCAGTTGAATAACCGAAACAACCGGATGCTGATTGAGCAGCGATCTTATTTTGAAAAAGAAGGCGACCAGGACATTTCCCTGGAGCCGGTAATACTGGAAGATGAATGCTGGAATATTATCAGGATCGATCCGGAAAAATTACCCACCGGTGAACAAATGATGTTGCCCGGGGCTTTGTATTTACGCCTGTCACACAAAGAAATCAGCCCGGTAAGGGTTCAACTCAGTCTTGTACCCAACGATTCCAACTATGTTTATATCGCAGCGTTTCAATCGCTGGGTCGTACTTTGAATATTATATTTGAAAAGAAATTTCCCTACAGGGTACTCGGATGGAATGATCAGTTTCCGGGCACCGATGGTAAAGTACTCACTACTACCGCTACGCTCAACAAAACGATGCGGCTCAGCTATTGGTCTAAACATAATAATATGGATACGCTGTTACGGAAACAACTTGCACTCCCGGCAAATACCCAGTAATGCTTTTATGTCAAAAAGATAAATTGGTAATTGCCCGGTCAATTATTCAGCCGTTATTGGATCAATGACGGACGATACGAGATTGATTGAATTGGCAGGAAAACCGCCCTGCCGTGCATGTTCCTGTATCAATTCTTTATTGGGGGCAATATAAATGGAGTAGACTTTGTCGGCGGTAACATAGCTATGTAGCCATTGAATTTGCGGGCCTATTTTTTGGATCACTTCGCAGGCGGTTTTCGACATTTCTTTTAATTGATCGGGAGTAAATTTACTTGCGCCGGGGATATCTCTTTCGATAATATATTTGGGCATAATGTTCGTTTTGAAGGGTTAAGCAGTTATTGTTAACTGTAATATAGGAATTTTCCTGATTCCTTTCACAACGAACTTCAAAATTTTGGCTACCCGGCTAACAAATTATCTATATCTAATTAATTCATTATACTTCTTCACGAGTACTTCCTGCGGCACTCCCCTCCTGAACATTTTTACAATGTGATAGTTTGCTTTTTGAACCTGCCACCATGAATTCTGCTCATATTTCCGGGCAGAAACAAGAGCTGGCTTAGGTATTATTTTATAACGTCCGGTTCTCTTTGCT
>JANPIJ010000438.1:0-8931 GCA_031424955.1 Ferruginibacter sp. | reverse complement strand
AATAATTCTGTTGAAAGAATACGGCATAGGGTTTCAAATCTCGGGAACTTCTGAAATATTATTGCTTCCATAGCAGAGTTGCCAACCATAAGGATACAATCCTCCACGCAAGAAACAAAATATTCTGAAGGTTTGTTATTGATGGTGCAAAGTGGACTCAGAGATTCTGATTCGGTATAAAAAGCGGTAGTTTTTTCCTCCCCATCCATTACGTAATAACATCTAATACAGCCCTTCAATACAAAATAACCAGTATCTGATATTTGCCCCTCCCTAAGAAGCACAGTACCCCTTTTATATTTTTTAAAAATGTCTAACTCGGTGATTACATTCCTTTCATCTGTAGTTAATACCATGTACCTTGCTAAATAATCAAATAGTAAATTTTCCATACTTTCTATTATCTGCAAACTTGGTCAAACAATGGGGCAGATATTTACGGCCCATGTAGCTTCTTAATGTTACTAAGTTGGTTTTACCTAAAAACACTAAAATTAAACCAAATATTTTAAAAAGCAGGTGAGTTATATTATCAAATGTTAACCGCCTGTTACACTAGCAGGCTATATCAGTATAGACTTTGTCCTATTTTTTCAATTTTCTTTAACCAGTTTGTTCTTAAAGAAAGCTCCGTATTTCTTACAGGTCCTATGTAGGATACTTTAACAGGCTTCACTCCGCAAAATTCCAGGGTAGATTTCTTTAACTGGTTAACGCTTGGTCTTCCAAAAGCAAAACGATAGTACCAACCCGGCTGATCAAGCGTTGTGATAATATGTGCAGTTTTACCTTTCAATAATTTGTCCCACCACACAGAGTTTTGTCGATACTGAAATGCAAAACCGGGTAAAAAAACCCGATCAATAAAACCTTTTGTAATGGCAGGAAGTCCACCCCACCATACGGGATGAATCCAAACCAAATGGTCAGCCCATTTTATTTTTTCCCACGCATCTGTTAAGTCTGGCTCTAAAGCTGTTCTTTTCTGGTAGCCAAATTGCAGATTTGGATTAAATACTAAGTCTGCAATAATAATTTGTTTAACTTCTGCGCCGGCATTCACTGCTCCTTTTTTGAAAGCTTGTGCAATTCCAAAATTAAAAGCATCTTTATTGGGGTGTCCATTGATAATTACTATTTTTTTATTCATCTCTCTTTTGGCTTTAATGAAAAGCAAAAATGGAGGTTAACATTCTATTCCAGCAGGACATTTGTCTAAAAAATAATTTCTTTTCTAATTCTGCTCAGATGCCAGGTATTGCAAAGGAATTTGTTGAATATATGGTGGTTGATTTTTAAGAAGATCACCATAGCGCTGTACAGCATTGGATTTCTGTACTTGAAAAATACAGTTTTCCAGATCGATGTATTGCTGATCGGAATACATCTTCAGGAATTTCAACCAATGATCATTCCATGCCTGACTTAAGAGTAGTTGGTGAGACACCAACAACGGCCAAGAGCCGTGGCGGGTGTCCCCACCCGCCACTTGCCCAGCTTAAGTCAACGACATTGAATGATTATTATCCGAAGCCCGGCGTATAAGTTCTTTCTTTATCAAATACAGGCAACTCTACCTGTATGATAGCCTGAGTGTTTTCGTCCGTTGGCAAACCACTAATAAATGAGGAGTATGCAGATATGAATTTGTTGGGGAAAGTAATACAATAGGTAAAATCATCTCCTTCCTCAGATATATAAAAACAACGCAAAATACCGGTAAAAACAAATGCTGCATCTTTAGCAACATCGCCCTCACGAACATAAGATTCACCTTTTTTCAAAATTTTGATCTCGGTTACCGACTGAATCAAATGTTCAATATCATGTTCCTCCAAAACTGAAAATGAACGCAGATAGGATGGCAGTAATAATTGTGCCGATGACAGGTGCATGGAATGATACTTGTACCAAAAAATAAATTCATTCCATAATAACCCCCAAAAGAATTTCCTAGTAAACCAATACCGGTTTCCCTTCCCTGCAATCAACAGATGCAGGCACCGGTTCAACTGCGCAGTTTGAAATCAATTGATACTTGGTGTTATATACTTTTGCCTGCTGGTTGTACCGGGCTAATACCTTCAAAAAACATTCTTCATTATACTTTTTGTAGGCAATGTATCCCGCAGGTCCGCCGCATGGTTTGGCACCAACGCCAGCAATACCCCATATATCACCTCTTTGACAAAAATCTGATTTAGATTCCTCATCGACAGCTTCAGATAGTTTCCTTAATAATTCATCATCAAATGCTTTGGAGCTGGAAGGGGAGATTGTTTCTGAAGGAATATCACAATCACCATTACCTTTCGGCGGGTCAATGGGTTCTAATTCACAACCAATCTGTAAGAGGAGTGCAACAAGTAACATCGCAGTAATTAATAGTTTCTTCATAATCACAAGTTTATTACTTGACAAGCGTTGTATTAAAACGGTTGCATTTAAAATCACCATGAACAACTTTAAGCATAGAAAGCAAATTTCTACTCATCAATAAATGATAACAGGCTACGCAAATAAGTTATCAGCCAGACAAATAACGTAGCAGGTCAGCTTTTACATATCTCTTCTATATCTACATCCTTGTAACGTTGAATTCTATGAGTACAAGAATGGCAATAATCAATATCTCTCCACAGAAATAAATCATATCCAGGATTGTGAGAACAGGATAATTTACTACCAGCAAAGCTATAGTTAAAAGACAATACAAACTGTTAGCAATCATGATCACCCGTAGATATGGAGACCAGTTTCGCTTCAGGACTAAAAAACAACTGCCGGAATACACACAAAAAACTGCCGCAACAATTGAAAGTGCAACTAAAATATCGGCTGGCATCGAAAAGTACCCTTCCATATTACGCAGAAAAAAAAACAAAGAAAAGGATGTTGTGAATGCTCCAATACAATCTGTTAGAAAAAGCGCCCTGGGGCTGCGGATAAAGTATTCTACAATTCGGCTTCCCATTATCGCTACTAAATTAATGTGATAAAAAACAATGTGTCTTTGCCACGGTACCATTTACAGCAGCATGATAACGTGCAATTTTATACTATATAAATCTCGGTGAAAAATCAATTGATCCTCCCCTGCTTAAAACGCTTCCTTCTTAATAAGCCGTATAACTTATCATGCTCTTGTCGCTTTGCCAGATCAACCGGAGTAACACCAGAGTTGTTTGCTGCAAGTGGATTAGCCCCAAACTTCAGTAGCCATTTTGCTGATTTATAATTACCGGTCCATGCCGCCCAATGTAATGGGGTTTCATTAATTCCATCTCTTGCATCCAAATTGGCACCCTTTTGCAAAAGCAGTTTCACAATAGCAATATTATTATACTCAACCCCCCAATGCAGCGGGGTAATTTTATTGTTATTGGTCGTGTTAACTTTGGCTCCAAGTGAAACAAAATAGCCAACCAAAAATTCGTAACTCAATTTGCAAACCATATTCAAAGGCGATTCTCCGTTTGCATTAATTGCGTTTACATCGGCTCCTAAACGAATAGCCTCTTTTATTTCTTTTACATTTCCATGCAGGGAAGCTGCGAGTAGTAAACTATCTGCTTTCAATTGAGATGCCGTTTTCTGTGCAAACAAATCCGTTGTTATTGTAAATACAATGATGAATGCAAAAATTAGGGGTTTCATATTTGAATTTTTATAATGATGACTTTCTTTTTTGGCCATGTGTTTCTGTTGAATGAACCACAAAACTAGATGGTCCGCTTCGGGCTGTAGAGGACATATGTCTAAAAAATAATTTCTTTTCTAATTCTGCTCAGATGCCTTTGCGTAATGCCTAAGTAAGATGCCAAATATTGCAATGGAATATGTTGAATATATGCTGGTTGATTTTTAAGAAGATCACCATAGCGCTGTACAGCATTGGATTTCTGTATTTGAAAAATTCTTTTTTCAAGTTCAACGTATTGTTGTTCTGCAACAACTTTTAAGAATTTTACCCAATTAGGATTCTTCACTGCCAGATCATCAATCGTATCTTTCCTAATCACCATTAACTCAACGGCACTAATTGCCTGGATATTCTCCGGGGTACTTTGCCCTGAAATAAAAGAAGAATAAGCCGTCATTAAATTATTGGGGAAGGTTATACAATAGGTGATCTCTTCTCCCTTTTCGGTAACATAATAGGAACGGAGGGTGCCTGCCAAAACAAATGCTACTTCTTTGCAGGTATCGCCTTCCCGGATAAAGTAATCTGCCTTCTTTAAATCTTTCGTTACAGATAGTTCTATGAAGTTTTCAATTTCACCGTCTGTTAAAATATTAAAGGATTTAAGGTAACTTTTTATCATGTCCTATGGGGTCATTTTACCAAAACTGTGATGGGATTATTTTGTCATTTTGTTTTTTAATTCTTCTGCTTTCTGTCGTCCTGCATTATAATTGGGATCTAATTCAATTGCCTTATCAAGGTAGGATAATGATTGAATTTTGTATTTATTATTTTGTCTTTGTTTTGCCCACGCCCAATAGGTAAAACTCATTATTTTCCAATTTGCATAGGCCGCATTTTTATCTTGTTTATCAATTATTGATTGAAAATCCTGTTTCGCAAATTTTCTTTTGGAAAAGAAAAACCAGGGTAAATTTTCTGCAACACTTCCCCTTAAAAATTCTGGCAGATAAGAAATTGCTGCATCATCTTTAACTGCATCATCAAATAGCTTAAAAGCTTTTCCCAACAATTTTAATTTCCTGGTTTCTGCACCCATTAGTGATAACGCCGATGCTCTATAAGATGCAATAAATGGAAATAATTCCTTTGATGTATTAATTGAATTGTAGAGTTCACTTAATGTATCAAAACTTCTTTTGGCATAGCCCTTATATTCTGTTTTAGCAAAGAATGAAAGGTTTAAGGCCGTTTCATGATAGATGATGCCAAGCCGGACTGTATTAATCTCGTTGGGATTTTGTTTGTACTGTTCCTCAACTTCTTTAAGTTTTACTTTTAATACTTTTGTGTCTATTAGTTCCATTACATCTTCTAGTTGATGCTCAAAGGCTTTTACTTTTAAAAAGTCTAATAGTTTTGTTTGTGCGCTTACGCTGTTAAATGTTGTCATTGCCACCATAATTGAAGTGATAAATATTTGTCTCATTTTTCTTTTTTAATGAGGCAAAATTGCAACTCAATGATGCTACACAACGATGACTTAAGTTAAGACTTTGATTTGCTCAAAATTCTACTTCGGATCCTGCTTAAACTCTCAGGGCTTACGCCTAAAAAGTTGGCTATATATTTTTGCGGAACCCGCTGAAAAAGGTCTGGCTGCTTTTTCAATAGATTTTGAAATCTTTCTTCTGGTTTGTAAGCCGATAGCGCCATAGCAATTTCAGTTGCTCTATGTGCCACTTCCTCCGCCATTAATCTGCCAAATGTTTCATACTTATGGCTTTCGCTGTAAAGCTTATACAGGTATTCTTTTGGGATAGTAAATACGATTGTGTTTTCCATAGCTTGCAAATTCATGATGCTATAAGTACTATGAGTAAAACTCTGAAAATCGGTAACCCATGCATTTTCAAAAGAAATATCGCATGTTTTTTCTATCCCATCCTTTACGTGAAAATGCCTTATTGTTCCTTCCGCAACGAAACCAATAAACTTGCAGATTTTTCCGTCTTGAAGTAAAAACTCTTTTCTCTTCAAATTTTTAGCTTCAAAATAGGTATCGACCAGGTTCAGTTCTTTATTTGTTAGAGGAACTTTTGTTTTGCAATATGCTTTTAGTTTATCGTACATTATTAAATTAATCTTGTATCATCAAATTTACATTTGAATATGGATATAAAATTCTTTTGTAAAAAACTGATATTCTAGTGGAGCCTTATCATATTCCAAATAAATTTACAGCTGACTCCAGAATACTTTGGTTGCTTTTAAAAAAAGATAGGGGAAATACAAGAAGTTTACGGTTTGACTTCAACCATATTCTTCAACATAAAATCAGCAATCAACCTTTCATTTGTGTCATTACTCTTTGAAAGTGTAGTAATAATTTTCTGCTGTTCCAATTCAGACCTGTTTTGACTTAGCTTCTTCTTAGCTTGCAGATCTGTCACAACTATTTCAAAAGCAACAATTCCGTTAATCATTTTCACTTTAAACTCTTTGGGTAAGGCATTCCACTGTTGCAGATAGGCTGTTTCATAGTTATGGATTGTCGCTTCAAGCACATCATAAACCTCATCCACTACTGTTATTAGTTTGCCTTGCCCATAGGCGTGAATGGAAATATAATTCCACGATGGAACATTTAATGTGTTATTGTAATTAGCCGGGGAGACATAAGCATTTGGCTCACTAAAAATCACCAGGACCTTGGAGTTTTCAAGATCTTTCCATTGTGTATTAGCCTTTGCAAAATGCGAAGTCAGAATCACATCGTCACTCCGGGTTGTAACAATGAAAGGCAAATGTGTGGCCGTAGGAAAGTTATCCCTAGCTGTTACAATTGTAGCAAAACTGAATTGCTTCATAAAGGAAATTATCTCCTCCCGGTCTGTTGCTACATTTATTTTTGCGATGTACATTTTATAAATTTTACGGGAGCACATTGTCGTGTGCTTTTTTGCTACCGCAACTCTACGCACTCAAAACCCCTAGTCTGCAAAAGTTTAATAGTAGCCTCTGTAATTTCTGCCTGGCTCTCGATGCGTAGAATATTATCGCAGTCGTTTAGGTCAAAGTTCCAGCGAGCCTCTCGCAATAACGTGTTGAGATAGGAACCTAAAAACCGGATTTCTGTCTGGTTTTTTACTGAAGTTTTAAATACAAAGACCATTTTTATTAGCTTGTTTTGTTGAAATAGATATTCTTATTTATTTATGCATTTAGGTATTAAACGAAGCAAAGTAGAACGTTACCCTATCTGTTTCTACTGTAAAAAATAATTAAAGCCCCTAGTCCTAAAATAATGCAGGTTAGAAACCAGGGGATTGGGTTTCTTTCAAAAAAGGGGCACTCCACGATCAGTTGCTTTTTCCTTCAATGCAACAACTGCATAAACCATCGGAATTTTATTTCCAAAATGGGCGATTCTATACTTTTTTGGCTCTACTTCGGTTGCATTATTAAAACAATTGTAGGGTGAATAATCGAATTCTTCCAGCGCTTTTATTTCAAGTCCGCTTTTTATCAAACTGCTGATTACTTCCCCCAGCCCATGATTCCACACCACACTTTCCTGGGCTATTGCTGAGCTTTTGTCAGCATATGTTCCAGTTTCTGACTCCACGATGGCACCTGAATTAGAATAATTGTATGCAATTTTTTCAAATTGATCGTCAAACATCCAAACTACAGGATGAAACTCTGCCATCACAAACTGTCCGTTAGGCTTGAGGAAATCAACAATAATTTTAGCCCATTTATCCAAATCCGGCAACCAGGGAATGACACCATAACTGGTAAATACGATGTCAAACTGTTGCTCTAAATGTTTGGGCAGATCGTAAATGTCGCAACAAATAAACCGTGCGTTTGAATGGGTATCTTTTGCAATTTGTTCTGCACTGGCGATTGCCTTACACGATAGGTCTACACCGGTAGCTTCCGCTCCAAGCCTGCCGAGGGAAATGGTATCCTGCCCAAAATGACATTGTAAGTGCAAAATGGATTTTCCTTTTACATCACCTAATAAATTTAACTCAATGCTGTTTAAAGAGGTATCCCCCTTCATAAAACCATCCAGATTATAAAATTCAGATTTCAAATGGGTATCTACCCTGTTGTTCCAGGATGCCCGGTTGATATTGATATAGTTTTTTTCTGGGTCCATAGTTATGTAAATTTTTTAGATAATTATTTACACTATTATTTGTGCGAACGTATTTAGGTTGTACGTTACCCCAGGAGGAATTTCATTTTGTTCTACCCAACAATGAACTTCTCCAAGATAATTAATACCAAGATAATTTGCAGTCTCTATAAATAGGAACCAACATTGCTGTAACGCTGCCCGGTTTGAACATCCTCCCAATCAGCATCACCCATAGCTTCTGTAGTTAATAACTGAAAAATAACCCTGTCGCAATCATAGCGAATGATTTTAGCCGCTACCGGATTACCTTTAATGTCGCATTTCTCACATGAGGAAAAAGCAATTTATAAAGCAAAAGCTGCGATAAATAAGTCTCTTTTTTTCAGATTGCTTTTTTAAGTTGACACAAATAAATTACGAATCGTTTCTTTTAAAAATGTTGCAGGTACAGAGGGTAATTTTGGGCTATAAAAAACCTTTTGTTTTTATCTCAAAAATTTACAACACTTTTTGAGATACTAATTAAAAAGGTATTCTTTAAAATGCAAACCACTGGTATTTTAGAGTTCTCCTTCAACTATTTTTTGCATTTCGTACATATCAAATGCAACACTATAAACGATAAAGCCCGAAATTCTTAATTTAAGTTAAGAAATGAACACACTTAAAATTTGGCATTTACTAAAGCTGTATGCACATTTTGACTTGAGCAAATGTTTCTTTCTGTGTAAGCTTCCATTATTTAGGCGTTGTGGTGTAAAGGTCATAAGTTGCTTTTGCGATGTCAGCTATAATTTTCTCGTTTGTGTCAAAATTTTCTTTCGATTCACTTACAAAAACACTGATGATAAAATACTCCCCGTTTGGCAAAAATACAATTCCAATATTGTTTACAGCAGCAGTAATTCCGGTTACTTTGTTTGTTCCTGACCAACCAGTTTTGTGAGCAACAATGGTTTCTTTAGGCAATTGCCCCCTTATTCGGTTTCTTCCTGTTGTTGTTTCTTTATTTGTTTTCCAAAAGAAGTCATAACTGCTTTTTGAAAGCAAATTGTTTTTATTCTCATAAAACATTTTAAGTGTCTCGCTTGCAGTTTTAGGTGTTGTCCAATTTTCAAACATATTTTCCCAC
>JANPIJ010000437.1:0-8887 GCA_031424955.1 Ferruginibacter sp. | reverse complement strand
CATAATTGAAGGTCATAAGATTATAAAACAATAATTATATTTTATGGACTTATTAAAATCCTTTGGTGACAAGGTTGCTTTTCACAAACAGCGCTCACACCGTATTGAGGCACTTGCAGATGGTGTTTTTGCCATTGTAATGACTTTGCTGGTTCTTGATATCCGTACGCCACTCAACGAAATGGATACTGAAAAGGGTTTGTTAATTTCATTGTGGCATACCGTTCCTAAAATATTTACGTTTGTACTTTCATTTTCTTTGGTTGGACAGTTCTGGGTCATTCTAACCAACCAATTCAATCACATTCAGGAATCAGATCGAAATAGTATTATTATCGTAATATTCTTCTTGCTGTTTGTTTCATTACTTCCCTTTTCCACTTCTTTTCTCAGCGAACATTTATGGTCGAGAGTAGCAATCGGTTTTTATGTTTTTAATATTCTTCTTATCATACTAACGGGTACACTGCACTGGCTTTATTCCTGGCATACGGGATCAGTGAAATTAGCGGAAGACAAAGGAATTGTGATTCACAAAGCCATAATGAGGCTCGCAAGGACAGCACTTATAAGTTATGGCATTGTTGCAGTTTCCTGCTTTTTTAGCAACCGCCTGGCGTTATGTGCTACTATCCTGCTGCAGATCATGTTCACGTTTATTGGATTTATCGAAATGATTAATTCGGCCTGGAAAAAGAAATTAAAAATGATTAACGAAGCTAATTCCAAAAAAGAGGCGTTAAACAATCTTCAACACGAATCATAGTTAATCAACCTCAGCTTTATTTAAAACTTCATGCCCTTCTTAAAGAATACATTTCCTCCATCTTCTTAATCTGTGTAGCATGAATATTAATACCAACCAATCAAAATGTTCAAGTTTAAAAATGACTAGCTGGCGATAGACTTTGTCCACTTGTCTGTTTAGTGCTGGTAAACGGACCGATACATGAATAGGTTTGCTAAACAATTAAAAAATAAAACAATGATAAAGAAAAACATTTTTGTAAATGCAGTTGTTACAGCAGCCTTTGTTCTGCTTACACCCCCCGGCTTCACGCAGCCAATGATCAATGCATCAGTGGATGTCACCGAGGCTATCATCCCATTCAAAAGTAACATTCCGGAAGCAGCACTTACTGATCTTCGGCAACGTATACTGGCTACCCGGTGGCCGGATATGGAAACTGTAAGAGATCAATCACAGGGTGTGAAGCTGGCGCAGATTAAGGATCTGGTTAATTATTGGAGCACCGTTTATGATTGGCGCAAGGTAGAGTCAAAATTGAATGCCTTACCTCAATTTACTACTGTAATTGACGGCATTCAAATTCATTTTATTCATGTTCGTTCCAGGCATGCAAATGCACTGCCTTTGATAATTACTCATGGTTGGCCTGGTTCAATATTGGAAGTTGTAAAGGCTATTGGGCCGCTTACCGATCCTACAGCTTATAGTGGCCGTCCGGAAGATGCTTTTGATGTTGTGATTCCTTCTATGCCTGGTTATGGTTTCTCCTCAAAACCAACAGGCACCGGCTGGGGTGTTGAGCGGATTGGTAAGGCCTGGGATGTTTTGATGAAACGGTTGGGATATAAAAATTATGTTTCGCAAGGCGGCGATTGGGGTTCGGTCGTTGCGAATGCAATGGGACGCCAGGCACCTCAGGGATTATTGGGCATTCATGTAAACATGCCTGCAACAGTACCTGCAGATGTAGCAAAGGCACTTAAGAATGGTGAGCCTGCACCCTCAGGTCTATCTGAAGTTGAGAAAGCAGCATTTAAATCATTAAATAATTTATATACAAGAGGTGGTGGTTATGCGGGCATGATGGTCACACGTCCACAAACACTTGGTTATGGTCTATCCGATTCGCCTACTGGTCTTGCTGCATTTTTTCTTGATAAATTAAATGATTGGACCTACAGCGGAGGCAACGCAGAAAAATCACTCACAAAGGATGAGATACTGGACGATATCACGCTCTATTGGCTTACGAATACTGCAACCTCTTCAGCACAATTATACTGGGAAAATAACAACAACAACTTCAATGCTGTAGAACAAAGAACGGCAGAGATTTCTGTTCCGGTGGCAATAACCGTATTCCCGGGTGAGATCTACCAGGCTCCACGGAGTTGGGCTGAACGCAGCTACCCCAAGCTCATTTATTTTAATGAAGTAAAAAAGGGCGGTCACTTTGCGCAATGGGAACAACCTGAACTATTCGCACAAGAATTAAGAGCGGCATTTAAATCACTTCGTCAACTGAACAACAAATGAACATTGATAAGCGTAGGAAACAATAATTTATTTTAAAAAAAAATTTAAGAAAAATGAAACAATCAATCTTTCTGTCATTATTTGCGCTAATAACAATATCTGCGCTGGGCCAAAAGCCAAGTCCTTCATTATTGACTCCCACAAATCACACCCTTGTTTTAATTGATATGCAAAGCCAGATGGCCTTTGCTACACAGAGTATTCCCGTGAGTGAGTTACGAAATAATACTGCTATTGTAACAGGTGCCTCGAAAATCTTTAACGTTCCTACAGTAGTTACAACTGTTGCCGAAAAATCCTTTAGCGGTCCTGTCTTCCCGGAATTGAGCGAATTCTATCCTGTCGCAACGTCTGATTATATTGATCGCACTACTATGAATAGCTGGGAAGATTTAAAGACCTATAAAGCCATTACAGGTAAAGGAAACAAAAAGATTGTTCTGGCAGGTCTTTGGACAAGCGTTTGTATTGTTGGTCCTGCATTATCAGCCATTAGTGATGGATATGAGGTATATGTGATAACTGATGCTTGTGGTGATGTTTCCAGAGAAGCTCATGAAATGGGTGTGCAACGCATGATCCAGGCGGGCGTAAAACCGATGACATCAATGCAATATATTTTGGAATTGCAGCGTGATTGGGCAAGGGCTTCTACATACAAACCGCTTACAGACCTGGTAAAAAAATATGGAGGTGCCTATGGTATAGGCATTCAGTACGGCCACCAAATGCTTACGCACTAATATTTCTTTATAATTAAAAGGCAGCATTTGCCTTTTAAAACTTTTTGTGATGAAAGCATTGTACTTATTATTAAATGTATTATCCGTGTTTCTTTGGCTACCTGCATCTGCTCAAAAAAGGCTGATTTAATCATCATCAACGGGAAGATCACAACACTGGATGATAAAACAGGGCAGACAGAAGCGATAACCGGAAAGTGGTAAACCTCAAAGATAAAAACACGATTATCAATAGAACTCTTATAAATAAAAAATGAAACAGAGACTTTTATTTGCACTTATTATGGGTTTCATCACAACAGCCCTCATATCTTTTACACTTGTTTCGATTAATCTGGGATTTGGAAACTGGTTTTTGATAGCATGGCTCCGGTCTTGGGTAATTGCGTACGTACTGGCTGTGCTTTCGATGTTATTTATTGCACCTAAAATTCAACAATTCGTAAATTATTTCTACAGTAACGGATAAATTCAAACATAATCAATCAGGCTCAAAGAAATTTTGTCTAAGTAAATCAAATAATCAAAAACTTATAAAGATGCAAAAGAAAAGAAACCTAATAGGCAGCACAATTATTATGGCTGCAATTATTGCAACATCAGGGCTGGGTGTCAGCGCTCAAAGCACTGAATTAATTCGTCCCTTTCATGTGAACGTCCCGGAAAATAAACTTCTTGACCTTAAACGGCGAGTCCTGGCAACACAATGGCCCGAACAAGAGAACGTAAAAGATGAATCACAAGGCGTGCAGCTAGCTACCATGCAGGCGATTGCCAAATACTGGGTTTCAGGATACGACTGGCGTAAAGTAGAAGCCAGCCTGAATGCATTACCTCAATTCACAACAACCATAGATGGTGTTGACATTCATTTCATTCATGTCCGTTCAAAACATAAAAATGCAATGCCTGTCATCATTACTCATGGCTGGCCTGGATCAATCATTGAACAGTTAAAGGTTATCGGTCCGCTCACCGACCCAACTGAATTTGGGGGAAGGACGGAAGATGCTTTCGATGTAGTAATCCCTTCAATTCCGGGTTATGGTTTTTCAGGAAAGCCAACTACTCTTGGTTGGGAACCGGTCCACATTGCAAAAGCCTGGATAGAGCTTATGAAACGACTTGGATACAAGAAATATGTGGCACAGGGTGGCGATTGGGGTAATGCTATTTCCGAGATAATGGCATTGATGGCTCCTCCTGAATTGGTTGGCATCCACACAAATATGGCTGCTACCGTTCCGGCAGAAATTTCAAAAGCACTGGCTTCGGGTGTGGTACCATCTGATCTCTCAGCCGATGAAAAAAATGCATACGGGCAGCTGGACTTTTTTTATAAGAAGGGATTGGGCTATGCGAATGAGATGGGCCTCCGGCCACAGACGCTTTATGGAATTGCGGATTCACCTATTGGCCTTGCGGCATGGATACTTGACCATGATGCAAGAAGTTACTCACTAATCGCACGTGTGTTTAATGGAAAGTCAGAAGGGCTCACCAGGGATGATATTCTCGACAATATCACATTGTATTGGGTGACAAATACCGCAATCTCTTCGGCCCGCCTTTATTGGGAAACTTTTCAGATTGCAACTGGTGGTTTTTTCGATCCTCGAAATGTTGCCATACCGGTTGCAGTGAGCGTTTTCCCGGATGAAATTTACGCAGCTCCGAAAAGTTGGGCCTTGAAAGCCTATCCCAAACTCATTTATTTCAATAAGCTTGATAAGGGCGGTCATTTTGCTGCATGGGAACAACCTAAGGTTTTCGCTGAAGAATTAAGAGCGTCCTTTAAAACATTACGTTGATTCGATTAAGAATAGTTCGGTCATAAATATTAACAACAGAAAATAAAAACAACTATCATGAAAAAAATATTTTCCATAATGCTCTTTATAATTGTGATGATGAGCATCACGTCACAGGCGCAGGTAAAAAATATAGTGCTGGTTCACGGGGCCTTTGCAGACGGATCTGGTTTTAAAAGCCTATATACTATTTTAAAAGCTCGTGGATATAACGTTGCCATAGTCGGAAATCCGAATACAGGCTTGGACGATGATGTGGCTGCAACTAAAAGGGTTTTGGACAGGCAGACAGGTCCCGTTATTTTAGTTGGTCATTCCTACGGAGGAGCAATCATCACGCTTGCAGGTAATTCAGATAAAGTTGTTGGGCTTGTGTATGTAGCAGCATTTGCCCCGGATAAAGGAGAGACCTTAGGAGGATTACTCAGTTCGTACCCCGTAGATCCCCTGTCGGGAATCCTACCACCTGTAAATGGGTTTGCATGGTACGACCTTGCGAAGTATCATTCAGGTTTTTGTGGCGATTTACCAAAAGATGAAGCTGATTTTATGGCCGCTTCCCAGGTCCCGGTTTCTATATCAGCTTTTACTTATGTATTCAATGATATTGCATGGAAAATAAAATCAAGCTGGCATATTGTGGCAACTGAAGATCATTCCATACCTGTAGCGCTGGAAAGATTCATGAGTAAAAGAACCGGAGGCAAAACATGGGAAATTAAAGCGAGTCACCTGGTATTCATTTCACAATCAAAAAAGGTTGCTGATATCATTGACCTTGCAGCAAAAGACCTAAAAGAGAAGGGGATTTTTTAAAAATGAAGGATTTCTGCAACTTCACTACGCTGGAAGACCCAGGTTGAAAAGTTCCTTGTTTAGATATTATTAACGGGTAGTACCTCAACAGCGTGCATAGCCCGTTTTTATCTATGCCCGGGTCATTGACCAATATTCTGATGGCGATTATTAAATGATCAATCATGAAACAATTAATCTTCTTATCACTCATATTGATTTTTACAACAAAATCATCAGCGCAGCAAAAAGCTGATCTTATTATTTACAATGGTAAAATAGCAACAATGATTATGGAGAAGGAATTTAGGGAGGCGGTTGCAATAACAGATGGGATCATAATGGCTGCCGGAAATTCAAAACAAATACTTGCTGACTATAAAAGCTCAAATACACTTGTTGTGGATGCAAAAGGCAACACTGTTATTCCCGGATTAAACGATAGCAAAATTCACATAATCCGTGAAGGCTTGAATTATAATGCAGAATTAAGATGGGATGGGGTGAAAACTTTAAAGAGGGCAATGGACATGTTAAAAGAGCAGGCAAAGCGCACACCTGAAGGAGTTTGGATTAAAGTTATCGGGGGGTGGAATGAATACCAATTTGAAGAGAAACGTCAGCCAACAATTGATGAGATCAATGAAGCAGTTCCCGATAAACCGGTATTTATTACTTACCTGTATGGAAAAGCTTTTGTGAACAAAAAAGGCATTGAAGTTTTAAAATATGATAAGGATACAAAGTATGAAGGAAGCCTGGTCGAACTGGATGATAATGGAATACCAACAGGAATGTTGTATGCTAAAACAACGCCCAAAGCTATTTATACTACACTGGCACTAACTACAAAACTGAACAGGGAGGAAAGATTAAACTCAACTATACAATTTTATCATGAGTTAAACAGGCTTGGCCTTACCAGTGCTATCGATGCGGGAGGCGGCGGACAAAATTATCCTGATGATTACGGTGTGGCGTTGGAACTGGCAAAACAAGGTAAACTTACATTGCGTACCGCTTATTATTTGTTTGCACAGGTTAAGGGTAGAGAATACCAGGACTATGAAAAATGGATAAATACAACAGAAATGAACAGGAACGATAACATGTTTATGGCAAATGGTTACACTCCCGAAGGTGCAGGCGAAAACCTGATTGCAAGCGCTGCAGATTTTGAGAATTTTTTAGAACCCCGTATTCAGCTGAGCGGCGAAATGGAATCTGATCTTGAACCTTTGATCCGGCTATTTGCAGAAAAGCATTGGCCATTTCGTTTGCATGCAACTTATGGGGAATCCATTGAACGGATGCTGGCCATATTTGAGAAGGTAAATAAAGAAATTCCTTTTAATGATTTAAGATGGTTATTGGATCATGCGGAAACGATCACCGACAGCCAGCTGCAGAGAGTAAAAAATTTAGGAGGAGGTATTGCCGTTCAGTTCAGAATATATTTCCAGGGCGAATTGTATAAAAAAATGTATGGACAGCCTGATCACCAAATTCCACCTATTCGAAAAATGCTGAACATGAAAATTCCTGTTGGTTTAGGAACTGATGCAACAAGGATCTCAACTTTTAATCCCTGGATGAGTTTGTATTGGGCAGTCACCGGTAAAACAATTGGAGGTTACCAGTTTTGGCCGGTGAAAGATGTATTGTCAAGATTTGAAGCCATGCAATTATATACTACCGGAAGTGCATGGTTTAGTGGAGAGGAAAAACTAAAAAGTAAAATAGCAAAAGGACAATTTGCAGATTTGGTGATCTTAAACAAAGATTATTTTTCAATTCCTGTTGATGAAATTAAAGACATCCATTCACTACTGACCATTGTGAATGGGAAAGTGGTTTATGCAGAAGGGAAGTATCAAAAATTAAGTCCTGCAATGCCGGAAGTTATTCCTTCATGGAGTCCGGTAAAATATTTTGGAGGCTATCAAAACAAATAATTGTGAATAAGATATTCCACCGTTAGTTAGATCCATTTCCAGCATATACAACATTTAACCTGGCAATGCTTTTTTTCAAAGTAATCCTCTCTATAGTGATGATAATAGTGCATGGATTTAAAAAATTAAACTTTGGGATATCAGAGGTTGATAAGTTGAGATGCAGAGTATGGGGATAGTGAACTGCAAAGCTTCAATCCTTTATTTCCACGGGTGGTTATTTCGGGCTTGCATCATTGATAGGGCCTGCTAATCTTTTTGACATACATCCTTCATTGGCACTGGAGATTAGTAAGAGCTTGAATTTAAATATAGATTATGATATGATTGGAGATATAGTAAAAGCGATGGTATTTATACGCCGGGTGTATCTCTAA
This sequence comes from Ferruginibacter sp., assembly GCA_031424955.1. Taxonomy (GTDB): domain Bacteria; phylum Bacteroidota; class Bacteroidia; order Chitinophagales; family Chitinophagaceae; genus Ferruginibacter. Next base: position 919 of record JANPIJ010000437.1, on the reverse strand, counting down.
TCTCTTCAGGAAAAAATATTGATAGATCTATCGGCAAACAATTATCTCTTGACATATGTTAACACACCCTACAAATTTTTGTATTTCAGGGAGAATTTACCTGGTTCAATGCAGGGGGTTATTTATAAGCTTCAGGCCCATGCAAAGACATTTTGTTTACGGGCATTACAACACAACTAAAATTTAAAACACTAAAAAACTATTAAAATGAAAAAAAACAAATGGATAGTTGATCTTGCTCACAGTGAGATTTACTTTAAGGTAAAACACTTAATGATTACTACGGTAACCGGCTTTTTCAGAAAGTTTAGCGTAGAGGCATATACTGACGACGATAATTTTGCGACGGTATATGGCATTGGATTTACTGCTGAAATTGATTCTATCGACACAAATAACTCCCAAAGGGATGAGCATCTTAAATCCCCTGACTTCTTCAATGCCGGTAAGAACTGGCAGGTAAAATTTTTGGGAATCCAATATGATCCAATAGAAAAGGGGGGTAAACTATTGGGGAATCTTACAATTAGTGGGATTACACGGTCGGTTACTGTAAATGTTGAATTTGCTGGTATTGTAGTTGATGGTTATGGTCAAACAAAAGCCGGTTTTACAGTAAATGGTAAACTAAGCAGGAAGGAATTTGGTTTAACCTGGCGTGCAGTAACTGAAGCCGGCAATGTGGTAGTGGGTGATGAAGTTAAATTTTTTGCGGAGATCCAGTTGATAAAAGAAGTATAACTATTGCAGCCTGAAAGTAAAAAATATGAAAAAATATTTATCAGCACATGAAGCAATCATTGACCTGCACGAGAGAGGTTTTTGGCATGACTTTAAATTGACAGGGAATGACCTTTTGTGGACACAGGAGAAGATTTTTGTTCGTGCGGGAGATTTTTCTATTCTTGAACATCACCGG
>JANPIJ010000436.1:0-4849 GCA_031424955.1 Ferruginibacter sp. | reverse complement strand
TGTTACTGCTCATATCAGCGGCAGGTATAGCGCAAAATGTTGTTACCGGCAAAGTTACTGACTCAAAAGAAGGGACGCCAGTTGCGGGGGTTTCGGTTACCATTAAAGGAACTAAAACTTCAACCCAAACTCTTGGTGATGGTACTTACAGCATACAAGTGCCTAAAGATGCCACCCTTGTTTTTACCTCCATTGGTTTTTTACAAAAAGAAGCGACCATTAGTTTAAGTAATTCTATTAACATTAGTTTAGTTGCAACCAGCCAGCAACTAAATGAAGTAATTGTAACTGGTTATGGAACTTCCAAAAGAAAAGACCTCACCGGTTCTGTAACAGCCATTTCCTCAAAAGATTTTATAAAAGGTGCCATCACCACACCTGAGCAATTGATACTTGGAAAAGTAGCCGGGGTAAATATCACCTCCAATGGCGGTGCTCCAGGAGCAGGCAGTACTATCAGGATCAGGGGAGGGTCATCACTTAGTGCCAGCAACGATCCGTTAATTATCATTGACGGGGTGCAATTGAGTGGTGGTGGAATATCAGGGTCAGCTAATGCATTAGCCCTAATCAATCCCAACGATATTGAAACCTTTACTATTTTAAAAGATGCCTCCGCTGCTGCCATTTATGGTTCCAGGGCCTCCAATGGTGTTATTATTATTACCACAAAAAAAGGCAGAAGGGGTAAACCGACCTTTAATTTTAGTACCCAGGTTTCTGCAGGTAAAGTTTCAAAAAAGATAGATGTATTATCTGCGGATGAATTCAGGAATTATGTAAAAACTTTTGGCACCCCCGCACAGGTATCCCTGATGGGCACTGCTAATACGGTTTGGCAGGATGAAATTTACCATACGGCTATTGGTACCGATAATAATTTAAGTATGAGTGGTGGCTTATCTGGTAAGATCAACATGCCGTACAGAATCTCTGCAGGTTACTTAAACCAGGATGGTGTACTTAAAACAGGAAATTTACAAAGGGTTTCTGCAGGCATAAACCTCAGCCCTGTTTTTATGGATAATCACTTAAAGGTTGATATCAATGTGAAAGCATCCAATAGCAAAAGCAGGTTTGCCAATGAAGGGGCAATTGGTGCCGCTGTCAATTTCGACCCAACCCAACCTATAAAAACAAATAGCCCCAGGTACGGCGGCTATTTTGAATGGCTGGATCCATCTGCTGTAAATGGCCTAAAAGGCCTGGCACCCAGCAACCCGGTAAGTTTATTATTAGAGCGTGATGACAGGAGCAGCGTTAACAGGAGTATTGGTAACATACAGTTTGATTACAAGTTTCATTTTTTACCTGAATTGAGGGCTAATCTAAACATGGGTTATGATGTGGCCAAAGGCTCAGGAACGATTTTCGTAAATGATAGTGTGAAATCAGCATACAGAAGGGATGTGGATACTTCCGGGAAACGGAAAGGAGGCATCAATAATAAATACCTTCAAAAAATTGACAATAAACTGTTTGAGTTTTACCTGAATTACGCTAAAGACCTGCGTGCTGTTAAAAGCAGGATAGATGTAACCGCTGGTTACGGGTTTTATGATAACGCTTATAATAATTATAATTACGCAGACTATTTTGTTGATGGAACAAAACGGGTAAATTCTGATCCGGCATTTGCAACAGACAAACCCCAAAACAGGCTGATTTCTTTTTATGGCCGGTTGAATTACACCTTCAATCAAAAGTACATACTTACCGTAAATGCCAGAACGGATGGCTCATCAAGGATAAACCCAGATAACAGGTGGATCACTTATCATTCTGAAGCCTTTGCCTGGAGGATAAAAGATGAGAATTTCTTAAAAAGCAGCAAAACAGTCTCTGATCTTAAACTTCGCATCGGTTATGGCATTACCGGCCAGCAGGATGGCATCAGCAATTATTCTTACCTGGCGAACTACGCCATCAGCAATGCTACAGCCCAGTACCAGTTTGGTAATGCCTTTTATAACATGTACCGACCAATTGCCTACAATAACAAACTAAGATGGGAGCAAACTGCCACCTCAAATATCGGTATCGACTTCGGCTTTTTTGATAACCGCATTTCAGGCGGACTCGATTTTTATCTTAAAAAAACAACCGACTTGTTAAACGATGTTAACCAATCTGCAGGTACCAATTTTGCACCTGTTGTTCTGTCCAATGTGGGTAATATGGAAAACAAAGGTGTGGAATTTACCGTGAATACTCAGCCTGTAAGAAACAAAAATCTTACCTGGGATTTTGGATTTAATGTTACTTACAACAGGAACAGGATCACCAAACTCACCTTTACCGAAGACCCCAATTACCCCGGACAAAGGTTTGGCGGTATCTCCGGTGGAACCGGCAACAGTGTGTTGATCAATTCTGTAGGTTACAACAGGGGAGCATTTTATGTACACCAGCAGGTGTATGATAACAAAACCGGTAAGCCCATCGAAAACCTTTTTGAAGACAGGGACAGGGATGGTGTAATTACCGATAAAGACCTTTACCGTTACAAAAGTGCCAACCCCGATGTTTTCCTTGGCTTTAATAGCAGCGTAAACTATAAAAGGTTTAATGCAGGTTTTGTAATGCGTGCCAGCCTTGGCAACTATATGTACAACAACATTTACTCAAGTACGGGCATCCAGAGAAATATCATTAACCCGCTTAATTATCTTAGCAATGGTTCCCGCAATGTTTTGGAGTCTGGTTTTACAGGTTCCGGCCCCAGGTTTTTCCAGTCTGATTATTATATACAGAATGCCTCCTTTCTTAGAATGGATAATATAAATGTTGGCTACAATATCGGTAAAGTGTTCAATGACAAGGCATCGCTCCGTGCAAATGCCAATGTTCAGAACGCATTTATTGTTACCAAATACAAAGGAGCAGATCCGGAAATAAATGGCGGTATTGATAACAACTTTTATCCCAGGCCAAGAACATTTGTTTTCGGTTTAAACCTTGATTTTTAAAAACATACATTGAAAAAGCATAAAATTTTCTATATGAAAAATAATATGATAAGGATTCCGGTGATACTGATATTAATAGTTTCGGTAATGGCATCCTGCACAAAAAAACTCGATCTCTTTCCACAAAATGATGTTACATCGGAAGTGGTTTATGCAACTCCCCAGGGATACAAGCAATCTTTAGCAAAGATTTACGGATCAATGGCCCTTACGGGCAACCAGGGCCCGGCAGGGCAAGCCGATGTGTTTTTTCCCGGCAGCGATGAAGGAGCAAACGCTGATTTTTTCAGATCTTATTGGAAAGCCCAGGAGCTAAGTACTGATGAAGCAGTGATAGCCTGGGGAGATGCCGGCATACAGGATTTTCACAACATGAACTGGACACCTTCCAACCAGTTTTTGACCGGTGTTTATTACAAATCCCTGTACCAGATCACCCTGGTGAATGAATTTTTACGTCAGTCCACTGACGGGAAATTATCAGGCAGGAATATATCAGGCGCTGATGCAGACAACATCCGCAAATACAGGGCTGAGGTACGGTTTTTAAGGGCATTTCAATACTGGGTTTTAATGGATCTTTTTGGCAATCCGCCCTTTGTAACAGAAGCAAATGAAATAGGTGGTCCAAACCCTACGCAAATAGCCAGGAAAGATTTGTTTGCATTTATTGAAAGTGAGTTAAAAGCTATTGATGCAGACCTGCTGGCCCCTAAAACAAACGAGTACGGCCGTGTCGATAAAGCCGCTGCATGGGCATTGCTGGCAAGAGTTTATTTAAATGCAGAAGTTTACACTGGTACTGCAAAATATACAGAAGCGATTACGTATTCTAAAAAAGTAATTGATGCCGGGTATACTTTATCCACCGATTACCGCCAGTTAATGCTTGCGGATAATCACCTGAATGCAAACGAATTTATTTTTACGATTAATTATGACGGTGCTAAAACACAGGGTTACGGAGGTACTACTTTTCTCACGCACGCATCGATTGGTGGCAGTATCAGTGCTGCAAGTGGAGGCGTAAACAGTGGCTGGAGTGGTTTACGAACCACCAAAGCACTGGTGCAGAAATTTGCTGATCCTTCAGGCAATACTGATAAGCGGGCACAGTTTTATCAGTCTGGACAAAACCTCGAAATTGCGTCGCAAACAACCTTTACTGAGGGGTATGCGATTACAAAGTATAAGAATTTAAAGAGGAATGGTACTGCTGGTGCAAACGATGTTTTCGTGGATATTGATATGCCAATTTTCCGCCTGCCGGAAATGTATTTTATCTATGCGGAGGCAGTAAAACGAAATGGCACAGGTGGTGATGTAAACCAGGCGCTGACATATATGAATGCCCTTCGGGCAAGAGCTTACGGAAATACCACCGGCAATATCAATTCAACTGACCTTACTACACAGTTTATATTGGACGAAAGAGCAAGGGAGCTATATTGGGAAGGTTTTCGCCGTACCGATTTGATACGTTTTCAGCAGTTTACCACAAGTGCCTATTTATGGCCGTGGAAAGGTGGTGTGCCGGGCGGTACTGCAGTATCAATCAACAGAAATTTATATCCGTTGCCTTCATCGGATATCAATGCAAACATTAACCTGGTTCAAAACCCACAGTAAGAATTTTAAACCAATAAATCATTTGATATGAAAAATATAATAAAGCTTTTACTGGGTAGCATCCTTGTAACAGGCAGTCTTTTTTCCTGTAAAAAAGATGAAAATAAAATCTTCCTTGACGGGGGCATTGCTCCGGTGCTAACGGCAAATAAAACGACTGCCATTCCCCTTTCTTTTGTAAATAAAGATATTGAAGCCATTGCCCTTTCGTGGACCAACCCGGATTACAAATTTACTACCGGAGTTAATTC
>JANPIJ010000435.1:0-11295 GCA_031424955.1 Ferruginibacter sp. | reverse complement strand
ATCAGGCAAGCTACTAAAATGTTCGATTATACTGGCCATGGCTTTTTTCCGCAAAAACCAAATTATTAATTAATTCTCCAACATCTTTTAATCCACCGATGGGGATAACCTATAATATTTTAATGCGTCTGCCCTGCACAGGAAATTCAAATGAGGAAAGAACTTAGCATGATTATTTACGGAGCCAAACTAAGTTTTGTACCCGTTATCGGACATACTTATTTTTTGTACGAAAAAACTGATGCATCTTATGTACTCTCTTTAATAAGCCCTAAAGAATATGGAGGAGGTTCGGGGCCATATAAAAACTTTGTGGCACCGGTGAAACTACTGGCTGATCATACCTGGATTGAAGTTTAAGCCTATTCGCTTTCTTTTCCCATTGCAGCCTGCTTCATTGAAATTGCGGTCTCATGCCCCACATATTTTTCGATCCTCCCTTCTACCAGGTAAATTACAGGTGTGAGGAGAATTGCCATGGTGAATTTATATGCATAATTAACCAGGCAAATAGCGAGCACTAATTGCCAACTCCAGTCTTTCCCAATTTTAAATGCGATAAACAGCACAATAAAACTATCTACCAACTGCGATACTAAAGTGGATCCGGTTGCCCTAAGCCATACTTTTTTTTCACCGGTATACCTCTTTATCTTATGAAAAATTGTAACATCTACAATCTGGCTAACTAAAAATGCCACCAGGCTTCCAAGTATGATCCACATTCCCTGTCCAAATACACCGTTGAAGGCTTTACTCATATCCGGAATACCATCCTGCACACCTGTGCCGTACCAAAAATCGGCAGGTGGCACCCCCATTGCAAAATAAAACATGATGAACCCGTAGGTAATTAATGCTACCGCAGTATACGATATTCTTCTCACAGCTTTTGGGCCATAGTATTCATTCACAATATCCGTCATTATAAACTCAAGGGGCCAAAGCAATACCCCACAGGTAAGGTTAAAAGACAATCCCTTTTGGCCAAACAAAGTAAAATCAGAAGGTGACAATCCAAATAATTTTTCCAGCGAAAATATCTTGCCACCAATACATTCAGCAATTAACGCATTGGCTACAAAGAATGCAGTGAATATCACAAACAACTTCGTCGGCTTATCTTTAAGTATGTTGTGTATCATTTTATTTTAATAAATAAAAAAATAATATACCTGTACCAGCAAAAACAAGTAGTTAGCTACTACAAGCCACCGGGGCACATGTTGCATTTTCTTTGACAATAAAAGAATCAATGCAATGAAACAGAATATCAGGTTTAGAAAAACTGCAAATTGCCCCAAAATAACCAGTATACTGGTAACAAAAGGCAACGGTATTATGTTGTCGTCAATCTTATTCTTTTTATTACTCATCTCGATATAGCCCAGCAAAATAAATAATACAAAACTTACATTACAGATGAATGCGATCTTAGAAAATAATTTCATGATTAAGTCTGACTTGCCTTTTATGTTTGCTATTACTTATTAAAAGTGTTCGGTGTACTACGGGGTAGTTAATACTAAAAGCTACCCCCGTTCATTAACAGTTTTACACAAAAAACTTACCCCTGTTCGCATTCGTTCATTTTCCACTTTTCGAATATACACTTATCCATTCCTTCCTGCAAGCATTGGCACGAAAGAAAAATGTTGAAACGCTTCTTCACCCGTAGTGCCATCCGCATTTTTTGTAATACGCAACATTCTCTGATGCTCTCCTTCATCTACAGGTATTACCATTTTTCCGCCAGGCTTTAATTGTTCAACCAGTTTGGGAGGGATAAAAGGTGCTGCAGCTGTGATAATTACTTTATCAAAAGGTGCATAGGTCGGGAGGCCCTCGTATCCATCCCCAAAAAAGAATTTAAGATTCGGGTACTTATTTTTAAAAATGTAGCTTCTTGTTTTTTCAAATAATACTTTTTGCCTTTCAATAGTAAAAACCTTTACGCCCATTTCAGCCAATACAGTTGCCTGGTAAATACTGCCAGTACCAATCTCCAGGATTTTATCGTAGGGCTTTACCTGCAGTAACTGCGATTGGTATGCAACGGTATAAGGCTGCGAAATCGTTTGACCTTCACTGATAGGAAATGCCCGGTCTTCGTATGCAATTTCATCAAAAGCACTATCCAAAAAAAAATGCCTTGGAATACTGTTCATTGCCGCAAGCACATTTTCATCGGTTATACCTTTTTCACGCAGTATATCCATTAATTTTTTGCGTAACCCTTTGTGGCGGTATGTATCTTCGTAGTTTCTCATAAATGCAGCTCTGTAATAATTTTATAACAGCTTTCTAAAAAATCTGTTTGCAATACGCTTCTCTGCGATCGCCTGGCTTTAACCTTGCCTGTTAACTTAAGCGCAAGGTAAAAAAAATGTCAGGAGTAAAATCCTGACATTGAAAATAAAGACATATTTAATTTCAAATAAAAGCCATATCGTAAAACATTCCCGGGTGCTTTAACAGTGATATTTTTTACCGGTACTTTTAATCTTCGGGATTGGTTAATAATGTTAGCAGGAAAAAAAGAAATCTCATCCTGGTTGTTTTTCACAAACGGCAACAGCATCCCATTAACCAAACCATTTACGTTTATGCGCAAGGTGCATTACCTGGGCTTTTGAATTTACATGAAGCCGGCTATAAATATTTGCGATATGCTTTCGAACAGTTAACACGCTGATATTTAAAAGTTCAGCAATTCTTTTGGCATCGTCACCATGTATCGTGTGCTGTAATATTTCCTTTTCTCTTTGCGTAAGTACGGAATCCACTTCCATTTCTAATGGTGAATTGATAACAGCGGGTTCGGACCTTGCCAGCATATCCAGCGCCTTACGGGCAATTGCAGGGCTCATGGGCGCACCACCATACTCAAGTACACTGGTAATGGCATTCCGTATCGAATTGGCATTTTCATCCTTTAACAGGTAACCAGCCGCCCCGGCCCTGATAGCCTCAAAAATTTTTTCTTCATCATCGAAAACAGTCAGCACAATAAAATTGATGTGCGAATACAGGGTTTTGGCAATTTGAATGGTTTGTATCCCTTCCATTTCCGGCATCTCGAGGTCAATAAATGCAACAACAGGTTGTTGATTCAGTGGAAGGCCTTTCAAATGTTCAAGAAAATCATGACCATTAACTGCGGTAAATACTATATCCAACTCAGTAAAATGCTGAATTTTATTTAAAAAGGTATTCCGGTTAACCGCGTTATCTTCCGCCAGTGCAATTAAAATGGGCATATAATAGAATTGATTAAAGTTGAAGCAATAATGCAAAGTACACAATACTCATTTTGTAGTATTCAGTTAATCAATGCTACCGATGTACCTGTAGGATCTATGTTACTGATTAAGAGTTGCCACCCATTACTTTTGGCCCGTTGCCGCATACCAGGCAACCCATTTCCCTGAAAGTTTTCATCCAGGTTAATCCCTTTACCATTGTCTGTTACCAATATTTTTAATTCCCCATTGCTTATCAATTCAATCGTTATTTTAGTAGCCTTACTGTGCTTAACTGCATTGTGAAATGCCTCCTGCATGATGCGAATGGTATTTAAAGCTATTTGCGGAGATAAGGATAAGTTATCGGTGATTTTCTCCTGTATTTCAATTTCAACGCCGGGATAGGAATCGCTGAATTTTTGGGTATAGGTTTTGAAACGATCACTGATACTGGTTAACAATATAAAATCCTTATTTAGTATCCATATCGTGTCCCGCAAATTAGACATTATTTCTGCTGCATTGTTCTTCATTGTAAGCAGTATTGTTTTATCAACGGACTTGCCAGCCATAATTAAATCATCTACATTGGCAGAAATTGCCGTAGCATAAGCACCAATGTTATCATGCAAATCTGCTGCAATTCGCTTACGTTCGTTTTCTTCGGCAGAAATTATGGCACGGGCCGCCAACTGCTTTTCTTCCCCCTGCATTTTTTCCATTCTTACCTGCTGACTATTCCTGTATCCTCTGAATAAAATCCATGCTAATAAGGAAGCAAAAAAAAGAAAAAGCAACGAGCCGTAAAGCAGGTAATTCTTCCTTGAAATATCAAGTTCCTGGAGAATGATTAAATTTTCCTTTTTCTGTAGCTCATACCTCGTTTGCATTTCTGCGAGGGCTTCTGCGGAATTAGTTTGATAAACCGAATCTTTTAATGCAATAATTGTTTCCAATACTTCGGCATACTTTTTTGTGTTTCCCTGAACCTTATAACTTTCTGCCAATGATCCATACAAAAAAAACAGTTTAGTATCCAGCCCGAATTTTTTAGCAATAGCAATGCCTTCAAAACAAAGCGCTATCCCCTTTTCGGGTTGGCCGTTGTGAGCATAATACAGACTAAGTTGAGACATGTCTGAGATAATGTAAAAAGGATCCCCGATTAACTTCCTGATGGAAACCATTTTTTTTAATGGCGCTTCAGCAAGGTTGCTTTTACCCGCTCTTACAAATAACTGTGCCTGTATAGCGAGAGAGTTAGATAAGGCAAACAGATTCTCATTTTTTTCTGAATAGCTAATGGCTTTGTCTATGAAATAAAGGCTTGAATCCAGTTTGCCCAGCGTACTATAATTGAGCGCAAGATTAGCAAACAGTATCCCGTATTTTTCCAGTATGGCAGAGCTTTGGGCCGTTTGCAATGCTTTTAAGTGCCAGGCCAGCGCATCCTTCGTTTGTCCCATTTCAAGATAAGCCCAGCCAATTAAAGTTTTGCCTTTCATTTGTAGAAGGGTATCACTTGATTTTTCTCCTCCATCAATTACCTTATACCCCATATCAATAGCTTCTTTATACTTATTCATCCGCATAAAGCACCGCCCTTTCTGATTGTACACATTTGCCAGCAACACAGGGTCATTTACCGGCCCCGATAAAATTGTTATGCATTGGTTTGCGATATTAAGCGAAGAATCAATCAATCCTTTGTTAGTTAGTGCAAAAGACTCAAAATACATCGCTTTTACTTTGCTATTCAAATTACCCGTCATTTCAGCAATTGCTTTGCCCATTGTTGCATAAGTCATTAACGTATCAGGATGAAGTGAGTACCCCTCGTCGCATAAAGAAAAAATTACCGAAAGCTTTTCCCCGGGTGTTTTTACCTGCTGCATTCTTTTTTTGATAGACTCAATTACCCCCGTTTGCCCAAAACAGGAAATGTCAACATAAAATACAGTAAAAAGAAAAATTACCAGGCAACGATATAACATATAGAATTATAAATGCAGTGCATGTTAAAAAAAATGGCCATTATTTACAGGGCCAAAAAGTTGGCCTCCGGGTGCTCTCTTTTGTTTTTTCCTAAAAATTATCCCTGCTGTTGTGTTTAAACATAATTGGGTGTGCTATTTGTTGTATAGCATGAATGATTAACAACAATAAAAAATAGAGTTGATCCGAAACTCGTGTAATCCGATAAATCGGATCGTGTGGAAAATTCGTGTGACCAACCAGGAGTCATTTTACACTTAACTTAAACCTGCTTCCTCGTTCAAAGTTTTTGAAATAAAAAATGCCAGAAGAAAACTGGCATTTTTTTTATTTATTATTTTTATTTCAAAGCCATCGCACTCACTATCCTCGCAATTTTATCATTGCAGACTTTTTCTGCTTCCTTAAAGCCTTCAGGATTTGCCAGTTTGGTATTCACTGTAAAATAAAATTTTATTTTAGGTTCTGTTCCGCTTGGCCTTGCTGATATTTTAGTGCCATCATTTAAAACAAATTGCAGCACATTACTCTTTGGCAGGTTTATTTTCCAGCTTTCACCGGTTTGTAAATTTTTACCCAACTGCAAATCATAATCCAGTAATTCGGACACCGCCACGCCATCGATAGTTGCAGGTGGATTATCCCGGTAGCCCTGCATCATAGCGGCAATTTCAGCAGCGCCATTCATGCCCTTTTTGGTGATACTGATCAGGTCTTCCTTATACATTCCATATTCTACATACAGGTCGATCATTTTTGCATACAGGCTCCTGCCCTTGCTTTTTTCGTAGGCGGCCATTTCGCACAGTAACGCAACAGCGCTGATAGCATCCTTGTCTCTTACTTCATCACCTACCATCAGGCCAAAACTTTCTTCACCGCCAATGATGTATTTTTCTTTGCCCTCCTTTTCTTTAATTAACGCCGCAATCCATTTAAAACCGGTTAGCACATTGTAACACTTAATGTTATTTGCTTTTGCAATAGTGTCAATCATTTCAGTTGTTACAATGGTTTTAACTACCATATCATTGGGCTGAGAAATACCTTTTGTTTTTCTTGCTTCTATCATATAATTAAAAGCAAGCACGGCGGTCTGGTTACCATTCATCAGCACCCATTCCCCTTCATTATTTTTAACGCCAATACCTACGCGATCGCTATCCGGGTCAGTACCCAATAAGATATCAGCATCCAGTTCCATGGCCATTTTCAGCCCAATACTCATGGCTTCCTTTTCTTCGGGGTTAGGATAAATTACAGTCGGGAAATTGCCATCCGGTGTACTTTGAGCTTCTACAATGTGAACATTATCAAATCCAAATTTTGCCAGCACTTGTGGCACCAGCGTAATGCCCGTTCCATGTATAGGGGTGAACACTATTTTAAGATCATGCTGTGCTTTACATATTTCAGGATATACGCTCAATCCTGCCACCATATTCAAATAGGGTTCATCTATGTCTTTTCCAATGATCGTAATGTTTGCTTCGCCACCAGTCCATTTCACATCATCTACCGAGGCGATTTTTTCTACTTCAACAATCACATTTTCATCATGCGGCGATACCATTTGTGCGCCATCATCCCAATAAGCCTTATACCCGTTGTATTCTTTCGGGTTATGGGATGCGGTACAAACTACCCCACCCTGGCATTTTAAATTGCGGATGGCAAAACTCAATTCAGGTGTAGGACGCAGTGCTTCAAATAGAAAAACTTTAATACCATTGGCGGCAAAAACATTCGCCGTAGTTTCCGCAAAAAAACGGCTGTTATTGCGGCAATCATGCGCTACGGCAACCTTTACTTCACCCCCAAAACATTGCTTCAAATAATTGGCGTAGCCCTGTGTGGCCATACCAATAGTATACTTGTTGATACGGTTGGTACCAATCCCCATGATACCCCTAAGGCCGCCCGTGCCAAATTCTAAATTCTTATAGAAGGCATCGGCCAGTTCATCCGGGCTATCTTTTTGCAACCGAATGATTTCGTCCTTTACAGACTGCTCATAATTTCCGGAGAGCCAGTTGTCTATTTTTTGTTGAATGTTTTGGTCCATATAGTTGTTGGTTTACGTCCTCAAAAATAATTGTTTCGTTTATAATAAAGCACATAGTACTAAATTTGTTTTTTATGAGCCAAACATTCGTACATAGATCAGCTTCATTGGCTGGCTCTCCCGATCTTTCGGGATCGCACTCTTGTACTTTCAAATCATTTTTGAGCATTTGCCTGCTAACAATTTGCAGTTTTTCGCTACTTGCGCAGGATTCAGTTTTCAATCCAACACAGGATACCAACCTGAACATTCGTCCCCATTCAGCCCTGGCCGGCTTATCAAAGGGAAATTACAATGTGACCCCGCCGAATAACTCCCCGGAACAAAGTCACGATCTTTTATCGGGAGGGGATGGAGGTTTAACTCCCCGCCAGGTAAAATCAAGGGTACGCTTTGTGGCAATCTCTAATATAGTTGGTTATTCAGCAATATTAGCCGGACTAAATGCTGAATGGTATGCCAATTATCCTCGAAGCAGCTTTCATTTTTTTGACGACAATGCAGAATGGCTACAGGTAGATAAGGTAGGCCACCTTTACAGTGCATATATTGAAAGCCGCACCAGCATGGAATTGTGGCGCTGGACCGGCATAGATAGAAAAAAAAGGATCTGGTATGGAGGACTGAGTGGTGCCGCCTATCAAACCGTTATAGAATTGCTGGATGGATTTAGTACTGAATGGGGCTGGAGCTGGGGCGATTTTGGCGCCAATATTTTAGGCAGCGGCACATTAATTGCCCAGGAACTTGCCTGGGATGACCAGCGGATAAAAATAAAATTTTCATTTCATAAAACTAATTACAGTGCCTCTGAACTCAATAACCGGGCAAATAAAATATTTGGCAAAACGCTGGCCGAGCGATTTATAAAAGATTACAATGCCCAAACTTATTGGGCAAGTGTAAATCTCCGGTCTTTTCTTCCTAAAACAAATCTACCTCCCTGGCTGGCACTTGCCGTAGGTTATGGCGCAGAAGGTATGTTTGGCGCAAGGGAGAACATCGGCAAAGATGACAATGGTGAAATCATTTTCGACAGAACCGATGTTAAACGATACCGGCAATGGTATCTTTCGCCGGATGTGGATTTTACTAAGATAAAAACCAAGAAAAAGGGTGTGCGAATGCTACTGACCGTGTTAAGCGCCTTTAAATTCCCTGCCCCTAGTCTCGAATTTTCAAACGGAAAGTTTAAAGTGAATGCCTTGCATTTTTAATAATTGTCTGAACTATGATTTTTATGATTGGTTGATTATTGTGATTTGTATGGATGACTTAAAATTGAAAACTCATTCCAGGATCAATTGTCGTTACATACTTGTATACCTTATATACCTTATTTACTTTTTACCGACAAAACACTACCCCGCCTCCGTCTCCATCCAGGCTCCACCCACTTCTCCTCCTTCCACCTCTACATAAATATGCTCATCTAAAGTGGTAGAAATGGAAACCCCAACATAATCCACGTCTATCGGAAATGATTTATGCGTTCTTTCAACCAGGGCAAGGGTTTGTATTTTTTTTGGATAGGCTTCCAATAGAGGCTTTAAGGCATACAACATGGTGCTGCCACTGTTTGCTACATCGTCAATTAATAATATTGCCTTTCCGTTAAAATCAATAACAGGACAGAGTGTTACGCCGGCAGGTTTCTTCTTATTTAAGGATAGCTCCACCACTATTACTTCCCCATTGAATACGTCCTTTAGGTAAGTGCTTATTTTATGTGCTATCACCAGGCCGTTTTCCTTAATGCCAATCAATACCAGTTGTAACTCCTCGTAATTTTGTTCCGCTACCTGTAGCGCCATCCTGCGGAGTTTTTTTTCCGCTACTTCCTTCGATAATATATATTTTTTCTCTGCCATGCCAGCCGGGTTAAAAGTATTTGCACGAATTTATACTATAAATCAATAATTACACATAATTCGTGTAATTGATGTTTGATAATTACCTTAGCAGTATGGGGCGCTGAATGCTGAATGGGCGATGGACAATGTAAGTCAGCCAATGAGTACCAGTTTGTACGCAGTGAGAAGCGCAATTAGAAACACTTAAGGATCACCATTAACGATTATTCTGCTCCATCCATAAATATAATAACAACTCTATATGCATCTTTTACCACAACTTATCTTCATTGCATTTTTCGGGCTTGCTATCTGGCTGTTTTCAAAAAATATTTTACAGATCCGACGCAATATTTTTCTGGGCAAGGCCGAAGATTTAACTGACAATCCATCCCGGCGCTGGAGAAATTTACTGCTGCTTGCATTGGGACAAAAGAAAATGTTTAAAAACAAACTGGTGGCGGTGATGCACTTTATCATTTATGCGGGTTTCATCATCATTAACCTCGAAGTGCTGGAGATAGTATTGGATGGAGTGCTTGGAACACACCGGCTCTTCCTTCCGTTGCTGGGTGGCGCCTATACATTCCTGATTAATTTTTTTGAAATACTGGCGATAGGTGTAATTGCAGTGTGCGTTGTTTTTTTATGCAGAAGAAATTTAATCAAACTAAAGCGTTTTATAAGCAAGGACTTGAATGGCTGGCCCCGCAGCGATGCCAATTACATCCTAATTGCCGAGATAATTTTAATGAGTTTATTCCTTACCATGAATGCCACCGACCGTGCCCTTCAACTGAATGGCAGCGGGCATTATCACATTACCGGCAACTTTATTTTCTCGGGATTACTGGCGCCATTTTTTGACGGGTTGCCTGAATCTACATTAATCGCAATTGAACGTACTTGCTGGTGGCTGCACATACTGGGAATTTTTTCTTTTCTTAATTATTTGCCCTACAGTAAACACCTGCACATCATGCTGGCCTTTCCCAATGCATATTACGCCAGACTGGAGCCGGCCGGCAAAATGGACAATATGCCAAATGTACAAAACGAAGTAAAATACATGATGCAGCCT
The DNA here is from genome assembly GCA_031424955.1 of Ferruginibacter sp. Lineage (GTDB taxonomy): Bacteria > Bacteroidota > Bacteroidia > Chitinophagales > Chitinophagaceae > Ferruginibacter. Next base: position 1,056 of record JANPIJ010000435.1, on the reverse strand, counting down.
GAATTGGCTCCACCCGTTGATGCAGAAGCCCCGCCTATGAAATTTGGTGCAAAAGATGTATTTGATTTAAGCTGGAAAAATTTACTCGATGCCTATAGTTGTACAGAATGTGGAAGATGCAGTGCTGCCTGCCCCGCCAATCAAACCGGCAAATTATTGAGCCCACGAAAAATAATGATGGATACCCGGGACCGGCTGCAGGAGGCCGGTAAAAACCTCCACCCCAACGGATCATTTAAGGAGGATGGAAAAACCTTACTGAACGATTACATTACGGTGGAGGAATTAAGAGCCTGTACCACCTGCAATGCCTGTGTGGAAGCATGCCCTGTGAGTATTAATCCACTGGACATTATTTTAGAATTACGCAGATCTTTAATTATGGAAGACAGCAATGCTCCACAGGAATGGAACGCTATGTTTGGCAATATCGAAAATAATTTCGCACCCTGGAAATTCAGCCCGGATGATCGGGATAAATGGACCGAAGATTTAGCTGTAAAATGAAACTATTGTAAATGAATATTGCATCATTCCCCTTTCAAACATTGGATTGGGGTTCCATCAAAAAAGAAGAACATAAAGGTATTACCGGCTATGCCACCTGGCGGATATTCATGATGAATGATATCCGGGTAAGAATGGTTGAATATTCAGCCGGTTATTTAGCGGATCACTGGTGCAGTAAGGGGCACATCATGTATTGCATAGAAGGTGAAATGAAAACCACCCTGCAGGATGGAAGAATTTTTCAATTGTCGGCAGGAATGACATACCATGTAGGTGACGATTGTGAAGCCCACCAAAGCCAGTCGGAAAATGGTTGTAAATTATTTATTGTGGATTGAAAATGTTTAACTGAGCCTGAAGATTTTTCTATATTACAATGCAACGGCAGATATAATCATAAAATCCTCTAATCAAATAAATCTTAGTTCAGACCTTTTCCTCCGTAAATTTTGAAACAGCATCCTTATGCCGCATAATCTTTATAAATTGTATCAAAGCTGTGAAGGAAAATATTCCCCCGATCACCCAATTAAGGTACTGCTCACT
>JANPIJ010000434.1:0-10159 GCA_031424955.1 Ferruginibacter sp. | reverse complement strand
GAGATGAATGCCTGAAGGCAGGCATGGATGATTTCTTAAGCAAGCCTGTAAAACTGGAATACCTTGTGAACATGCTGGCTAAATGGTCGGAGGCCATACAGAAAACCGCTACGCATAGGAGAGCATGACCAGGTTTATCATCAGCAAAATAATATATACATCTCCTTATATTTTTACTCATTCATCCCATAGTGTTCGGTGGAGTTGGTGTACTGCCATACAAATATTAAGTCTTTTATAACCAGGTGTAAATGGCAATGTCTTGTCCTAAAATGTCTCCTGGAGACGGGATATGAAAATAGAACTATAATGATTTGATGGCTGGTTTGATTAGAAATGTAATGCTGAAATGACCGGATACCATCCTGCTCCTATAGGGCTTTCATTCATCCTATCCTCCTACCGGTATTTTCTTTAGCGGCCGGGAATCGCAAATAAAGTATTAGTGCGTACTCAAATCCGATTGCTATCAGGCCTGAGACGCATCCCTCAAAGAAGGTATTCTCTTATTTTTTTATTTATTAATATCCGGATAACAATTTTCCGTAGGGCCTTACGTAGCTTTAAGTATGAAATGGAGAAAAATAATGAAACGTTCATTTGTTGGAATGGCAGTTTTTTTAGTTTTGTGGTTGGTGATGGCACAGGGATGTATGAAATTTAGAATAAGTGATACCGAAGCAAAGAAGGATTTTTCTAAAGCAGGGGTGGCTTTAACTACGTCAACAGTAAAGGTTGATCATAGAAATTTGCATTATGCAAAAACGGGTATCGATACTTTACCCACCATTGTTTTTGTACATGGTTCACCCGGTAGCTGGGATGCATTTGCAAAGTATATGCAGGATAGGGATTTATTAAAAAATTACCGGATGATCTCGGTTGATCGTCCCGGGTTTGGCTACAGCGATTTTGGAGAAGCCCAACCTTTAGAATACCAGTCTGCCTTAATGAGCCCTTTATTTAAGCGGTGGCAAAACGGAAAGCCAATGTACCTGGTGGGGCATTCATTGGGCGGTCCGGTGATCATACAATTGAACGCAGATAACCCGGGCCTCTTTAGTGGCATGGTTTTACTCGCCGGCTCTGTTGACCCGGCGGAAGAAAAAAAGGAGCGTTGGCGCTACCTGCTAAATGCCGGTGTAATGCGTTACCTGGTGCCGGGAGCAATGCGCCCAAGTAATACGGAGTTAGTCTATTTCAAGAAAGATGTATATGCTTTGCAGGATAAATTTGCCCTGGTAAAATGCAAAGTATTCATTGTGCATGGAACGAAAGATACTTTTGTACCGGTTGGTAACGCAAGCTTTGCTGAGAAGAAATTGATTAATGCAGCGTCCGTTAACCTTACGCTAATACCTGGCGCCAATCACTTTATTCCCTGGACTAAATATGAGACTATTAAGCAGGTATTAATGGAGCTATATTGATCTGTAAAACAGAAAGCAAATTAGATGCAGGCAGCATCCTGGAAAATCATTTAAACGTAAGGGAATATTAGGTGTACGCCATCTATACAAATTAGGAATATATTTTATTTTTGCCATTGACGATAAGGATATATTGGCCATGCTCCAACTATTTTTAACTATTAAATACCGGTAAAAATGAAACGCTTCAAAATTTTGAATGGTAAATTATTGGCAGAGGAAATTGCAATACCCTCACCGGGTGATAATGAAGTGTTGGTAAAAATAAATGCGGTGTCGCTTAATTTTAGAGACCTGTTGGTTACCGAAGGTATAGGCGCCTGGAAGCCGCTGGATAACCGGATTCCCGTATCGGATGGAGCGGGTGAAATTGTGGACGCAGGTAAAATGGTGAAAGGGCTTAGACAAGGCGATCGGGTCACTACATTGTTTTGTCCTAACTGGGTACATGGAAGATTGACCGCGGAGAAGTTAAAAGGAACCCTGGGTGGCGCCATGCACGACGGCGTATTAGCTGAATTTGTGGTACTTCCTGAAAATGCGGTATGCAAATTTCCCGGTTATCTATCTTACATAGAAGCTGCCACATTGCCTTGCGCTGCGCTGACAGCCTGGAATGCGGTTGCAGAAAAAAGCACATTAATTACAGGAGATTCTATTCTGCTGATTGGCACGGGCGGGGTTTCCTGTTTTGCTTTACAGTTTTCTATAATGGCCGGGTATAACATTATTCATACTTCAGGCAGTAATGAAAAATTGGCGACAGTCAAACAACTGGGGGCACATCACACCATTAATTACAAAGAAGAAAAGAACTGGATAGAAACGGTGATGGAATTAACGAACGGGGAAGGGGTGAGCCAGGTGCTTGATGTAATTGGCGGCAGTCATATTAACCAATCCTTAAAATGCCTGAAGTATGAAGGTGTTGTTAGCATGATCGGAGTAATGAATGGTGTATCGGGAGAAATCGATACGGGAATGGTTATGAATAAAGCAGCCAGGATACAGGGAGTGGAAGTTGGCTCCACCGAAATGTACAAAAGAATGCTTCATGCAATGGAGGTACACAAAATGCAGCCTGTAATCAATCAGGTATTTTCATTTGATGAGACGCTGGACGCTTTTGCGTATTTGAAGACCGGTAATCATTTGGGTAAAATATGCATCCGTTTTTGATAATCCCTTTAATAAATTACCAATCTCCATCCAGTTTTGTAAACCAGTTGAGATAATTTCCAGGCTTATTTTTTAATGTATTGGCCTGGTTCTGTCATTCAAAACAAACCATCCATAAACCGAGATTATAAAATGAAAGTAGCAGTTTTATTATTTGACAATTTTGAGACCCTGGATGTATTCGGGCCGGTAGAAATACTGGGAAGATTAAATGAGCATTATCAAATCTCCTTTTATTCACTCCCGGGCGGATTGGTGCAGAATGCCCATGGGATTTCCATGATGACGGAAAGTATTACCGGTATAGAAAAGGGAGTTGACCTGTTGCTGATTCCCGGAGGGCATGGTACAAGGATAGAAGTGAGTAACGATTTATTGATTGATAAAATCAGGCAAATTTCGCAGTGTAGTAAATATGTTTTAACCGTGTGTACCGGTGCAGCATTGCTTGCAAAAACAGGACTGCTGGATGGAAGGAAAGCTACCACAAATAAAAGAGCATTTGATTGGGTTGCAGCACAGCGACCAGCGGTGTACTGGATCAGAAGAGCCCGCTGGGTTGTTGATGATAAATATTACACCTCGTCCGGCGTAAGTGCAGGAATGGATATGACACTCGGGTTTCTGCGGGATACACATGGAATTAATTTTGCCCGGCAGGTTGCTTATACAATTGAATACACCTGGCAGGAGAATAGCGAAGAAGATAATTTTTACGAACAGTAAAGTATACCTGTGTACACCTGGCCACGGATTAATTCAGGGGGCCCTCTCCTTAATTTTATTGGCTTGTTAATGATCTGCAGAAAGCTTTCACAAACCATTGCATAAAGCAAATATTCCCCCTGACATCACTTTATTTTAAGCCAGTAACCATTGATTGTATTATCCCGTTCTCATGGAGTAGCTTAAATTATGTGCGGATCGGGTAAGAAGGAAAAAGACTGCCATAGTACAGGCGTGTATTGATTATCTTTATACGCTTTGTTTAAAATATCATTAAAAATATATAGTTACTAATCAGCAGTGTCAAATGAAAAAAAACCTTTTACTCGTCAGTCTTTTCCTTTTTAATACCGGTTTCCTACATGCACAGCAAACTATTATCCAATACCTGTCCGGCACCGATAAAGACCACACCGTACAATGGGATTTTATGGTAACCAAAGGAATGAATAGTGGTAAATGGTCAACCATTGCTGTACCGTCCTGTTGGGAGCAGCAAGGCTTTGGGACATTTAATTATTACCAGGACAATGTTAACCCCGATGAACAGGGCTTATATAAACATGCTTTTAAAATAGCTCCTTCCAGCAGCAACAAAAAAATATTCATTGTTTTTGATGGCTCCATGACAGATACCGAAGTAAAGATTGATGGTAAGCTGGCGGGCCCCATACACCAGGGGGCATTTTACCAGTTCCGATATGATATTACCGGTCTGTTAAAAGTCGGTACTGATCATTTGCTGGAGGTGATGGTCAGTAAAAAATCGGCCAATAATTCGGTTAACCGTGCCGAGCGCCAGGCTGACTTCTGGTTGTTCGGCGGCATATTCCGGCCGGTGTTCCTGGAGATTGTTCCGGAAACTTTTATTGAAAGAGTGGCAGTGGATGCTAAGGCAAACGGAGCATTCGGTATGCAGGTGTTTTCAAAGAATACCAGCAAAAACCAATTCATAGAAATACAGGTGCAGGAATTGAATGGTAAAAATGTAGGTACGCCATTTAGGGCAAGTGCCGCAGACAGCAACTATCTAAAAAATAATTTTGCCGGCATAAAAAAATGGAATGCGGAACAACCCAATCTTTACAACGCAATCATCTCCATCAAAGAAGGTTCAAAAACAATTCATACCATCCGCCAGCGGTTTGGATTTCGCACGGTGGAATTTAGAAAACAGGATGGGTTTTATGTAAATGATGTAAGGATCATTATGAAGGGTGTTTGTCGTCATAGCCAATGGCCGGAGAGTGGCAGAACATTGAGCCGTACAATACATTTAATGGATATTGGATTGATAAAAGACATGAACATGAATGCGGTGCGTATGTCACATTATCCGCCCGACAGGGAGTTTCTTGATCTGTGTGATAGCCTGGGTTTATTTGTGCTGGATGAATTAACCGGTTGGCAAAAATCGTATGATACGGTGGTTGGCAGAAAGCTGGTAAAGGAGCTGGTGCTGCGTGATGTAAACCATCCATCGATCATTGTCTGGGACAATGGCAATGAAGGTGGCTGGAACCGTGCATTGGATGGCGATTACAACTGGTATGATCCCCAAAAACGTTTTGTAATGCATCCATGGGAGAAATTCAATGGCACGGATTCCAAACACTATCCCGATTTTAATTATGTAACCAATGCGGCATTGTATAATAATGATGTTTTTTATCCAACCGAATTTATGCATGGTTTATTTGATGGGGGCCATGGCGCCGGACTGGATGATTTTTGGAATGAGATGATGAAGCACCGGGGCTTTGCAGGCGGCTTTTTATGGAGCCTGCATGATGAGGGAGTGGTGCGGACTGATAAAAAAGATTCGATCGATGTAGCCGGTAACCAGGCACCAGACGGCATAGTAGGTCCACACCGCGAAAAGGAAGCAAGCTATTATACCATCAAAGAAATATGGTCGCCGGTTTATATTCATACGAAATCAATTCCTAAAAAATTCAACGGTAAAATTGAAATTGAAAACCGATACCTGTACACCAATCTAAATCAATGCAGGTTTGAATGGAAGCTGGTATCATTGCCTAAGGCAGGTGATGCAGTATCAAAAGAAAAAATTGTGCAAAAGGGAATCGCCCCTTCGCCTTCACTGGCACCCGGCGAAAAAGGATGGTTGAGTTTGAACTGGCCAGCGGCAACCAATGCGGATGCTTTATACCTTACTGCCTATGACCCCAGGGGCCATGCTGTATTTACCTGGAGCTGGGCGCTGCAGTATTCAGAAGAGATCACCAAACAGTCCATTCACATTGCAAAAAAATCAGCGGTTACCGCAACTGAATCAACTGGTGGTGTATTAATCAACTGCGATGGCATTGGCTATAGTTTTGATAATAGCAACGGCTTTCTGCAAAAGGTTTCAAATGGCAGAAAGGAAATCCCTTTGAGTGGCGGCCCTGCATTGGCCGGGGTAAAACTTACACTCTCCGGTCTCAGGCATTACCAACAGGGCGATGCATACATTGTTGAGCCATCTTATGGTGATACAAAATTTTATGTAAAGTGGATTTTTAAAACAGGCCAACTGCCCAAAATGGAATATAGTTATTCGCTAAGAGGAGCCGCTGATTTTATGGGGATTACATTCAATTTCCCGGAGGAGAAAATCAACGGCATGCAATGGATGGGGCGTGGGCCGTACCGGGTTTGGAAAAACCGGATGAAGGGTCAGCAGTTTGGCGTATGGGAGAAAGCCTATAACAATACCGTTACCGGCGAAAGCTGGAACTACCCTGAGTTTAAGGGATGGCATGCGGAACTATACTGGGTTAAGCTACAAAATAAAGAATCCGATTTTACCGTATACAACGATCAGCAAAACATATTTTTAGAAATGCTGCAACCGGAAAAACCCAAAGGGCAAAAAAATGACCATACCAGTCCACCTTTTCCGGAAGGTAATATTGGTTTTATGCATGCCATTTCTCCCATTGGTACCAAGTTCCAGGCAGCCGGTTTATTGGGGCCGCAAAGCCAGCAGAATATGCAATTGAACTATACGCCGTTTAGTGGAGCTTTGTATTTTGATTTTAGGTGAGGTGGTAATTTGAATCAGGAGAGATGAAGATTGTTGATGCAAGTTATTTCTTTTTATTTCCCGGATTAATGGAATCATTATCCCAGAGTGACGGGGTGTTAGTGATGTATGCTGCAATTGCAAGGTTAGATCTTTCGTCCCGTATGATATGTTCATAATAATTGCGTTGCCATAATTTGCCATCAAATCGTGGCCAGTCATTATTTTTTACGTTCCGGATATATTCATTGGTTGACATGGTTTTAAACCATTGTATCACCCGCCATAAAGGCGATCCTTTGTGTTCGCCTAATATTGGTTCATCAGGAATAGGGCATGGCTGTTGGGGGGGACCTAGTTGGGGCGGACCTACGTATCCGCCCTCTTGCGCTCCTTTTTCTTTATAAACGTTTGCACCCGTATTCTCAATAATGCAATGAAAATGATTAGGCATTACAATATGTTCCAGGCATCTGATATCGGGGTATTTATTTCCCAGTTCATTGTACCATTTATTGATCATGGAACCGGCTTCATTTAATATCATTTGCCGGTTAACAATTTCACCGAATAAGCAAGCCCTGCTTTTTACAACCATCGTAACGAAGTACAAACCTTTCTGCGAATAATCATATCCTTTCAATCGGATAGATCGCCGGTTGTGAATTTTTGGATTGTATCTGGGTTTGTTGCTCATTTATATTTTACCCGTTGATCGGTTGGCGACCGTTGGGGCGGACCTGCGTGTCCGCCCTTTACCCTTATAAATAATCATCATTGTTATTCGGGGTTGACACATTATCATTTAGGGTTGACACGCAGGTCAACCCCTACGTGTAATGCGATATCAATGTACAAAATTCTATATCAAAATAAAAACCGCATCCAAATAACGGTTTTCCGTTTTGAATGCGGTTTGATGAAATAATTGATTGCTTTATTTCTTTATCATCATAAGATTACGAATCTGATTGTTTCTTCTTCCTGAAATCCGGCGTGTAATAAAAAAAGAAACGGAAGGTGTGGTTTTTATCATACTGGTAACCGGAGGCTTTTTGCTGGTAAAGCAACATATAACCTGCATCAAAACTCAGGTGTTTTGTAACGGGTTGTTTAATACCAATAAAGGTCCTGTTTTGATCAAATGTATTGTAAATGATTTCTTTCCCAAATTGAAAGGCTATTTCATCTGCAACTACCAGTGACGGATAATGCGGGTTTTTAAAAACCGGGATGTTGATGCTTAACAGGTACCGGACCCTGTCTGAAAATTTATTGCTGTGAATGTACTGGTCGTTGATAATTCTTTCGTGCCAGCGTTGTTCATTTCTTAACCTGTTTAATAATCCAACTTTTCCAATTTTGGTAACCAACTGCACCTGTTGGTAAATCCGTTTTTCTTTTACAAAATGATGCCAGGCGGGATTGGATGGAGCGGCCCATAACTGGGCATATCCCAATGTAAGTGTGAGGTTATCTTTTAACCAGTAGTTTAACCCTGCTCTCGTAAAATAGAAACCAGGGTCGGCCATAAAATTGTTTCGCCTTACGTGCAAATCTGCAACAACACCCCATTTTTTATGTATCCGGATGGTGTTATTAATACTAAACCAGCTTTGGCTTTGCGTATTCACTTCTTTTGCTTTTGCCTGGCCAAATGAAGCGGGTTGCAGCAGCAACAAGGCAATGGTGATAAAAAAAAGGGTACGGGAGGTTTTTATGATGGTATTCATTTTAAAATTGCTTGAAAAAAGTAAAAAGCTATTTGTTCATACAAAAGAAGATGGCTTTTTAGTTTGTTTATTACCCGAATGAATGACTATATCAGGTAAAAAATAAGATCAGTAACTGGGCAGCCAGTATTCTCAAAATCATTGTTAAGGGATACACGGTGGCATAGGTAGCAGAAGGAATATCATTACCTGCTACTTTTAAAGCGAAAGCAAGAGCGGGGGGATCTGTACAGGCGCCGGCCAGTAAACCGCATATTTCAAAATAAGTTTTTCTGAAAAATTTACTTGCCACCAGTCCTACAATGATCACCGGAACCATTGTAATGGTAATACCCATCAAAATCCAGCGGTAGCCGCTTCCATCACTAAAGGCAGAAGCCAGGTTGTGCCCGCTGCTTAATCCTACACTGGCCAGAAACAGGGCGATGCCTATTTCTCTTACGATCATGTTGGCACTGCTGGTAGTATAATTATTGAGGTATAAATGATTACCAAAGCGGCTAAGAAAAAGCGCAATAATCAGCGGTCCGCCTGCCATGCCTATTTTAACAGCCACCGGGATAGAAGGAATATAAAAAGGGATGCTACCTAGTATTACGCCTAAAACAATACCCATAAAAATGGGCCCCAAATCAGGCGCTTCCAGTCTTTTCAATGAGTTACCTACTACTTCTGAAAATTGCTTTACGCTTTCTTCCGTACCCACCGCTGTAATCGTATCGCCCAGTTGCAAAAATATATTGCCATGGGCCACCATTTCAATACCGGCTCTTTTTATCCGGGTTAGGGTGAGGGATTCTAATTGCATTTCCGCAATATCTCCCAATCGTTTGTGGGTAATTTCCTTTCTTGTTACCACTATCATACGGGATATTAAATTACTGGAAGATTCCGTAGTGAGGTTCATATTACTTTCGGTACCCACCAATAATTTTACTTTTTCCATTAATTTTTTGGGAGCGATAAACAGCATCACATCCCCTTCGGCCATTACAAGGTCCGGTGTTGGCGTAATAATGCTCCCGTTATGAAACATCCTGGAAATGATGACCGGTTCATTGAGCATTTTAAAGATCATCCTGATGGGTTGTCCTATCAGTTGTTTATTGTCTAGCCGGATATGGGTGGAAAGCGGCCGGTTGGATTGAAAGAAATTTAGTTTGCGATGTAATTCTTTTTCATCTTCCACATTTACACCCAATACCTTTCTCAGGAATATGAGTGAAAGAATGATGCCCACCACTGCAAAGGGGTACGCTACTGCGTAAGCTAAGGTAATAGTAGCGTTGTCTACTCCCTGTATTTTTAAATCAACTACTGCCGCCTGTGCTGCTGCAAGCCCGGGCGTATTGGTAACCGCTCCGCTCATTACACCAGCCATTATGGAAATATGATTGCCCGAAGTATAGAAAAAAATGATGGTGATAATAACGCCTAAAATAACCACGGATGCGGCAAGGCTATTATTTCCCAATGCGCTTTTTTTGAGTGAGGCAAAAAAGCCGGGCCCAACCTGTAAGCCAATGGCGTATACAAATAGTATAAGGCCAAATTCTTTTACAAAATGCTCTGTCTCCTTATTTATGGTAATGCCAAAATAAGAAAAGAATAAACCAACAAACAGCACCCAGGTAACACCTAAGGAAATACCCAGGATTTTAACCTTGCCAAGCGCTATGCCTACAGCTATTACCAGCGAGTAGACGATAACTGCCTGGGCTACCGTAGGTTCTGTAAACAATTGAGTAAACCAATTCATAATGTATTTAATTTATATCATCATAATAAATCCTGTAATCGCTTTGTAGCAAATCAAAGTCGGGCATGTGACCAAGCCGGACTTCGGATAATTACTTTAACAGATGAAGGATAAAAACATACAGCAGGCAATCGTTTAAAACAATCAATCGTCACAGGGTGCACATACGTAATGTGCAAAAAAAATCAACTGAATTAATCCGCAAAAACCAGCAAGGGATTTTACAGACTTGCTATCATTAAAAAGGAGCAGATAAAAACTATCCACTCCTTTTATTTTTAGATTATACATGTTCAGGTGC
>JANPIJ010000433.1:0-2078 GCA_031424955.1 Ferruginibacter sp. | reverse complement strand
TTAATAACTTATTTTGCTGAAGGGTATTTTGCAACAGTCCACCATTGAATAAGGTGACACTGCTATTAATTCCGGCATTGGCAAAATTAACCTGTTGATTAATGTAGCTGTTGGTAAAGGGATCAATATTTCGTCCCTGGTTAATACCATGACCGAGGTTGCCAAATAGGTCGGGTAATAAATTGCCACTGGCTTGTTTTACATTAAGGGAGGCAGTTTCAAGTTGATACACTGCCTGGTTTACCTGCGCATTGTTGTTGACTGCAATTTCTACACACTGTTGCAAAGTCAACGCTTTTGATTGTGCAAATCCACAGGTAGTACCTAACATTCCTGCTAACAAAATCCCTTTTATAAATAATCGCTTCATGTTGCCTTAAGTATTTTATTCACTATTATTTCTCAATTCTGCCGTCTAATAAGTTGATGATACGGCTGCCATATGCGGCATTTTTTTCGGAATGTGTTACCTGTATGATGGTTACCCCTTCTTCCTTATTTAATTTGCTAAATAACTCCATGATCTCTTCTCCTTGCTTTGAATTAAGATTACCGGTGGGCTCATCAGCCAGTATTAATTTCGGTTTCCCAATAAGCGCTCGTGCAATACCCACTAACTGTTGTTGCCCGCCTGATAACTGAGAAGGAAAAAGATCTTTTTTTCCTACAATATTAAATTTATCAAGTGTGTCAGATACAAGGGCTTTTCTTTCACTGCTTTTTACGTCTTGATATAACAAAGGAGCTTCAATATTTTCGTATACAGTTAATTCATCAATTAAATGGTATGCCTGGAAAACAAAACCAATATATTGTTTGTAAAATTGTGCGCGCTGTTTTTCTTTCATTTTGTGTACGGCTTCATGTAAAAAGAAATATTCGCCCTCATCAAATCCATCTAGCATTCCTATTACATTCAACAGCGTTGATTTTCCTGATCCTGAAGGACCCATAATGGAAACAAACTCTTTTTCAATGATGGTTAAATTGATATCACGAAGGAGGAATGTTTTGTTTCCGCCTTGCTGTACCCATTTGAATATGTTTTTTAGGTCTATCATAATTATTCTGTCCTTAATTTTTTTATAGAATTAATTCTTCCGGCAAGTATTAAATAGTTTTTAAACATGTGTTATGATTTTATTCTGCCCTTAAACCTTTATAGGATTAGCAATTGCCGCTTAAATAGTTTGGAAACTTACAGTTGCATGCGCTGAAATACTAATAAAACTGTTTATTTTTTTACGGAGGATATTTCTCCAGGCAAAAAGGAAATAATTTCTTATCATGTTATTCCGATCTCAAGTTTTTTACAGGGTTAACCATGGCCGTTTTTATACTTTGAAAACTTATGGTGACTAATGCTATCACAACTGCTAGTAAGCCAGTTCCAACAAATGCTATCCAACTGATCTCAATCCTATAAGCAAAATCGCGCAGCCAAACACTCATAAAATACCACGAGATCGGAGCCGCGATAACAATCGCAATTAAGATCAGTTTCACAAAATCGATTGATATTAATTGTGTAATATTAAAAAGTGTTGCGCCGAGTACTTTCCTGATACCAATTTCTTTAGTTCTATTAACCGCTGCAAGAGCCGCTAAACCAAATAATCCCAGGCAGGCCAGGAAAATGGAGATCCCACCTGCAAATCCGATAATGCGTCCCCATTGCTCTTCCTTTTTATAGAAACGGTCAAGGTCTTCGTCTAAAAAACTATAATTTAAGGGCAGGTCCGGTACGAGTTCCTTCCACTCCTTTTCAATTTTTGCAATTGCTTTAGAAGGATCTCCTGCTTCCAGCCTCACTAAATATCTGTAAGGTCTGTAACCGGAAAAATGGTGGAACAATTGAGATTCAACTTTTTGTCGCAAATCCAGGAAATTGAAATCTTTAATAACGCCAATAACAATTGGCGTGAATGTTTCCGAGTATCCTTTCAAAGGTTGGCCCACCGCGTCTGTCAAGGTCCATCCAAAGTCCTTCATCATGGTTTCATTAATAATTACTGACCCAGAATCAGAGGAGTTCTTCGGATCAAAATTTCTGCCCGCCAAAAGAGAGATGCCCATAA
>JANPIJ010000432.1:0-14142 GCA_031424955.1 Ferruginibacter sp. | reverse complement strand
GCCACCCCAACTCAATACATCCCACATGGTACAGGTAGCTGCCAGCATAGCACAGGCTGCATCCACCGCATTGCCCCCTTTCTGAAAAATCATACTACCCGCCGTGGCAGCCAGTGGCTTACCGGTAATAGCCATCCAGTTTTTCCCATGCAGCGGTGGCTTTTGAGTGGGTTGTGCGAAAATATTGGGTGATAATTGAAGGGTGAACAGAAACAGCAGCAGGTAGCTTCTCATAAAAATGTTTTTTTAAAGTTAGGGAAAGATGAGCGATGTAAAAGGTGTTGTAAAAGCTGTTTGGTTATTATGATTGATTTATTTGTAAACCGCCTCAAAACGCCTTTAATATGACTTGAACAGTTACTTGTTAGTACACCAGGAAAAAGAAATGATCAACAACGGCGCAGCCATTTAATTTTGCTTTAAATCATTCAATAAATACCCATTGCAAACCTCATTTAGTTTTTCTATTATTGTTGGGACAATTTGACTGTTATGAAACCTTGCCTTTTTTTAAAATATATAACCCTTATTGGAATTAGTTTCCTGGTAATCAGCCAGGCAATTTCACAATCTACCTGGTACAATTATAATTTCGATAAACTGGATGAAAAGTACCACTATTCCACTGACCGCCTGGATGCCAGGCAAATGAAGATCAACAGAATCAATTTTCTCAGTTTTCAAACAAAATACCTGCTCGATAGTTGCTACCGCCTCAATACCCAAAATAACCGGGAAAGCTTTTCGGCAGACTACCTGAATTTTAATAAGATGCTTGAATATGCCACCAACAGCAATAACCTTGACAGTGTAGAAAGTATACTTGACTTTTTAAGTTTTGAAGTAACATCCAAATACCTGGAAACTGCCACCGATAGCCTGATTGAAGTGTCGGTAAAAGTAATCCGGGACAGTACCAATGAAGAACTGAGTGGCTATAATGTATTTGCCAAGCCTGCCATGTCGATCGACCGGGCCGATGTGATCAGTTTTAACCCCACCAAAAATGCCATCAAAAAATTAAGGCCCGGCAAAAAAACATTCTGGATAGAAAGAAACGGGGTAAAGATCAAAGAGCAACGGGGCTGGGGCGTATCCATTTCCGACCGTAACTCTCACCTGGTGATATTTAATGTAAATAACTGATGGCATGGCCGAAAAAAAAGAAAATTTTTTTACAAAAAAATGGAACCTGTTAATCAATATCGCTATTGGCTTGGTAGTGTTGGTATCTAAGTTTGCCATTGCTCCTGCCATCAACGCACATATATTGCAGGATAAAGCGGATTACGAAAAACTATCCATCTTTATACTGGCAGGCATTTTAGGACTGTTGCTAATTCCATGCGCTTATTTTAAGGCTAAAAAACATACTGTTAAATGGGCGGTTGCAGCCGTGCTGGTTTTAATTGGAGCATTGATTACACACAACAGGTACAACAGCTATTACAACCATCATATTGCCTGGCACGAGGAGGCCAAAACATCCGTAATCATTGGAGATCAATATATCGATATTGCTCAAAAAGCAATTGATGAATATCGTAAAGAAAACAATGGCATTGAACCTTCCAAAGACCTGGTGGTTTCCTCTTTCAATTATCCCAATGGCCTCTGGACCAATAATGAACTGGGAAGGGTTTATGGAAATATCGTTGCGCTGTACCTGATGCAGGTAATACTGTTTTCCGTTTTTGCCTTTTTGGTGGTGCAGGCGCTATACTGTTTAAATTCGGAACAAAATTTATTGACAAAACAATAGCGCTTTTTTCGCCGGTTAATTTTTGCTGAGCAATCAGATATTATTGCTGCCCTCAATATATAAAAGGGGTATAAGTTTTTTTGATTGCTACATAGTCAATTCATTGCACACATCACTCCTGTATCACCATTCGTATTGTTATCGGCTATCCTAAAAAATATCAAACGGATGTTTTGATATATGATTATTTGCCTATATTTATCAGATACTTCATTTTATCCAAAACCAGTTTTATGCAATTAACCATCACCAATCTTACTAAAACCTATCCCAATGGTGTACAGGCATTAAAAGGCATCGACCTCGTAATTGAACAGGGCATGTTTGGCCTGCTCGGGCCCAATGGTGCTGGCAAATCTTCGCTGATGCGTACCATCGCCACCCTGCAGGAAGCAGATGGTGGCAGTATCTTTTTAGATGAAATGGATGTGTTGAAAGAGAAAGAATCGGTGAGAAGGATACTCGGCTACCTGCCGCAGGAATTTGGGGTGTACCCTAAGATAAGCCCCGAAATGATGCTGGACCATATAGCCCGTTTAAAGGGAATTGACAACGCCGCTGAAAGAAAACAGGTGGTGGCCGCTTTACTCAACCGCGTAAACCTGTATGCCGACCGGAAGAAAAACCTGGGCACATTTTCCGGGGGTATGAAACAACGGTTCGGCATTGCGCAGGCACTGATGGGTAACCCGAAACTGATTATTGTAGATGAGCCTACCGCCGGTCTTGACCCTGCGGAACGAAACCGCTTTTATAACCTGCTGAGCGAACTGGGTCAAAATACCATTGTAATATTATCTACCCATATCGTGGAAGATGTAAGAACCCTTTGCAGCGATTTCGCCATCATCTGCCAGGGAGAATTACTACGGCACGATCAGCCAGATGAAGCTGTAAAGGACATTGATGGGAATATATTCAGCAAAGTAATTGCCAAGGCAGATATTGAAGCCTACAGAAACCAATACCAGGTAATATCGGTACAAATGAAAGCCGGTAACCTGAACATCCGCATTTATGCCGAAGCTGATCCCGGCAATGGCTTTGTACCCGTACAGGCTGTATTGGAAGATGTATACTTTCACCAGATCTCCGGTAAAATGGATGTGATCACGCTTTAATTGTAAATCCCCTTAAACCTGCAAATATGTTTTGGCAAATATTTTTATTTGAGCTGAAGTATCGCATCGGGCGGCCCGCTACCTGGATCTATTTCTTCATCTTTTTTCTAATCGGCTTTTTATCCACCGGCACCGGCTCCACACCTGCTACCGAAAAAGTGATGCACAATGCCCCCTGGGTAATTGCTGATGGAAATATTGTTTTCAGTATGTTGGGCATGCTTGTTTGCTCCGCCATTATGGGGGTACCTTTATACCGGGACATTGAGCACCAGACCCGCAACTACCTCTTCGCCTACCCGATTACCAAAGGCGGTTATTTTTGGGGCAGGTTTGCAGGGTCATTTATTTTTGTTTTGATAATAGGCACAGCCTTTAGCTGGGGCTGCCTTGCAGGAAGTGTGGTAGGGCCGGCTTTTGGCTGGGTGGTTCCGGAAAGGATTGGCCATTATGGATTATGGAATTATTTTCATCCCTATTTTGTTTTTGGTATTGGCAATCTTTTACTGTCTTCCACCATATTTTTTGCGCTGGTATCACTTAGCAGGAATGTAAAAATAATTTACAGCGCCAGCATTCTATTATTTATCGGCTACCTGCTAGCAAGCTTTTTGGTAACCGACCTGGAAAAAAGAGAGCTGGTTAAATTACTGGATCCCTTTGCACTAAATACTTTTGAACTGGAAACCAGGTTTTACACCCCGGTTGAAAAAAACACCTTGCTGGCTCCTATCACCAAAGTAGTTATATATAACCGGCTCATCTGGTTAAGTATTGCCGCTTTGATTATTGGTTATGCATACTGGCGCTTTAGTTTTCAAAAATTTTTACAACCTGAACATTCCGGCAAACGCCGTAGTAAAAAAGAGCAAGCCGCACCGCTTCCTTCTAAAATGATCCCTACAGTACATCCCAATTTTAGCGGCGGCTATACCAGTAAAGTTTGGTGGAACCTGTCAAAGCTGGAATTTTTAAACATTGTAAAAGATAATTACTTCAAAGCTATATTGGGTGGCGGTATTGTCTTCCTGCTGATCGATTACTGGATTGGTAATACGCTGTATAGTGTGGGTAATAAACCGCTCACGGTTTTCCTGATGGATTTTAAGAATTATAATTACTCCGTCTTTATTTTTATCATACTATTGTTTTATACCGGCGAAGCGGTACACCGCGAAAGAAATACCCGTTTTAATATACTGAACGATGCATTGCCTGTGTCGAATACCGTTTTCTTTTTATCAAAATTATCCGGCCTGTTTGGTGTGGCCTTTATATTAAGCAATATACCTATTGTGGTGGGTGTAATAGTCCAAATTTTGAAAGGGTATACCGGGTTTAATTTTAGTATTTATTTTACCGAAATGTACCTGCTCACCCTACCCGGATATTTTCAGATGGTGCTATTGTGTTTTGCCATACACATCATCATGAATAATAAATTTGGCGGCCATGGTGTGGCCATGCTGATATGGGTAAGCATGTTTTTAATGCGTGCATTTGCAAGAATGGATTACAACCTGTTCTTTTACTTTTATACGCCCAATTATTTATGGTCGGATATGAATGGTATCGGGCATTTTTTGAAACCTCAAAACTGGTTCAATTTCTATTGGCTGATGTTGGGTTCATTGCTGGCCACGCTTGCCTTCCTGTTTTTTCAGCGGGGCATTGTTGGTGGGTTTAGGGAACGGTGGCGGGTGGCCATGCAGCGCTTTAAGGGATGGCCCCGGGCACTCACTACTTTCTTTTTCATTGCATGGCTGGGCAGCGGGGCTTTTATCTATTACAATGTAAGCTATCTGAATAATTATTATACACAGGCTGAAACCCGCAACCGTACCGCCCGCTATGAAAAAACCCTCAAACAATACGAAGGGCTTCCGCAACCCAAGGTAACCAGTGTAATCATGAAGGCGGATATATTTCCGGAGGAAAGAAAAGTATTGATTTATGCCAAACTGTTTATAAAAAATAAATCAGGTGAACCAATTAGAGCGCTTCATTTATTAGCCGAACAGAATGTGCACTATAGTATTTTGTACAATGGTAAAGCTGTGGGCTATACCAGCCCGTTAGCTTCTCCTTATTCCGTATTCACCCTTTTCAAAAAAGGAAAAGACACTGTCAATTACCGGATTTATAATTTACCCGCCACCCTGCAGCCAGGCGATACGGCCTTGCTGGAAGTAAATTCTTCCATTGCCAACCATGGATTTGTAAACAGTGGCATTGCGCGGGAATTATTGTACAATGGCACTTTTTACAGCGGTGGCCTGCCCGCATTCGGATATGATCAACAGAGAGAACTGGAAAGCGATGAGTACCGTAAAAAGAATGGTTTAAAACCCAAGATAGATGAGCTGCCCGACCAGCATGATCCAAAGGGCATCAGCAAAATGTTATTCAATGATGATGCAGACATGATACATTTTGAAGCAGTATTGAGTACCACACCCGGACAGGTAGCAGTAGCCCCCGGTTACCTGCAAAAAACATGGCAGGAAAATGGGCGTCAATATTTTTCTTATGTACAGGATACTCCCATTGACTATTTCTTTAGCATCGTATCTGCCCGGTATAAAATATTAAAAGATGCCGTTACCATCAGTGATGGAAGAAAGATCAATATTGAAATTTTTTATGATGAACAGCATCCCTTCAACCTCGATCGGTTTGTAGCCGCCTATAAAGACGGGTTGGAATATTTTTCAAAAGCCTATGGCCCATTTCAGTTCAGGCAAATGCGGCTGCTGGAATTTCCGCGGTATGCTGGCTTTGCGCAAAGTTTTCCCAACACGGTACCTTTTAGTGAAAGCTTCGGCTGGGTAGCCGACTTTAAAAGCCCCAACGATTTTGATTATATCTATTTTGTAACGGCCCACGAACTGGCTCACCAGTGGTGGGGCCACCAGGTAACGCCCAACTATACAAGAGGATCTAACCTTATATCGGAAGCCTTGGCGGAATATACTGCCTTATTGCTGACTGAACGTAAATATGGCCGGGATAATATGAAACGTTTTTTAAAGGAAGAGCTGGACAGGTACCTGTCGGGCAGGGCGAATGAGGCTAAAAAGGAAAATGTATTTATGTTTTGTAACAGGCCTTACGAATGGTACTACAAAGGTAGTTTGGTAATGTATGGCCTTAGAGACTTAATCGGCGATAGTACACTCAACAAAGCGTTGCATGAGTTCAGGGACAGTTTTGCGCTGAAGGAAAACCCACCCTTTGCCGGCAGCAACGACCTGTATGCCTTCCTGAAAAAACATACCCCTGATTCATTTCATTATTACTTAACGGATACCTGGGAAAAGATTACCCTGTATGAAAACAAACTGGTAAAGGCTAAAGCCAAACCTGTGAGTAAAGATGTTTATGATGTGACGATGGAATTCAGTGCTAAAAAAATGTATGCGGATAGCACGGGAAAAGAATCGGTAGCCCCGATGAATGATTATATTGATATCGCCATATTTGGTGAAGAAACGAAGGATAAGGATGGCAGAAAAAAGATCAACCCGCTGTATATTCAAAAATATAAATTAATGCAGGGAGTAAAAAAGATCACCCTTCGGGTAAAGGGTAAACCTATAAAAGCAGGCATTGACCCTTACAACAAACTAATTGACCGGATACCGGATGATAATTTGGGAGATGTGGATATGGAGTAATATAAAGGTTGAGTTTTTACAGCTTTATTCTAAAAATTCAATACAACTCCACTTTTCCGGAAGGTGTGTATCATAAATGCCATGGCTGTTGAGTGCCATGGCAGGATGTGGCATTACTTCATTACCACCTGCCATTAATTTTTGAAACCGGCCTAAAAATAGAGTCCACCTGTCGCCATTGGTGGGTGGTATGGTGCGGCCGTTGGCGAGTAAACCCAGGCTGCTCCATGGGATGGCTATTTCCACAGTCCAGCCTTTATCAATATCGCTGTTATCATTCAAAGTACCATCTACCTGCACGGCTGTTTGTAAACCGGGCATATCAAAACCGGTAAACGCCCATCTTACTCCCCTTGGGTGGGTACCCTTCCAAAAACTATTACCAGTGCGGTCGTAATCGCCGCCAAAAGTATAGGCAAGCGGCTGATGTACATCAAAGGTTGGTATGTCGAAACGGCCTCCTTTTTCATATGCATCTTTCCAGATAAAGAAAACTTCGTAAATGGTATTGGCTGCATTTATTTCCAGTTCATAATAACAATCGCCGCCATCAATAAATACTTCCAGGTCATTCTCTAAAAACACAATGCTGTCCCTTTCGGTTTGCGTGGCTACCACGAAGGGTTCCTCTGAAATGAAGGCGATATACAAATGGGTCTCGTTCCAAAGCAGGGCTGTCCGGGTATCATACATGCCGGCATCGCCACTCACCATATCCACGAAACGTTTACTCCATTGAGCATTTTTCCATTCTTCCTTATTGATATTACCATCAATTTGTATGGTGGATAGAATCTTTTTTGCGGAGTAATCTGGTTGTAGCATGATGGCAATGTTTATTTACAGATGTTTTGTTTGGTTGAATACAACCGGTAAGGAATGGACGACGATTTATCATCATCGGCTACAATTTACAAATACTTGTTTGGAAGGAAATTATTTCGAAGGATTATTTGAGGGAGAAACTACTTGACTGTGATTTATACCCTGCCTTTGGGATGTTGTATG
Source organism: Ferruginibacter sp. (assembly GCA_031424955.1). Taxonomy (GTDB): domain Bacteria; phylum Bacteroidota; class Bacteroidia; order Chitinophagales; family Chitinophagaceae; genus Ferruginibacter. The sequence continues at coordinate 6,574 of JANPIJ010000432.1, read as the reverse complement.
GAAAGATGTTCCGATATTAAAAAGATCAGCGTGAACCATGCACTCAGTCTCAATATGCGTCAATTATAAACTCAAAACATTTTCGGTCGCATTTTTACATGCCTCAATCTTAAAACTTTTATCTGTATAGACGTGATTCTGTAGGAAATCCGGCAACTATATATTTCGAATGCCCGGTAAGTGCCATCATTGTTCCTTTTATACTTATCAGGGCGATGTACTATTTTCCCGTTGAGGCCAGAAACAGAATCAATAATATTATCCCTTACCGTTTCCGCATTTTGTACAGAATCTTCTTTTATATAATTGTAAAAAATCTGCAGCGCCTCCTTTGCTTGCTTGTTCCAAACAATTTTCATTGTTTTTACCAGTTTTTTGCTTCCTTTTTCAAATCTTCATGCGTGATAAAATCTCCTTTATCAATTTCTGATTCTGCATCTTCAAGTTCCTGGTTATATTTTTCTACATTTTCACCCAGGATATTTTCGGTATCACTAGCTTGCAATAATGTGTAAACAGCCCGGATGATTTCATCATCGCTTGCATCAATTATTTCATGTACTCTTTTTTTCAATTCGAGTGATTTCATAAAACTAAGTTTTACCAAATTTACTATTTTATAATTATAGTTTCTGGCGTAGAAATCTTTCTTTGTGGATTTACAACTGCAAAATCAACAAGCGGAAAAATCCATTCACTAACCCAACCCAATCCGCCTCGCACTCAAAGTAGACAACAACGTTACCAGCAACACAATACTAATACTGCTCGCAGGCATCAATATCGCTGCAACAATAGGCGACATCGTGCCTTGTACCGCAAAAGATAATCCAACAATATTGTAGACAATAGATAGTATAAAACTGGCTGTCACAATTTTTTTGCCTGATTTGGCATAAGCCAGGAACCGGTGGATGATGCCGATTTTACTGCCATCAATGATGGCATCGCATGCAGGGGAAAATTGTGCCGTATTATCACTAACTGCAATGCCCGTATCGCTTTGCATCAGGGCACCGGCATCATTTAAACCATCGCCAATCATCAATACGTTTTTGTGATGCGACTGCAGTTGTTGTATAGTATCCAGCTTATCCTGCGGCGATTGGTTAAACCGTACATCGCTGTCTTTTCCAAAAAGCCTGGCGAGGTTAGTTTTTTCCGCATCATTGTCACCGGATAACAGGTGAAGATCGTATTGCTTTTTTTTCAGGGAATGGATAGCCATTTTAATACCGGGCCTGTATTCGTTACTCACAGAAAACGCACCCATTTGCACTTTATTCAGTTGCACATATATATGCGAACCGGTATCACTTCGAGATCCGTCATAAAATTCATTTACAAAAGCAGCGGAACCAATTTTTACCGGCATATCATTTACCGTTGCTTCTATCCCTTTACCCGTAAACTCTCTAAAATCGGCCACCGTTAATAATTGATCATCGTTGAATATCCCTAAATTATTGGAGATCATTTTACTGAGCGGATGAGATGATTGCCTGGTAACGGCCTGCACAGCAGCCAGTTCTTTTTGAGTAAGGGGCGTGCCTGTGTACTGTAATACGGCAGATTGATTTTGCGTAATGGTTCCTGTTTTATCAAATACAATGGTGCCCGCCTTTGCAAGGCTTTCTATCACACCAGCATTTTTCAGGTACAATTTATTCTTCCCAAAAATGCGCAACATATTGCCGTAGGTAAAGGTGGCGGATAGCAACAAAGAACAAGGGCATGCAACGATTAATACTGCAGTAACGGCGGGCAATATCCGGGTAGTATCATTTACGGCCCAGAATGCAGCAGCAATAATTGCCACTGAAAAAAGCGACAGGGTAAAGTACCTGCTCCAGGGATGAATAAAGGATTGTTCCCTGTTTTTTTTATGTTTAAAAATATCGTTGTTCCAAAGCTGGGTAATATAACTCTGAGAAACCTCATTTACTATTTCCAGCTCAATGGCGCTGCCAACCTGTTTGCCACCTGCATAAATCAATTCGCCCTGAACTTTTCTGATTGGCGCTCTTTCACCACTTACAAAACTGTAATCCACATTTGCATTTCCCTTTATCAGCATTGCATCCGCTGGTATCATTTCTTCGTTGCGAATAATGATTCGGTTCCCCTTTTGAAGTTGCGTAACAGGAACGTTTTTTTCGATATTGTTTTTGATGATGCTAACCCCTAATGGGAAGTAGGATTTGTAATCGCGGTCAAATGAAAATGAATCGTATGTTTTATTCTGGAACCACCTGCCTGTTAACATAAAGAAAACGATCCCCGTTCCGGAATCAAGCCAACCGGCGCCATTGCCTGTTATAATTTCATAATAACTCCTGGCAAATGTTACAATGATGGCCAACGCAATGGGTGCATCAATATTTAAAAACTTTTGCTGCAGACCTTTCCATGCGGCGATAAAGATGCCGGAGGCGCTAAAAAATAATACGGGTAATGATAATGCAAAATTTAACCAGGTAAAAACGTTCTTCAACCCGGCTTGTTCAATATTGCCGGAGGAGAAATATTCCGGGAAGCTCAGCATCATAATATTGGAGAAGCAAAATCCTGCTACACCAATTTGATAGATCTGCTTCCTGTTGTAGGATGTTGCTTTTTTTTCTGTGCTGTCTTTTAAACTGATGGCTGGTTCGTAACCGATAAATGCCAACAGTTCTACTACCTTACGCAATGAAATCAGCGCAGGATCAAAAATGATAAACACTTCCCTGCGTTGAAAATTGGTTTGCGATTTTGTAATACCCGGCTCAATCCGGTGCAGGTTCTCCAATAAAAACACACAGGAGGAGCAATGCATCTGGGGCAACTGGAATGTTACATTGGTTTGCGTATCGCTGCTAAATTGTACCAGTTTTTTTGCCGTGGCGGCATCATCGAGGTAAGCAAACCGCTCACTGATGAATTTTCCTTTTGCTTTGATGCCGGGGCTTTTATCAAAATTATAATAGGTACATAGATTGTTTTCGTTCAGCAACAGGTACACCTGTTTGCAGCCTTCGCAACAAAATTGTTTGTTATCCGCTTCAATAATTTCATCACATTGTTCACCGCAGTGGAAGCAATTTACCGGTTTAGCCATTTCTTTTTTATAAAATTGTATCGGGATACAAGCCAACATTAGCGATACAAAGATGCAGGAACTTGTATTTTAACCAGATGATCAAGGTCAATTTATATATGATTTTTATCAGTAATTGGTAAAATGACCCATATTTTAATTGGGCTCATCCTGCACTTTTAAATAACCACGTTAATGGTATTGAAAATTTTACCTAATTTGAAGCACACAATTTCCTGATATGACCTCCAGCACAAAACGTTTTTTAGCACTCGATGTATTCCGCGGCATGACCATTTGTTTTATGATCATTGTAAATACTCCGGGTAATGGCGCTACAACTTATTCTCCGCTGAACCATGCACATTGGAACGGATTTACCCCAACCGACCTTGTATTTCCGTCCTTTTTATTTGCCGTTGGAAATGCCATGAGTTTTGTAATGCCCAAATGGGTCAACCTGAAGCAAAGTGAAGTGTTGTGGAAAATCTTTAAAAGAACCGCCATTATTTTTCTGCTGGGTTTCCTGATGTATTGGTTTCCATTTGTGAAGCGGGATGAAGCCAATCATTTGATCGCATTTCCTTTCGGCGATACCAGGGTGTTTGGTGTATTACAAAGAATTGCGCTTTGTTATGGCATTGCTTCGCTCATGTTGTATTACCTGAAACCAAAGGTTGCATTGATCATCAGCGTTGGTTTTCTATTTGCCTATTGGCTGTTATTATATGTAGTGGGCGACCCGATTGCGCCGCTGAGCCTGGAAGGAAATGCAGTGTTGAAGATAGACCGATGGCTGATAGGTGAAAAGCACATGTATCATGGTGATGGTATTGCATTTGATCCAGAGGGTTTGCTGAGTACCTTACCCGCCATCGCAAATGTGGTGGGTGGCTTTATTGCAGGCAGGTATGTTCAGCAAAAGGGAAAAACCTGGGAAGGATTAAGTGTGTTGTTGCTATCGGGTATAGTGTTAGTCTTCCTTGGATATAGCTGGGACCTTAGTTTTCCGATCAATAAAAAATTGTGGACCAGCTCTTTTGTTTTGTATACGGTTGGCCTCGACTGCCTCATATTAGCCGCAATTATGTACATTACCCATTTCCTAAATAAAACCCGCTGGACTTATTTTTTTGAAGTATTTGGCCGCAATCCATTATTCATCTACCTGTTGTCCGAACTGGCCGCTATCCTGCTGTTTTTCTTTAAGGTAGATTCCAAAACCTCCGTATTTCGCTGGATTTATGTAAACATTTTCAGCCATGTGGGTGCTTATTTTGGTTCGCTTATTTTCGCCGTTGCTTTTATGTTATTCTGCTGGCTGGTTGGTTATTTCTTAGATAAAAGAAAAATTTACGTCAGGGTTTAATAACGTACCATAGACTCAAGCAATGCAATCCTATGTTGTGAACGGGAGATTTTATACCAATGAAATTTTGCAATCTGCTGTTCGGCATCCGGTGACGTTTGTATATGAGGCGAACTGCAACCGATGTTACCACGTCCAATACCGGTGTATCTCATTATCCCCTTATCTCCAAATAACCCAATTTTAACCTTGTTATACGGCTGAATAAGCGTACTTTCGCCGCTTAAAAAACAGTCTGTAGTGGATAATCGTATGCTTTTAACAAAAAAGCCGCTTATCGACTGAAAGCAACAGGCGAAAAGCTATTTACATAATGAATATAAGAAACATCGCCATCATTGCGCACGTTGATCATGGCAAAACTACGTTGGTAGACAAGATTTTACACAGTACCAACATTTTTCGCGATAACCAGGAAACCGGTGAGCTGATCATGGATAACAACGACCTGGAAAGGGAACGAGGCATTACCATTTTTAGTAAAAACGTTTCCGTACAATACAAAGGCTATAAAATCAATGTGATTGATACCCCGGGCCATAGTGATTTTGGTGGTGAAGTGGAGAGAGTATTGAAAATGGCTGATGGAGTATTGTTGCTGGTAGATGCATTTGAAGGACCTATGCCTCAAACACGTTTTGTATTGCAAAAAGCCCTGCATTTGGGGTTGCATCCAATTGTGGTGATCAATAAAGTGGATAAGCCCAACTGCCGTCCGGATGAAGTGCATGATGCTGTTTTTGAGTTATTCTTCAACCTGGATGCAACGGAAGAACAGCTCAATTTTCCTACCATTTACGGTAGCAGTAAAAACGGCTGGATGAATACTTCCCTCACTGAAATTGATAATATTTTCCCTTTACTGGATGCTATTTTAGAGTTTGTACCAGAACCAAAAGTGAATGAAGGAACTACCCAAATGCAGATTACTTCATTGGATTTTTCTTCTTTCCTGGGAAGAATAGCCGTTGGCAAAGTTGCCCGTGGCACCATCAGGGAAGGTCAGAATATTGCACTGGTTCAGGTTGACGGCATCAAAAAAATGAAGGTGAAAGAACTATATACTTTTGAGGCCCTTGGTAAAAAGAAAGCGACGGAAGTAAGTGCGGGTGATATTTGTGCAATCGTTGGTTTGGAAGAATTCAACATCGGCGATACCATTTGCGATGTGGACTTTCCGGAAGCTTTACCCGTAATTAGTGTAGATGAGCCTACGATGAGCATGATGTTCGGTATTAACAACTCGCCGTTTTTTGGCAGGGATGGCAAATTTGTGACTTCCAGGCATTTAAGAGACCGGTTGATGAAGGAAACGGAGAAAAACCTGGCGCTTAGGGTGGAAGATACCGATAGTGCCGATCGTTTTTTAGTATACGGAAGAGGTATTTTACATCTTGGTATATTGATCGAGACCATGAGAAGGGAAGGTTTTGAATTAACCGTTGGTAATCCACAGGTATTGGTGAAAGAGATTGATGGCAAAAAATGTGAGCCTTATGAAAACCTGGTAGTGGATGTTCCTTCAGAATACAGCGGTAAAGTAATTGATTTGGTTACGCAAAGAAAAGGTGAAATGCTGGTGATGGAAAGCAAAGGTGAAATGCAGCATTTGGAATTTGATATTCCTTCAAGAGGTTTAATCGGTTTACGTAGTACAATGCTCACCGGCACCGCAGGCGAGGCAGTAATGGCGCACCGTTTTACAGACTACCGCCCATGGAAAGGGAATATTCCCGGAAGAAGCAATGGTGTTTTGTTGTCAAAAAACCAGGAAAGAACCACGGCCTATTCAATTGATAAATTACAGGATAGAGGACGGTTTTTCGTTGATCCGGGTGAAGAAGTGTACGTGGGCCAGATCATCGCTGAGCATATTAAGCCAGGTGATTTAAATGTAAATGCAACTGATCCAAAAAAATTAACCAATCACCGTGCAAGTGGTAGTGATGATGCAACCAAGGCAGCACCTAAGATCTTAATGACTTTGGAAGAGTGTATGGAGTACATTCAGCAGGATGAGTGTATTGAAGTAACACCTAAATCAGTACGTATGCGCAAGGTTATTTTAAATGAAGATGAGCGCAAACGTGTCTCCAAATCAATGGGTCAGGAAGCTTAATCCAGGT
>JANPIJ010000431.1:0-19328 GCA_031424955.1 Ferruginibacter sp. | reverse complement strand
CTGCTTGGCAAAGTCAGGATCAACGTGTACAAAAGTGGTGGCATGAAAAGCGAGATCCCAGGCTGCAAACCAGGGGTATTCCCATTTATCGGGCATTGAAATGATGTTGCGGCAGGTAAGGTGTTGCCAGTCGTGATTCCGCTTGTGATTTCGGTTTGGAGGTGTATCTCCGGGTTCTCCAAACAGCCATTTAAATACATCGAGGTAATAAAATTGTTTGGTCCACAGCAACCCGCTTACCGAACTGCGGAGCAATGCCTTATGTGCAGCGGATAATTTTTTGGGTGTAAGCTGATCGTAATACAGGTCTGTTTCTGACTGGCGCTTCGCAAATATGGCATCAAATTCAGTCCATGGGTTTTCCATCTGGTTTTTGCTCAACCTCAGTTTAAAGGTTTTGGAAGCTCCGGGTTGTATCTTTTCCTTCAACCAAATGGCTGTTTTGGTGCCTTGTTTTTTGGGGTTAACCGTATGCTCATTATTGATAACATGGTTGTTGATTCCATCTTTTACAAACGGAGAATCATTTGGCCGGTGATACATTCGCTGGTTATTGGTTTCATTATCGCAGAACAATTGCTCACCTCCCTCGTGATAGAAAAAAAAATTACCATTGCGTTTGGAACTTGTTTGTACGCAATTGCCGGAAACTGAAAATAATTCAGGTTTGCTAAAGCGGGCGTTGTGCTTCCAAAAGTTCCGAAACCACAGGTGAGGCAATACATGGATGGTAGCAGGTTCGGGCCCCCGGTTATACACGGTAATTTTCATCAGGATATCGTTCATTTCATCCTTTGCATATTCGATGTAGCAATCAAAATAGCGGTTGTCTTTAAATATGCCGGTATCGAGTAATTCATATTCCGGGCTTAACCGGTCCCGCCTGTTTTTCTGCACCAGTTCCATATAGGGAAATGCTTCCTGTGGATACTTGTACAGAAATTTGCAGTAGGAATGGGTGGGGGAGGAATCCAAATGAAAATAGAGTTCTTTAACGTCTTCTCCATGGTTTCCTTCTTCATTGGTTAATCCGAAAAGCCTTTCTTTTAAAATAGAATCTTTGCCGTTCCAGAATGCAGGTGCAAGGCATAGAATCTGGTCGCTGTCACAAAAACCGCCGATGCCCTCTTCGCCCCAGCGATAGGCATAGCTACGGGCAAGATCGTGGTTAACGAAGTTCCAGGTATTTCCATTTGGGCTATAATCTTCCCGCACAGTGCCCCACTGGCGGTCAGCCAGGTAAGGGCCCCACTTTTTCCAGTACTTGCTATTTTTTGATTGCGCCAACCGGTTTTTTTCTATATTGTTCACCATTTCGTATGTAAAATTTAAATCTATCCTGATAAAGCACAATATTTCTCATTAAATATAGAGAATCCGGGCATTATTTGTAATATATAATTTATGTTAATCTGTATGATCAGCCTTTCGAAAGCATCATTTATCAATAAGAAAAGAAGCGATTGCGGATGCCGGATGGATAAAGGGCCTGCTTAATTTACCAGGCGTTTAAAACTTTTTTGCCTGGTAATAAGATAGTACAGGAAAGGATTTCTGCGCCGGGCTGTAATTGGATTCATAGGAGGTAATTTGTTATGTAACCCATTATTTTACTACTCGACCCCGCCAACGGCGGGGTCGAGTAGTAGTAATCAAATAGAAAAGCTTTAGTCTTTGAGGCAACGAACAGACAATCCAGCCTTGTTGTAGCCATAGTCGAAGATTATGGAAGCAGTTTCATAGTAAAGTGAGCGCATCACGGCGAAATTTTCGTAAAATGGCACATCGACCGCCGTTGAACTCCACCAGTAGCCGGATTTGCCCATGCTTGTGAATATGTTACCCATGCGAATGCCACCCGGCAGACCTGTAAATCCACTGCGATTTGTCGCTCCCGTATTTGGGCTAATCCAGTGGGTTGTGCCGGTTTCTTTCATCGCACCTCCTGCTACCGATATTCCGCCCAAACAGTTGGATAGTGTTGTCCATTCTTCATCACCGGGCACATGCCATCCCGCGGGGGCCAAACCTCTTGAATCATTTACAGCAAACCAGTTATATAGTTTACCATATACAGCTCCATTTGCAGGATCATTGTTAAAATAACACCATGCTCCAGTAGTTAAATTATCCCATTCCGCAGGGTCAGTTACCTGTGGTATGGGATCACCATTTCTGTAAGTTGATACATCCAGATTTGTTTGCATCCAGGTTTGTTTGCAGATGGTAACTACTGGAATGTCTTTGTTGTTCTTAAGGCATCGGACAGAATACCCGCCTTGTTTAAAATATTGACTATTGCCTATAAAGGCAGCGTCCTGTTTCAGGTAGCGATCCCGTGCATTGATAGTATTTACCGCTGTAGCGCTCCACCAGATACCGAAGTTGCCCATAAACTGGAATGTCGTTCCATTGTAGCCACGGTAACCACCCGGCAGCGCTGTAAAACCACTGCTATTAGTTGCCCCGGTATTTGGGCTTCTCCAATGTGCTGTACCTGCTTCTTTCATTTTACCTCCTGCTACTTCATTACCTCCTAAACAACTTTCGAGCGTTGTCCATTCTGCATCCGAAGGAATGTGCCAGCCTGCAGGAGCCAAACCTCTTGGGTCATTTACAGCATACCAGTTGTATAGTTTGCCATAAACAGCCCGGTTTGCAGGGTCGTTGTTATAATAACACCATGCCCCGGTAGTTAAATTAGCCCACTGCGTAGGGTCAGTCACCTGTGGTATTGGATCACCATTCCGATAAGTTGGCACATCCAGGTTTTTTTGCATCCAGGTTTGGTTGCAAATAGTAACTGTTGGGATAAAGTTTTCATCAATATCAATCGCATTTTTTGAGGCACTAATACCCATTGCATCCGGTATTTTTTCATTTGGGATTTGCTTTTGACAGGCGTTGAATAATAAAAGGCCTATCAATGGCAATAGTAGCTTTTTCATTTTATTATGTTTTAAGGGGTTTGAAATATTATGTTTATGAATGATGAAGTCGTTCAAAATGGGAACAATCTTACTGTAAAATTACTTTCACAGGGAGCTGGCCCACAATGATGGTGGTCAGCCTTTTTAATGATTTATTTGGATTAAATCTACCCAGCCGTGAGGGAAAAATCGGGGTTGATTTCGGACGGAGTAATTTGAATGTGCCAAGGTGCCTGCTTAATTTAACAGGTGTTCAAAACTTTTTAGCTTAGTAATGCGATGGCAAAGGAAAGAATTCCTGCACCTGTTAGGAAACCCGCTGGTTTATCGGTGGTTTTTTAAATGGGATCATGAAGTTTTATAACCATGCCAATCCATATTCACGGGTTGATAAAGGAAACTACTTTTAAAGAATTTACCGGCATTGCGTATTTTTATGGCAAAACAAACAGTATGAAACAAAACAACCTATTCATTTTATCTAACGGGCGGGTGGCAGCAATTAATAAAAAAGATGGACAGATAGTATGGGAAGTAAAACTCAGGCAGTATTTGAGCAGCGCGGTAACGATGTCAATCGGACAAATCAGTGTGGAAGATAATAAAATATATGTAGGGGCTTCCGGCATTTTACTTTGCCTTAGCACCAAAGACGGCTCATTAATCTGGAAGAATGAACTAAAAGGATGGGGCTTCCAGTTTGTAAGTATGGCCAATGTAAATAACGAAGCGGCAAGTGCTGCAGCAAAAGCATCCGCCGCTGCCACTGCGGCTGTTATCGCAACTACTTAAAAATACCGATGTACATTATCCGGCAGAAAACTAAGTGTTATTGGTTGTAAATTTAGTGGACCCTGCTTCTAAATACACAACGCCCCCTGGTGCCAAATGCTGCAGCAAGGAAGCGTTGCGGAGAAATAAGGTTGATGATGGAAGCCGGGCGAAAGAAAAATTATTTCGCCTTCAAACCATCCTTTTTCCAATCCAAAAATACATTGATGGTAGAATCGGATAGCTTTGAATGTTTAAAGGGCATAAATCCACGGTCACCGGGATTTTTTTGTATCCTGGCAATGATATCATCGGCTACACTGCTGGCACTGGTATAGTTATCCAGGGGCTTTTTATTTCCTTTCCCTTCAATATGGCAGGGGGCGCAGTTTGAGTGGATCACCGGCATCACATTGGTTTCATAAGTAACAGCTACCGGCATTTTAGCCGCTGCTTTTTTGGAGGATGAACAGAACTGAAACAATAGCACAGTTGAAAAAAGGATGATGGCAATTGATACTTTACGCATTTAGTTTGGAGTTTTAATTGATTGTTTATGTATTGTAAATAAAAATAGTTTCCCGCATTATTCTGTATGTTATGAGACGAAAGTAAGAAAAACTGCGACGAAAAACGATTATCAACCTGTCACTGGTTGCGGCCGGTTATCCCCTCGTTGCTGATTTTCAAAATGCAGGGCGGTGGAATTACATTATTCATCCTGCCAGGGTATGTCATCTTCCAGCCAATTCTGTTATTACAACAATTATTTTTAATTTACAGTGCCTGCTATTGATCAGTAAAAAAGAGAACCATGCAAAGTAAAGCAACCACCGTTGACAAGTATTTAGAGGAGGTTCCAATCGAAAGGCTGGAAGCAATTAAAAAGTTAAGGGAACTTTGTTTGCTTGAATTGAAAGGGTATGAAGAAAAAATGGCTTATGGTGGGCCTTGCTACTGGAAAAATGAAATTGTAGAAGTTGGATTTGCAAGTCAAAAGCATTTTATTGGACTTTACATTTTAAAAACAGATGTAATGCAGGAATTCAGGGATGAATTAAAAGGAAGGGGATAAGCATTGGCAAAGGATGTATAAGATTTGCAAAACCAGAACGAATCAATTTCGATGTGGTTAAAAAAATGTTGAGCGCCACTTTCTTATCAAAAGGTATAATATGTGGGTGAGTACCAGGAAAACCCATATCCGGCAAATCGAACTTGACATAACACAGGTACTCAATTGAAAATATAAACGACAGGTGCCGCTCACTGCTGCCACCAGTCCGGCAAAGCGGTGTAATGGCAGTGGGTTGCCGGGCACACTAATGGGTTATTTCAATGCATCAGTTTGCAGCATAAAAAATCCCGGTCAGCTCTATATCGCTAACCGGGAAATAATGTTACGGTACTAATTAGTTCAGCTTATCCGCCATGAATTCCACCAGCTTCTCATCACTCATTTTGTTGGAAGTGGATTCTTCTGTTTTCGTGTTTTTAAATTGCGGAGTTTCTGCCAGGTAATGTATAAACTGTTCCTGTACCTGTCCGGTGCCTGTTACATGAATATGGGTAGCATTTTGCAGGTAGGTTGAAATTTCTTTAAAAAATTTTAACTGCAAAGATTTTTCATGATTGTTGCTGTTTTTTTCGCTGGAGTTTGGGGAAGCTTTTTCCCCTTTTACGGAGGCCAGTACGGAAATGGTTTCCAGTCCGGGTGTTTCATTTCCCAATACAGTCGCTGAAGATGTATCTATCCACACCCCAAATTTTTTTTGATTACTCATGTTATTTGTTTTTATACCAGGATAGTTCAACAACCATACCGTTAACAACTGATATTGCATTCTTCCGGTTAAAGCCCACAAGTGCAAACAGGTTTATGCCGGGGGCCAGTAACGTTTTATCCTGGCCAAGGTTTGTCGCCGCCATGGAAATACTACAAACAATGAGCAGTGGCAAAAACAATATTCCCATTTTTCAGCAGATTATTTTTGTAGCTTGTTGTCCTAAATCATCCGGCATGTGGTTTCAAAAATCATTACAGTTCTTCCTTGTTTCACTGGTTGGGTTGATGCCATTTGCAACACCTGCACAAGAGCTTACTGAGCGGTACAGTAAGGATGTGGAGGATAAAATACGCCGGGTAGAAAACAGCCTGGGCGGATGGATGAATATACAGGACAGCGTGAACACCCGGGGCATTCAGCAACGCATGGCCTTGTATGATGTAAAGGGCGCCAGCATTGCCGTTATTGAAAATTATAAAATGGTATGGGCAAAAGGATATGGCATGTCGGATGTGAAATCAAACAAGCCGGTTACTCCGCAAACACTCTTCCAGGCAGGGTCTGTCAGCAAATCGGTAAATGCGGTAGGTGTATTAAAGCTGGTGCAGGATGAAAAACTGGATTTGAACCAGGACATCAACCAGTACCTGCAAACATGGAAATTTCCATACGATTCTTTATCAAAAGGCAAGAAGATAACTGTTGCAAATTTACTCAGTCATTCGGCCGGGTTAACCGTGCATGGTTTCCCCGGTTATGCAAATGATGATACCATCCCTTCCATTATCCAGGTGCTGGATGGTGTGCCACCAGCCAATACAAAGCCGGTACGGTCCGCCTTTGAACCGGGTGTGCGCTTTAAATATTCTGGTGGGGGTACCACCATTTCCCAATTAATGGTACAGGATATTACCAATATGCCCTACGATGAATACATGACGCAGAATGTGTTGCAGCCTTTGGGGATGACGATGAGCTCGTACACCCAACCACCGGGTGAGGTTCAGCAACAGTGGCTGGCTACCGGTTACCGGGCCAATGGCAAAGAAGTGGATACCAGGTTTCATGTATATCCGGAGCAGGCTGCTGCGGGGTTATGGACCAATCCAACGGATCTTTGCAAATATATAATTGAAACACAGCTTTCCCTGGCGGGACAGTCAAATAAAATACTCAATACGGCAATAACCCGCCTGCAGTTAACGCCCTATGTTGACAGTGGTGTTGCCCTGGGTGTTTTTATCGACCGTAAAAAAGGTGAAAAATATTTTGGACACAATGGGGCGGATGCAGGATTTATGAGTGCCTATACCGGTAGTTTTGAAAATGGTAACGGAGTGGTGGTAATGGTAAATGCTGACAATGCAAGGCTGTTATTTGAAGTGATCAACAGTGTGGCGATTGTGTATGAATGGAAAGGGTACTATGCTCCCGTTAATAAAAAAGCGGTACCGGTAACGGCTGCACTTGCAGCCAGGTATTCAGGAAATTATTTGCTGGAGGGAGATACCTTAACGATCAGCCGAGAAGCCAAAGCAGATTTTTTGACAGTCAACCGAAGCAAAGTTTTCCGGATCTATTTTTCTGCACCGGATATTTTTTTTAGCAAAGACCTGCCGTTTCAATTCACGTTTACTAAAGATAGCACCGGGAAAGTGGCGGGTATTTATTTTAAGGAAGGAGATCGGGAAAGGAGGGCTAAAAAACTGTAAAGGGCTGTTGCAACCCTCGTCAGTTTTTCGATGGCTGCCGGGATTTTCAAAAAGAGGAACCAGGTATAAAAGTATTTATTATGGTTGCCATTTTCAGATAACAGTTCCCTGTCTTGCAATGATAAAAGTAATCAGCTCGTCTGATTCAATTCCTGCACGGTTACAGGCATCTGCTATTTCCTCCCTGGATACATTGGCTGCAAAGGACTTTTCCTTCAATCTTTTTTTTACCCCTTTTAATTCCATGCCGTCATATCCGCCCGGGCGCATCAGCGAATAGGCATGTATCAACCCTGATAATTCATCAAAGGCAAATAGCATTTTATCCATATTGGTTATTGGTTCCACACCAAAATGATTGGGGCCGTGTGAAGCAATTGCATGGATGATTTCGGGGTCGATATTCCTCTGTTCCAGTTCTTCAATTATTTTTTTGCAATGTTGATCCGGCCATTGATCCCAGTCGGCATCATGCAACAGGCCGGCCATTTCCCAGCGCCACTGGCCGGACTCATCCAGGTGCTCTTTTTCTGCAGCCCAGCATTTCATTAAATAAGCCACCTGCTTCATGTGCAGTTGCAGGCGGTCGTTTAATACCCAGGCATAAAATAAATCCATTGCTTCAGCCCTGGATAAAGTTTTTCCCTTGTTGGCTATATCGCCAAAATCTAACCGGTTTAATAATAACGACATCTCACAACATTTAGCACAAACTTAAATCATTATGAAGGATTAATCAGGATGGAAATATGAGTAGTTACCGATTAAACAGATCCTTAGATGATTTGAAACCCGCGGGTTGAATCATAAATATTGATAGCCCAATAGAAAAGGGTGGAAAACCTGTGTGATCATTTATGATGAAGCCATTAACACGCCACCTGAAAATTAAGCTGCTATTATTCTATCTTTAGTGATAAATATATCTTGCTATATGAATCGCTACATCGTACACTTCCTGCTTTCACTGTCTTTTGTCATTTCCGCCACTGCACAGGACATGGTTGGTAAAGCCGATGCATTCATTCGCCTGCTGAATGAAATGCAGCGTATCAAAACATTATATCCTTTTGATACGGATGAACGCTACCGTTTTCAATACATTCCACTGGAAGACCGAAAAGGTATTTCCGTAAATGAGTTAACATCACAGCAGCGAACCGCATTGATGGGATTACTAAAATCGGCCCTCAGCGAAGAGACGGTGAAGAAGGTAAACGAAATCATGCAACTGGAGTTGGTTTTAATAGAGCTGGAAGGCCGCCAGTCCGGAGATCATCACCGCGACCCCGGTAAATATTTTATCACCATTTTTGGTATCCCTGGCGCTACCACCACCTGGGGCTGGCGCTTTGAAGGCCATCATATTTCTTTTCATTTTTCGGCCGATAAAAAATTACTGGTGTCGGGTACTCCCGGTTTTTTGGGTGCCAATCCGGCCACCGTACAAAGCGGGCCACAAAAAGGTAAAGCGGTTTTAAAGGAAGAAACAGACAAAGGTTTTGCCCTGTTGCAAGCCCTCTCGCCGGAAGAATTACAAAAAGCCATTACAGATAGCATTGCACCCAATGAAATTATAACTGCAGCCAGCCGTAAGGCCATGGTTGATCATCCCGCCGGTATCCGGTACAATGAACTGCTGCCTGCTCACCGGCAACTGTTGCTTCAGCTCATCAATGTGTATGTACACCGGTATACTACTTTATTTGCCAATGATATGCTGAAGGAAATACAGGCTGCGGGTTTGGATCAACTCAGGTTTGCATGGGCGGGGAACACCCAACCGGTTTTGGGCAAGGCCTATTATTACCGCATACAGGGCCCTACCATTATTATTGAATATGATAACTCGCAGAATAACGCCAATCATATCCATTCCGTGATACGGGATTTAAAGAATGATTTTGGCGGCGATTTGTTACTGGAACATTACAGGAAAAATCATTAGGGAAGCTGGCCCGACGGGACGGTTGGACCAGTATGCAAACTGCAAGAGTATGTAATAGTGCCAAGTTTTCATGCCTTTCCTCCAGTCTGAACGGGACGGTAAGACTGGAAGCATGTAGAAAAATAATATTCATTTTTGGTAAAAGCAACAAACTAATTGCTGTCTCAAATATTTTTAATCACTAAAATCACAATCCCGTATCCTTGCTTTAAAAGTACTGCCGGCCGTAGCAGTAAAGCCCGGGTTTAACTGAATATAATTTGCCGATTGATACTTTGTTTTGCCACTTTGTATAACCTGCGTAGAGTTAATATCGTTGGAAACAATTTGTCCGTAATCGGTGCTTACATTTCCTGCAAGGGTTCTGCTGCCGATACAACCCACGGTAAAATAAGAATAATTAACGCTGGTAACTTTTGCCTGCTGTGATTGAAAAGGGTTGGCTGCATCAAAGGGGCGGTAAATATATTCGGTTTTTATTTTGTAGGTTCCGGAAGCGGCGTTGGCGGCTAAAGTGGTGGTTTGTGTAAGGTAAATATTAGACCGCCAGCCATATAATACACCATCTGTTCTATCAGGCAAAGATCTTGAAATATTTGTCATTACCACCCCATTGGGGTAGTACACGGTTATATGTATGGAGTCCTCCATCCTGCAATGCGCCAACGCTACGCCAATAGTTACCTGTTCTCCTGCGGCAAATTGTATTTTTACTTTTGCGTCTTCTCCTTCTACACAATTGTTATCGTTTCGGGTAAAATTAATGTGGCCGTTTATTACAGGTGTGCCGGAGTGTGTCATTACCCTCAGTAGCTTTGGATCCACATAATTTTTTTGATTTTTCCACCAGGTAGTGTTGGCAAAATCGTTACAGTCATTTGCGGTATCAGCAGTTTTCACAAATGGTTCAATAAAATTATATTCGTTATTCGATTCCCGGTAATGTCTTAAGTCAAAGTGCAGGTGCGGATTACTGGAGCGGCCACTGCTGGCAATGATGCCTAATATATGCCCTTCTTCAACATACTGGCCATCCGTAACCCTTACCGAATTTTCTTTTAAATGCAGGTACCTGGTAATACTGCTATCGCTGTGCATGATGGCAACATAATTGGGCGTATTGTTTTCCAGGGTATCCCGCATGCAATTGTAACTGTTATTTTGGTTATCCCGGGCGCCCACCACAATGCCCGCTGCTGCTGCACAGGCAAATACGTTATCGTTGTTCATCATCCGCCAAAAAAACGGGTAAATGCTGTAATCATTTCCTTCATGGCCATCGTAATTAAACTGGTTGCAATACCAATCCTGCTGTACTGCATTTTTTTTGTCCCTGTTGAGGTCCATGTAGTTGGAAATGGTGTAATAATCAGGTTGATCATCATAGTTGGAATTTACCCGCATGGGCCAGCGAAACTTCACATGGTTGACGGCTAATGTTTTTGCGTTGATGCCTGTTTTATTGGAAAGCCATGTTCTGAATTCGCCCAGCTGTTTTTTATATATGCCCGCTTTCTGCATGATTTCCAAATTCAAACTTTCGGGTATTTCGTCCATTTTTCCCTGGGCGAATGAATTGGCGGAAAGCAATATGGTGATTAGTACAAACAGATTTTTCATCGTTGATTATTTATTGTTTTTTAATGCATCAATCTCCTGTTTCAGTTGAATGGTATATAATGTCAACTCTTCAATCTTTTCCATCATTCTTTTTTGCATATCGCCCAACATCAAACCGTTTTTCTCAATTTCAGACGCCCTGGGTATTTCCGGCAGGTGACCATTTTGTTTGATGAAACTATCCAGTTCATCCAGTGTTCTTAGTTTGTAAGTATCATTAAAAACGTAGTCGGGCCAGGAGCCAACCAATTGCACTTTTAATTCTTCACAAATTGCTTTGCCGGCAATATTCAGTTTATAACCGGCAGCAATTGCTGACGTTCCAATGCTTACATTTCCACTGGCATCCACTGTTATTTTATCACTGCCATTGGTACGTACAATAAAGTTGCCATTTGCATTACCGCTGTTGGTGCCTACTTTTAGGTCATCTCCATCTAATTGCATGAATGTTTTTTTGGTAGCGGCAAAAACCCCTACGCCGCCACTATAAAACTGTATTGTAGCCGATTCATTCATATTGCCGCTATTGATGGCTATTTCATCAATACCGGTTGTACCCCTTACATGCAACCTGGCCAGTGGATTGGCTGTGCCCATGCCTATTTCGTTGCTGGTGTTTAGGGTAATTCCATTGGCAACCGCATCGCCCATCCGGATACGTATAAAATTGGCGAAACTAACGGTATCTACATATTCTATTTTGCCTAGTTGCGTTCCATCAGGCCTTATAAAATTAATCCCGGGAACATACTTTGTAACCATACCACCTGCGGTACCGGTTTCAAATTTTAATTGGCGGGAAGTACCGGTGAGTCTTAGCGATCCATCTATATCTAATTTATCAAGCGGGGAGGCAACACCAATGCCTATATTTCCGCCTTCATTTTGCAGAATCAAATTATTGGCAGCACCGTTATTCCGGGCCATAATTTCATTGTTATCAAAAATTACATTGGAGCTGGTTATATTTCCTAGCATAAGGTAGCCATGTGAAGTAAGGGAAGCATCCTGCTCACCGGTAATTTGTACGTTACCGGTTGAATCAATAAACACTTTATCGCTTCCATCCATTCTAAAAATTACTTTGCCAGGGTTATTGCCGCTATTGGTTCCCATTCTTAAATTATCGCCTGAAAGCTGCACGTATGTCTTATCTATCGCTGCATTTTGAAACTGGATAGTACCACCGGCATTGTTTAAAGTAAGGGTTCCATTGTCCTGTAATACGTTCCCCACCAGGTGAAGTTTTGCTGTGGGAGCAGTTGTACCAATACCCACATTACCGGTATTGCTGTTGTAAATATTATTCCCGCTTGCTGCCCATGATGAAGAGCCGCCTCCTGCACCCTGCTGTACCCAGGTGGTTCCGTTGTACACCCATAAACTGCCGGTAGTGGTTTCGTATACCATCAATCCGTTGGCCGGCGATGCAATGGCGGTGCGTTGCACTGCGGTCATGCGTGGTATCAGCAAACCTTTGCTGGTGCTGGTAACATCCAACTGGGCACTGGCGTTGGGCGTGGCGGTACCAATGCCAATGTTTTGAGCATTTGCGAAATTCGTCAATACAATGATCAACAAACAAAAAGATAAATTCTTCATTTTGGTATAGTTTAATTTGGAAGTAAAAATGAAAAATAGCTGCGTTGCAAACAATAGCGAAATAGGGGGAGATGTACCGGTGGCGGGTAGAATGATCCGGACCTGGAAAGCGATGGTTTTTGCAGTAAGCCATTCCCGGGATGGCCCTGCTATTGTTAGGGCATACATTTAATGGACGGTAAACAGGCGCCTTATTAGTCTGCTGCATTTAGCAAAGAGTGCTGCCGGCCTTGCTTTCTGCGCTTTTTTTAAATCCCCTGGTTTATTTATTGTTGGCTTAATCTATAATATTTTAGCCACTTTAAGCCAGGGTTAAAATTATACTTCCAAATCAGCTACTACTTTTATTATTCAAAAAAAATAGCTGTCCGGTATATTTATTACTGGCTTAATCTTACTATTTTTACCTACTTTAAGCCAGTAATAAATATGTCTGCTCTAAAATTATTACCCCGGTTAATAACTATTGTATGAGAAAAAGCAACGAAAAAATATTTGCGGGAAGAAAGGAGGAACATGCCATATTGCAGGAACTGCTGCACCGCCCCGGAGCTGAACTGGTAGCAGTACTGGGCAGGCGAAGGATTGGTAAAACATATTTGGTAAAGCAGGCGTATGCAACTGAACTTTGTTTTCATTTTACCGGTATAAAAGATGCCGGCAGAAGCACGATGCTGGCTGAATTTACAGAAAAGATAGTTGCGGGTATGCCCGCTAAAAAAAATATCCCAACACCTGCCAACTGGATGGAAGCATTCCGGCTGCTAAAGCAGTATCTTTTATCGCTCAGAACAAAAAACAAAAAAGTGATTTTTTTAGATGAGTTTCCCTGGATGGACTCACACAAGGGAGGCTTTTTGCCGGCCTTTGAATACTTTTGGAACGATTGGGCTTCTGACCAGGATATCATTATTGTTATTTGTGGTTCCAGCACATCATGGATGATGAAGAACGTACTGGATAATAAAGCAGGCCTGCACAACCGCATTACAAAATACATTAACCTGGCCCCTTTTACACTAAAGGAAACCAAAGAATTGCTGGTAGCCAAAGGCATCCAATTGCCGCATTACGAGATCATACAGTTGTATATGGCCATTGGTGGTGTGCCATATTATTTAAATGAAGTGAACAAAGGGGAGTCGGCCATTCAAAGCATCGACAGAATACTCTTTAGCGACAAAAGTTCCCTGAAAAGAGAGTTCCAAAACCTTTACCGAGCCTTGTTTGACCACTATGAAAAATATGAAACCATCATAAAGGCTTTATCCGCCAAAAGAAGGGGACTTACCCGCCTGGAGATTATACATGCTACCCATATTCCAAATGGTGGCAGCCTTACCCGTATGCTTACAGAACTGGAAGAAAGCTCGTTCATCAAATCTTTTCAGCCCTTTGGAAAAGAAAAGAAGGAGATGCTTTATCGTTTGGTGGATGAGTACTCTGTATTTTATTACCAGTTTAGCCCTCAAAAAAATACAGCAGGAAGTTTTATTAAATTAAGCACTACTACCAAATATAAATCATGGGCGGGCTTTGCATTTGAATCGCTGTGTATCCGGCACAGTTACAAAATAAAAAAAGCGCTCGGTATTGCAGGTATCTTTTCGCAGGAAAGTTCCTGGTATTTTAAAGGTGATCAGCAGCAGCCCGGTTTCCAGATTGATATGCTGATAGACCGGAGCGATAATTCCATTAATATCTGCGAAATGAAATATTATGCTACCGAATTTGAGCTATCAAAAAAGGAAGCGGAAGAATTACGGAAAAGGAGGGAGTTTTTTAGAACAAAAACGCAAACAAAAAAATACCTCATGAATACTTTAATCACCACTTATGGACTAAAAAAGAATGAACACAGTGCCGGTGTGATTGATAAGGTGGTGGTGATAGACCAGTTGTTTTAAGCAACTGACGCAACCTGCAGATAGAAACCCTTTTACCCTGTTAGCGGATCCGGTTTTATTTACTATACAATTTTATCCCGGATGGCCAGTGAAACGGCTTCTGTTCCGGAATGCACATGCAGCTTGGCATATACATTGGAAATATGAGATTTGATGGTATCAGTGGCCACAAACAATTCCGCAGCAATCATCTTATAACTCTTTCCTGCAACGAGGAGTTGCAGTACCTTTTTTTCCTGTATAGTAAGGTTGTAATCTTTTGCAGGTGCAGCAGGTTGTAAATTATGTTTAAATAACTCCAATACCCTTCTTGCAATACCGGGTGTCATGGGGGAACCGCCCGCCTGTACATCTTTGATGGCCTGCAGGTAACCATCGGGCGTAGTTGATTTTAAAATATAACCCGATGCACCAGCGCAGATGGCATTGAAAATATATTCATCTTCAAAAAAAACGGTCTGCATCAGGATATTAATCTGGGGAAAATATTGTTTGATCAGTTTAGTGGCTTCAATACCATTCATGCCAGGCATTTCAATATCCATCAATACTACATCGCAGGGGTTGGCCGCAATATTTTCCAGCATGCCGGTACAATCGGGGTAAGCGCCCGCACAGCTAAAGCCCTCCGCGTTACTGAGCAGGAACTGGAAGGTTTCCCGCAGGTGTTTGTTGTCTTCAAAAATGGCGACTTTTATAACCACGTTATTTTTTTACAAAGTTGATAAAAAAAATACGCATCGAAATAGCGAAATCGGGTGAACCTATAAAGGAACCGACAGTTGTACCGCCGTTCCATTACCCGGTGAAGAATCGATCCGAAGCATTGCATTTAGTTCCCTTGCCCTATGTTGGATATTGTCCAGGCCATTTCCCTTCCTTACAATACTGCTGTCAAACCCTTTTCCAAAATCTTTCACCAGTAAGGTTAATTCGTTTTTTTGTGCGCCTGCTTTAATTTCTATTTTTTCGCTGCCGGAATATTTTACCGCATTGTTCAATGCTTCTTTAAATACCAGGTAAATGTTTTTTCGTTGGTCCATAGTGGGTTTCAGTTTTTCCAGGTCGTCTAACTGCAGGGTTACTTCAATGTTTTTAGTGCTGCATATTTCGTATGCAAAACGTTCCATCCGTTGTTTCAGGCTGCCGGCCTCGGTTTCGCCGGGTTTAATCATCCATACAATGTCACCCATCTTATCCATTGTTTCTTTGGCATTTTTGCTCATGCGTTGCAATATGTCCTGGTGCGTAGCTTCATTGCCCTGTTTTGTTGCCATCTGGCTCAGCATGTGGATACTGCTTAACGAACTGCCCACTTCATCATGCAGGTCGGCGGCAATCTGGTTGCGGAGTTCCAGTTCCTTCATGCGTTGTTTTAATTTATTCCTGTTCATCAATAGCCAGATGCCGGCCAATGCCAGCAATGCCAGGGCGGCTGCACCTATCATCATCAGCCATTGTTGTTGTAATTTTTGCCGTTGCAGTTCTTTATCTTTTGCCAGCAATTGTATCTCTTTGTCTTTTTCATTTACTTTAAACTTTGTTTGCATGGCAGCTACTTCATCATCATATTTCCATTTTACCAGCGAATCATTTGCTGACTGGCTTATCCTCATATTCTCATATGCTTTGGCATAATTACCCGCCAAAGCATAGGCTTCAGCCAGCATATCTGCAGTAGTATAGATGCGATCGGTATCATCGATCTCTTTAAAAACCGGCATTGCTTTATTCAATGCCACAATTGATTCAGCAAAGCGTTCCAGTTTTAAATAAATGTTTCCGGCGTAGACCCATGCAATGGCTTCCAGCTTTTTGTTGTTTTGTTGCTTTGCGTATTCCATTGCTTTGGCTGCATATTGCTCTGCCCGCCTGTAATCACCCATTTCAAAATACACGTCGCATAAATTACCGTTGAAAATGCTGAGGTTGGTAATATCCTTTAAACTGTCTGTTATGCGGATGGCATCTGTAGTAGCGGCAACCGCTTTAGGGAAATCTTTAATGCTTTTGTAAACAAGGCCAAGGTTGTTCAGCACTACAGCAGACATACGCCGGTTGCCAATTTTGCGATAGAGGGCAGTTGCTTTGTCGTAGTAACTGATGCTCTGGGGATATAGCTCCTGCTGGTAAAATACAGCACCAATTGTTTGATTCACCCTTGCCCTAACATCGTCATTGCCTGCTTTGTCTGCGAAATATAAGGCAGTGTCACAATCCTTTAGCGATTGGGTGAAATTTTGCATTTGCCGGTAAATATCAGACCGGTTTAAGTACACAAGGCCGAGGCGTTTAAGATCTCCAACTTTATGAGCAAACACCAATGTGGTATCCAGGTAAACTAAACTGGTATCTAATTTATCCGAATAAAGGTATGCGGTAGACGTATTGAGGAAGCAACCGGCGGCGCCTTTATCATAGCCCAGTTTTTTAGCCAGCAGGATACCTCTTTTGCCATACTCAATTGCCCTGGCCGGATCAGTAAATTTTACAGCCCCCGTAAGGTTGCCATAAATGTTTACTTTATTGGTATCATCTTTTGCAACAGCCAGCGCTTTTAAAAGAGAATCAACATTTAATTGCTGGGCAAAGGATACGGGTACAAAATAAAAAATGAAGATGGCGGTAAGCAGGAATTTTTGCATGTGCTAATTTATTAAAAGCATTTAACAGTTTTGCATAGACGAAACGGTTTTTAGAAAAATCATACGGGCAATTGCATTTTTATGACAGTTCATTGCCGGCAAGCCTCGCCATCGGAAGTACACCACCCTGGTCGTGCCGGTCTGATTGGAAGCTAAACTTTAGCCGGTAACAGGTGAATACCCCGGGGTTTTTCCGATGCCGCTATTCCTGTCTGATAACAATCATAGTCCGGTATGCCGGCGCTCAGTTTCATTTACTAAAAACAATAGATAGATTCGTATAAAAATAATCAGCATGGAAAAGCACGACCTGGTACATGAATTTCCTGAGTACAGGGAAAAAATAATCGCACTGCAGAAACAGAGCAACCGTTTCAAAAAAATGGCGGAGGAATACCATGAAACCGACAATCATATTCACCGTATTGAAGAAGGTGGGGAGGCCACTACAGATGATCACCTGAATGAACTTAGAATGAAAAGGGTACACCTGAAAGACAGTTTATACAAGTTATTGTTGTAGCGGGTACGATTTTTTATGAACGCTGCTTTGCTAACCTGCATTTTATTGTTGATGCAAATAAATTTGTTGTGGAAGGGCTGTCCGGAATTCAAAAAATTACAGGCGGTTACTTTGAAATAATTATTGTAAGTTTCCCATATCAAACGGTATATATCCATACGAATGTTTTGTGCAGTGCTGGTATTTTGTATCGGAACCGCTACTGCGCAAACGAATAAGGCCTGGCCGGTAAAAGCTGGCGAGGTGCCAAGGGATGTACTTCCCAAAGAGGCTATTTATGTGTTACCGGCTTTTACAAACGGCACTTCTGTTCAGCAATGGTTCAATTATAATTTCCTGCTGAATGAAATGCATTTCCTGGGGGAGAGAGGAGATACCCTTGCAATAGCTGATCCTTCCCTGATAAAATCGGTGGTGATAGATACCCTGGTGTTTTATTATGACCAGGGATTTATGCAGGAATTTTTTAGGGCCGGGGATTATAAACTGGCATTCAAACAGGCGATGGTTCAGGTGGCGGATAAAACAAGGGGGGCTTATGATGCCGCTTCAGGAACCTCTGCCATAAAAACATACGGAACTATTTATAACAGCGGTAGTTTGTACCAGTTGCAGGTTAAAAAGGATGTACTGTTCCAGGGAGTAACTTCTTTTTATATAGGCAATGCCTACCATACATTTTTGAAGGCCAGCAAAAAAAACTTTCATTTGCTGTTTGGCGAAAAAAATATTTCCATATTTATACAGGAACATAAAACCAATTTCAATAAGGCCGAAGACCTTAAAGCATTACTGCTGTTTTGTGTTCAATGATTGACCCGCCCCGGGCATGTTGAGTAGCTGATGCTGAAATTCCTTTTCACTGCACTGATACAACGCTCCATCTCCTTTTATACTACAGTCTGTAGCCTGGTAAACATTGAGCCAGTTGATATTATTTTGCTGTTGTATTGCATTTTAAATATCTGTGCTGTATTTTTCTAATTCAAAATTTCAGCCCCATGGATTTTAATTTCAATGCCGACATTCATTGTCACCCCAGTGGTAAGCCCTATATGAGTGGCCGCAACAACCCGGTGCATACTCCATTTGAAAGTTATAATAACGAAATCAATTCCTGGTTGCTCAGCCGGCTCAACAGGCAAATCGAAAACATTGCAGAGGTAAAATTAGGTACCCAAAGTAATTTCGACAATCTCAACAAGGGAAAGGTTAAGGTGATAATTGCTTCGCTTACTCCCCTTGAAAAAGCCTTCCTGGTAGCCAATCTGAGACCGGATAGTTTTTTAAACGACAATTTAAAATCCCTGGTTTCCGAAACCAAAGTGCCATGGGAAGATACAGTTAAAACCGCGGTGATCAATGCTTTAACCGGCTTTTACCCGGATGATATTGACTTTGTAAAAAAGATGATACTGAATTATTTCCAGGAAGGGCTGCTGCCGGAGTACAGGTACCTTACAAAATTCCATAATCAAAAAAACAATAAGGGAACTTATACCGTCAAATTCGTAAAAAATTATGCGCAAATTGAAGAGGCGTTCAATAGCGGTACCGACACTTTATGTATCCTGATCAGTATTGAAGGCGCACACACTTTATCCGGCCATGTACCCAATATGGCATTTTTAAAGCGTGACCAGGGGATGAGCCATAAAAACGACCCGCCTGATTTTACTACCCTCATTGAATACGTAAACAATATTGTGGCAATGAAAAAATGGGAATTTGTACCCTTCTTCGTTACACTCAATCATCATTTTTGGAATGGCCTGGGCGGGCACGCCAAAAGCCTGATGAAGCTGGTAGGCACCATTGTATCGCAATCGGAAGGTGTAAATGAAGGGTTAAAGGAGCTGGGGAAAGAAGTAATAAAGTTG
>JANPIJ010000430.1:0-7495 GCA_031424955.1 Ferruginibacter sp. | reverse complement strand
ATCAGACATCAAAAAATCAGACCCGTCCGAAGGGATTCATCCGGGCGGACATCAGGCATTCTGTATCCAGCATCAAATTTCCGCCATCGTTTTCCTATACATCGTTGGGGTCATTTTTTTTACATGCTTAAACTGTTTACTGAAATGCGCCCAGCTATTGTAGCCGCTTTCATAACATATTTCCATCACTGGTTTATCGGTGTTGGTAAGTAGTTTACAGGCATGGCTGATCCGTAGATCCTGGATAAAATCGAAGTAGGTTTTTTTTATATTCTTTTTAAAAAAACGGCAGAAAGTGGGAATACTCATGGCCGCTACTTCTGCCACCTGCTCCAGTGTAACCGGCGTTAAATACCGCTTGAATGAAAAGTCGATGATTCTTTCAATAGCAGGATTAATATTATTGGTATTGGAAGAGAAATTTTGCGTAAGGGTATTGTAATGGGGGATGGTACTTATCCTTTGAAGGCATTGCAAAAGCAGGTTGATTCTCTGAAATCCCTTAATCGCCTGCATGTCAAGAATGATTGTGGCAATTTCTTTTTTTAATTTTTGCTGCAACTGGATGCCATCATTTTTAATCAGCAGTTGCTGTATATTTTTAAGTTCCGGTAACCCGAGAAATTCCTTTCCAAAAATATCGGTTTTAAAATGGAGCACAACCGAGCACCCCGTCATTTTATGATGCTGCTTTTTGAACCAGTGGGGCAGGTTACCGGCAATAAAATAAACATCGCCGGGTTTGTATTCTCCAATATAATCACCAATCATGGCAGTGCCATGGCCTTCGGTTAACAATATCAGTTCAAACTCCTCATGCTTATGCCAGTTGGTTTCAAAGTTTGGTGTGCGGTAACTGCGGCAAGCAAATGACTGGTGTTCTTCCAGGTGTATTTTTTGAATCAATGTTTTCATCCTGCAAAATTAATTAGCTGCTATCTTATCAGTTATTTCCGTTAAAATTAATTGAATCTGATATGATAGCATATTTTATTTTTTAGATAGCAGTTGTAAACAAGCCTTAAATTGTGAAACTTTACATTGTAGAAAACGATTGAAAATTCCAGTCTTTAAATTTGCCATATGTTATTATTAGGAATTGATGTAGGAACCTCTTCTATTAAAGTCGCCATTGTAGATGCGCAGACCCAGCAATGTATTACCACGGTACAATATCCTGATACGGAAACCAGTATTACCGCCCTGCAAAAAGGATGGGCCGAACAAAGCCCTGACATGTGGTGGGAAAATGTACAGCAGGCTATTCTAAAGGCACATGCACAAAAAAAATATGATCCAAAAGATATCATCGCCATTGGCATCGCCTATCAAATGCATGGACTGGTGTGTGTAGATAAAAACCAACAGGTTTTGCGGGATAGTATCATCTGGTGCGATAGCCGGGCGGTGGAAATTGGCAATAAAGCTTTTGATGCCATCGGCCATGAAAGGGCTTTGCAACACCTCTTAAATTCCCCGGGAAATTTTACTGCGGCCAAACTTGCCTGGGTAAAAGCCAATGAACCGGAACGCTACGCGTTAATCGATAAAATTATGTTGCCAGGCGACTTTATAGCCATGAAGCTGACCGGGGAAATTACCACCAGTATCTCCGCATTGAGCGAAGGCATATTCTGGGATTTTAAGGAGCAGGAATTATCAAAAGATGTATTTGATTATTTTGGTTTTGATACCTCGGTGATACCCGAAGTGAAAGATGTTTTTACGCCGCATGGAACGGTTCAGTCATCCATTGCTGAAAAATTGTCGTTGCCTGCCGGTATACCGGTTGCTTACAAGGCCGGCGACCAGCCAAACAACGCCCTGTCATTGAATGTGCTCGATCCCGGCGAAGTGGCGGCAACAGCAGGCACTTCCGGTGTTATTTACGGCGTAAGCGACCAGTTGGTGTACGATCAAAAATCGAGGATCAACAGTTTTGCACATGTGAATTTTTTAGAAGAGCAGAAAAGAATAGGCGTATTGCTTTGTATCAACGGCACCGGGATTTTAAACAGTTGGATTAAAAAAATAACCGGCAATCAATTTTCATACACTCAAATGAACGAGGCGGCTGCCGCTGTTGCACCCGGCAGTAATGGTTTGCAAATGTTGCCATTTGGTAACGGTGCCGAACGCATGCTGGAAAATAAACTGGTGCAAAGCCATATACACAATATCGACTTTAATTTACACGGACCGGCGCATTTATTCAGGGCTGCACAGGAAGGAATCGCCTTTGCATTCCGCTATGGGTTGGATATTATGCGGGAGAACGGAATGCAACCCTCTGTGATACGTGCGGGTAAAGCCAATATGTTTTTGAGCGATGTATTTACACAATGTTTTGTGGATGCCACCAATGTACCCGTAGAGTTGCATGATTGTGATGGCAGCGTAGGTGCAGCAAAGGGTGCCGGCATTGGAGCAGGTTATTACAAAACTGCAAAAGAAGCCTTTACCAATACAACACCGCTGGCATTGGTAGAGCCCACACAAAGTAAATGGTATGACGAATTGTATGGAGAGTGGAAGGGGTTGTTGCCCCCTGGCCCGCCCCCATCCCCTAAAGGGGAGGTCTTCGAATAGTTTTCTTTCTTCGGAGACCTTTTTTAATGGGGTGTTAGTTTTTTATTGACCGGGCTTTTGAATATCTGTTAAGCTTCGGTGGCAGCCTGTCCGCCGCGGCGGATCGCACTCTTGTACATTGGTGCATAAAGGAACTACGGAGTATTCAGATTGAAGATGATTATGTTTTTGGGATAGTGGGTTTATAATTATCAATCACCACTCATCCACCATCATCCGCATCAATAAAAGATGCCATGAAAAACTGAATTCGAACGGAGCGTCGCCAATGAAGTTCAATTGAAAACCATAAGTCGGCTAAATAAAACAAGAGCAAGTTTAATGAATAAAAATAGTATTTAAAGCGACCACTTTTTAATTAGAAGAACTGTCCAAGGCGTTAGAATGCTCCGGCCCCCTCTTCTTGGGAGAGGGCGGGCTGAGGTCTTGCAGAGTCCAACCAAAAACACCAAACACCAAACAATAAACAGTAAACACCAAACAACCAAACAATACATTTCTAAACCTCCCTATCCAACCGGGTAGGGGCAAATTAAAAAAATATGTCAGTAGTAACCGGAAACAAAGAGTTTTTTAAAGGCATTGGCCAGGTAAAATTTGAAGGTCTTGAAAGTGATAATCCATTGGCTTATCGCTGGTACGATGAAAACAAAATGATAGCAGGCAAAACAATGAAAGAGTATTTGCGCTTTGCCTGTGCTTACTGGCATTCATTTGTGGGTAATGGCGCTGATCCGTTTGGTGAAGCAACCCATTTGCATCCATGGAACGAAAAAGCCGATGCGGTAGAAAGAGCCAAAGACAAGGCCGATGCAGCTTTTGAATTCATTACCAAACTGGGTCTGCCGTATTATTGTTTTCATGATGTGGATGTGGTAGACTATACCAATGATGTAGCAGATAACGAAAAAAGATTGCAGGCAGTAACAGCGTATTTAAAAGAGAAGCAGGCAGCAAGCGGCGTTAAATTATTATGGGGCACTGCCAATTTATTTTCTCACAGGCGGTACATGAATGGCGCTTCTACCAATCCTGATTTTCATGTATTGGCGCATGGTGGTGCACAGGTAAAGGCGGCGCTGGATGCAACCATTGAGCTGGGTGGTGAGAACTATGTATTTTGGGGTGGCCGTGAAGGTTATATGAGTTTGCTCAACACCAATATGAAAAGAGAGAAGGAACACCTGGCTAAATTTTTAACCGTGTCAAAGGACTATGCCCGTAAGAATGGCTTTACCGGTACCTTCTTTATTGAACCCAAGCCATGTGAGCCAAGCAAGCACCAGTATGATTATGATTGCGAAACAGTGATCGGCTTTTTGAACCAGTTTGGATTACAGAATGATTTTAAAATTAATATTGAAGTGAACCATGCAACACTTGCCGGGCATACTTTTCAGCACGAATTGCAGGTTGCTGCCGACGCAGGAATGCTGGGTAGTATGGATGCCAACCGGGGCGATTACCAGAATGGATGGGATACTGACCAGTTTCCAAATAGCATCAATGAACTAACGGAAGCGATGCTCGTAGTATTGGAAGCAGGCGGGTTAGCTGGTGGAGGTATCAACTTTGATGCAAAGATCAGACGTAACTCAACCGATGCAGCCGACCTGTTTCATGCACATATCGGAGGCATGGATACCTTTGCCAGGGCATTGATTACTGCAGATAATATCCTGAATAAAAGCGATTATAAAAAAATAAGAACAGATCGCTACGCCAGTTTTGATGCCGGCAAAGGAAAAGAATTTGAAGAAGGTAAACTGACATTGGAAGACCTGCGTAATTTTGCATCTGAAAATGGCGAGCCTGCAACCATCAGTGGCAAACAGGAATATTTTGAGAATATAATCAACCGGTACATTTAAGTTGGAGGTTGATAGTTGATGGTTGATAGTTGATAGTTGATGGTTGATGGTTAGCGGATACCTGCCGGTGGGTGAATTTTTATTTTAATTTAGATATCATGGCAACAGTTTCAAATTTTGAAGATTTGGAAATATGGCAACTCGCCCGGCAGCAAGCTTTAGAGATTTATCAATTGTATATGTTAGAACCATTTTCGAAAGATTAGGAATTAAAAAATCAGATAAATGCGGCTTCTGGTTCGGTGATGGATAATATTGCAGAAGGATTTGAACGGTCAGGAAACAAGGAGTTTGTAATTTTTTATTGATATCCAAAGGTTCCAACGGAGAAGTAAGGTCACAACTGTACAGGGCATGCGATAGAAAATATATAACGGTTGAAAGATTTGAAGACCTAAAATTGAAATGTATAACGATCAGCAAAAAGATAACTTCCTTTATTAAATATTTAAAAGATTCAGATCAAAAAGGGTTCCGGTATAGCTGAAGTGCTAACCATCAACCATCAACTTCCTCCAACTATGAACTTCCTCTTCGACCTCAACGGCACCATGATCGATGATATGCATTATCATATCAAAGCATGGCATAAAATATTGAATGACCTGGGTGCCAAACTGAGCATGGAACAAATGAAGGAAGAATGCTATGGTAAAAATGATGAATTGCTCGAGCGGATGTTTCCCGGACGGTTTACTGCCCTGGAAAAAAATAAAATGTCATTTGAAAAGGAACGTGCCTACCAGCAGGCATTTCGTCCGCAGCTTAAATTGATCAATGGCTTGCCTGGTTTCTTAGAATCCGCAAAACAAAATAATATCAAAATGGCTATTGGCTCAGCAGCCATCATGTTCAACATCGACTTTGTACTCGATGGGTTAGGTATACGTCGTAATTTTGATGCACTCGTAAGTGCTGATGATGTTTCATTCAGCAAACCACACCCCGAAACTTATCTTGTATGTGCTGCCCAACTCGGGGTGAATCCTGCAGATTGTATTGTTTTTGAAGATGCTCCCAAGGGCGTAGAAGCCGCCGCCAATGCAGGTATGCAATGCGTTGTATTAACCACCATGCATACCCGTGAAGAGTTTGACAGTTATTCAAATATTATCCATTTTGCTTCAGATTATACCAGTTTGCAGCCCAACGGATTATTTCAATAACCGAAGTTAAATCTATTCACTTTTACTACATTTTTTATTTATTTTTTGATTGTGGCCGCTATGGTTGCAAGGTTTACCGCAGGAAAAAGAAGGCGATGTTACGACCGCAGCATGTTTAGAATGAACAATGGTTTTGCGGTGGGGCATTGATTATTGCAGGAGTGCTGGTTGCTTTATAGTCCTTCTGCTGGTAAGCCGT
The DNA here is from genome assembly GCA_031424955.1 of Ferruginibacter sp. GTDB lineage: Bacteria > Bacteroidota > Bacteroidia > Chitinophagales > Chitinophagaceae > Ferruginibacter. The sequence continues at coordinate 1,670 of JANPIJ010000430.1, read as the reverse complement.
AAGGTTTTTAGCAAACGGTCAATACGATCAAAGCAGGTAATCTAAAAGGTTACCTGCTTTGTTTTATAGGAATTTGTTTTGAGGCTGAAACGTTTAACAGGAATAGTGTTACCGAATTAATCATTTATCGGATGGCTACTTAATAGTTTCTATACTCGTGTAGATAAATTCGGGCTAAACTGTACAATTGTTATTTGGAAGAACTAAAAAAATTACATTTGTTATGAATATTAACATGATGAGCTTCCTGGAAACCGGTATGAAATATTTTTAATGGCAATGCAATCACCAAATTTTCCAACAACAGCAATTTGATTTCCCTGTAAATATGAAAGAAATAAAGGCAATCATTCATGCGTATGACAATATTGATACCACCACTACCAGCGCCGCCCTGGCTACGGTTGTAAGGGTAGAAGGTTCGTCTTATCGCAGAACCGGGGCAAGGATGCTGGTAATGGATAACGGTATGTGGGTAGGTGGTATCAGCGGTGGTTGCCTGGAAGGGGATGCACTGAAACGGGCGAGGCTGGCCATTGCAAAGTCGGTTTCCACATTGATTACTTATGATACCACCGGTGACGATGAATACCAGATAGGGGTGGGATTGGGGTGTAATGGAATTATTGATGTGTTATTTACTCCCCTCAATTTTCAGGATAAGAATAACCCCGTAGAAATTTTAAAATCCTGCCTGGCGGTAAGCAGGCAAACGCATGTATTGATAACCATTACCCGGCTGGAAGGCGATTGGTTAAATATTAAGGCGGGTGATGTGATAAAATATATTGCCCCGGAAAGCCTTCTTTTTATTGGGAACGACCTTCTTGAAATACAAATCATCCCTGCCATTAACGCACAACTGGCTGAAGGCAAATCGGCTCCCCATAAATTTTTGCTGCAGGATGGCAGGGCAGCAGAAACCTTTATTGAAATACTGCCACCCGAAATCAACGTGGTGTTAATGGGGTTTCAATACGATGTATATCCTTTTAGCAGGTTGGTAAAAGAAATTGGCTGGCGGGTAACGATTGTAGCCAATCCTCAGAAATTAAACACCAGCATCACTGCAATTGCCGACGAGGTAGTAGCCCCCGAAAATTTTGCCAAACTGTATGTAGATGAACATACAGTGATTGTGCTAATGTCGCACGATTATAAAACAGATAAATACAATTTACCAAAGGCCTTATCCACCCAGGCTCCCTATATTGGGTTGTTAGGTCCGAGGAGCCGGTCAGAAAAAATAATTACTGAGTTGACAGCAGAAGGCTTATTGCCGGCAGGTGAAAATTTAGACCGCATCCATGCGCCCATCGGGCTGGATATTGGCGCTGTAACACCGGAGGAAATTGCGCTGGCGCTGGCGGCTGAAGTAAGGACTGCCCTTTCTAAAAGGGAAGGTGGATTTCTGCGGTTGCGCACTACGAGTATACATGAAAGAGACTGATAAAATAGTTCATAATATTGGATTCAATTTTAGCCCGCCCGTAGCGATCTCATTTTCTGTAGTAAGAAATTAAGTGGTTTTCCTTTGGAAAAGATATTGTTATTTTAAAATGTAGCCCAGGTAAATTTGCTGTTTTACATCATTAACCTGTATACCGGAAAGAAAAATTTGACGCCTTTTACTGATTAGAGCATGGTGGCAGTAAAATAAAAAAGGCAAC
>JANPIJ010000429.1:0-8417 GCA_031424955.1 Ferruginibacter sp. | reverse complement strand
GGTAGGTTCAGTATCGAACTATTGGCATAAGACACTGCTTTTAGTAAGGATGGTTTGTTGCCTAAATTGGCAATTACGGCTTTTGCAAATTCTTTCGTTCCTACTTTTTGTTTACTGGTACCTTCTTTAAAAATGTCGTTGGTATGTATGCCGTCTTCGATTGTTTTCAGCCATGCGTTTTGTATTTTTTCTGCCACCTCTGTTTGTCCAATATGCGTCAACATCATTACAGCACCCTGCAATAAGCCGGAAGGATTGGCTGAATTTTGTCCGGCCCTTTTTGGGGCAGAACCATGTATTGCTTCAAACATGGCACATTCCTCACCAATATTTGCAGAACCCGCCAACCCTACCGAGCCGGTAATTTGTGCAGCTACGTCCGATAATACATCTCCATATAAATTTGGCATTACTATCACATCAAACGCTTCGGGAGTGTCGGCCATTTTTGCGGCACCAATATCTATTATCCAGTGTTCGTTTTCAATTTCCGGATATTCTGTTGCAATTTCATCAAACACTTTGTGAAACAAGCCATCGGTTTGTTTCATAATATTGTCTTTTGTGAAGCAGGTTACCTTTTTTCTACCTTGTTGTTTTGCGTATTCAAAAGCATAACGAACAATCTTTTCGCAACCTGGCCGGCTAATTAATTTTAAACACTGCACCACTTCATCAGTTTGCTGATGTTCAATACCGGCATACAGATCTTCTTCGTTTTCTCGTACTATCACCAGGTCCATAACGGGATGTTTTGTTTTAACAAAGGGATGCAAACTCATACATGGGCGAATATTTGAGTAAAGCCCCAAAAATTTTCTTGTAGTAACATTTAAACTTTTGTAGCCACCACCCTGCGGAGTAGTAATAGGTGCTTTGAGAAAGATTTTGTTTCTGCGGATTACATCCCATGATTCTTTGGCAATACCGGAAGTGTTGCCTGCCAGGTAAACCTTTTCGCCTACTTCAATTTCTTCAATTTCTATTTGGGCTCCTGCCGCCAAAATAATTTCAAGGGTTGCATCCATTATTTCAGGACCAATGCCATCACCTTTTGCTACTGTTATTTTTGTCATATTGTGTTGATTTATTTTTATGATGGGTCAAAATTGAGCATTGTAAATCATATATTTTCATTTATATTCGCAATGATTAGTATAAATATAATTTATGAACTACACCATTAACCAATTGCGGATATTCCTGAAAATTACCCAAACCCAAAGTGTTACTAAGGCGGCTGAAGAATTACATTTAACACAACCTGCAGTGTCTATTCAATTGAAAAATTTTCAGGACCAGTTTGAAATTCCGTTAACGGAAATAATTGGCAGAAAAATTTTCATTACAGATTTTGGAAAAGAAATTGCCATTGCAGCAGAAAATATTTTAAACCTGGTTTATGAAATTAATTATAAAACCCTTGCACACAAGGGGCAATTGACGGGACGTTTAAAAATTTCAGTAGTGTCAACCGGTAAATATGTGATGCCTTATTTTTTATCTGACTTTTTAAAAGAACATGACGGAATTGAATTAATAATGGATGTAACCAACAAGTTAAAAGTAATAGAGAGTTTAGAAAAGAATGAAGTTGATTTTTCGTTGGTGTCAGTTTTGCCGGAGAATTTACAAGTTGAAAAAACAGAATTGCTTCAAAACAAACTCTTTGTTGTAAGCAATATGAAACAACAATTTAAGAACAAGTTGTATGATAAAAGCATTTTTGAAACGCTGCCATTAATCTATCGGGAACAAGGATCCGGAACACGGCAAACTATGGAAAAATTTATTCAACAGAATGATTTGCCTGTTAAAAAAAAGATGGAACTTACTTCGAATGAAGCAGTCAAACAATCGGTAATAGCTGGACTGGGTTGTTCTATCATGCCATTGATAGGAATAAAAAACGAATTGCAAAACGGGGAATTGCAAATAATTCCGGTAAAAGGGTTCCCAATTAAATCTGTTTGGAATTTAATTTGGCTGAAGGGAAAAAATCATTCACCTGTGGCAATGTCGTTTTTGAATTATTTGAAAAACGAGAAAGCAAATATTATTAATGAGAAGTTTGATTGGTTTGAGCAGTATTAGTTAATCGGCTCTTCCTGGGATTGCTCATTAACCGGCAGGAGTATAAAAGCGTACGAAACAGCCTAAGTATGTTGGGGCATTCTCAGCCAGTCGCCATTTACTTCCGTTTTAAATGTGTCTTAGCAACAAGGCAGAAACAGGGCGGAGTCTTGCGCCTGCGGGTGTTTTTCAGAATGGTATCACTTGTCATACAGCCAATATAGGTAGCCAGGCCTTTTCCATATCAGGCTTTACATAAAATCTGAATACAATAGTTTCTACTTTTTGTTTGTAAAACAGGATAGCGTTATTCCTCCAAAGACATTGAAAAGATAAACAGAGCGTTGATTGAAATGGTACGTTCCAGGTTTGGTACAAAAAATATTTTAGGGATAAAAATTCCGTTAACAACAAATGAAAGAATGCCGGGAGTGGTTTTATTGTTCCGTTTTTATTTTGTGCGTTGCATTTTGGATTATGAGTTCCCTGCTATTTTCCATTTTGAAGGTGCAGTAACCTGGTCTTAAAATGGCGAAGCTTATACCACGTATGGATTTCTTTGTCCGCCTGGTTAACACCTTACCTGGTGACTGATTCATCGGGAGATGTTCCTTTAAATTTAACCTGGTATGGCCACTGTTCTTCTGCAATAACAGGATTAACAGTTCCTTCTGCCGGTCTTCTTCGGTTGGTCACAACCGGCCAATGTTCCGAAGGGGCTCCCATCACAACCAGCCACAAATGTTCAGTATCCCCGGGCACTTTAAATTTGGCAGTGCTGTTGGCATCTTTGTGTACCGCTCCATATACACGGCTGCCATCTTTTTTGGAAGCAATAAACCCATAACGCCAGCCTGCTTTATCCGTTTTCACGTTACTAAAACTGTCTGTTCCGGCGATGCCTTTAAAGTTGAGGGCTATTTTTGTTCCTGCCTTGGGTACTTTCAACCGGATTCCGTTATAGCCATAGTTCTGCGGGCATTTGTCTTTGGCGATGCGGTACCATCCATCGCCGGTTGCATTCAGCGTGGTAGTATGCTGGTTGGCATATTGGCGGGCAACCTGCTCTATACGGGGCATATCCCATGTAATAAACTTACGGGATGCATCAAACATCTCGTCGTTAAACTGTTCCTGGTTTTGTGATGTTATTCGTTTGTAAGTCATAACCGGATCTTCTCCCGCCTGTGTGGAACGGCAGAGCTTGCCAAAAAAATCAAGGCCGCGTTTATTGGACCAATATTCAAAAACATAAGGCGAATGATAGGTATTGTACGAATGTAAAAATGCGTAATGGGTACCCTTCATAAAATCGACCAGGTGGTAATTTTCAAAAGTCATCCATTCCGGGTATACCTGCCATAACATGTATTGGGCAGACATTTCCATGATGGCTCCTCTCGGTCCACGCCCGTTGTCCTGTGCTGCCATGTATTGAAAGGAATGCCCAAGTTCATGTGCCAGCGCTCCGTAGGGTGCTTTACTCATTCTTGCAGCAGGTGTCCACAACATACCTACTTTACCTGCGCCACCGCCGAAGGCAGTACCACCATCACCATTTATCACGAATAAAACCATTTTGTATTTGTCTGTGAAGGAATTTCCTTTCTGAACAAGTTTTAAGTCATTTACATAATAGGAATAAAACCGTTCGCATTCCTTCAGGGCTTCATTGGGATCAAAACGTTTTTTCTCGTTAGTATTCCCGGCGGGATTGTCTCCGAATTCACTATGCCAGAAAATAGCAACATTGTCTCCCTGTATCATTCGTTTGACACTATACTCACTTTCTTCTTTTTTGAAATCATTATTATTGGGAATACGCCATATTGTATCGGGAAGAAACAATTCTTTACCGGCAGTATTCTTTCCCGTTTCCTGCTTCGCCCCGGTGCTGGTTTGTGCAGGCAGTAACGTAGCAGATGTAAGCAGGACAGTAAAAAACAAGAACATTTTTCTCATGAGTGTTGGGTTTAAAAATTAACGCTGAGCATTGCCAAATGTATTTATTTTCCAAACCTGGCTACTTCCTTGTTTTTGATGGAATGTATGCAGATATTGATACTTCCGGCAGGGCGGGTCTTCATCCGAAAATGAAACAAATAATTGAACAGGGATGGGGAGTTGAAACGCCCTGCCTTTTGTTTCGGGCCACGCATTAAAGAATGATGCGTATGCTTTAACGCTTACTTTCATGCCCCACCTGTAACGAACGAACTGTTAAACGATGAGCGCCGAAGGCAGCGTATTTTCATTTTTATAATTTATTTTTTTTATTAAATAGATTTGTGTCTCCAAAAGGACACACCGACAATAAGGCGTCATTATTGCCTAAAAATATTCAGGCTATGAAATTTTTAACATGCCACATGAACCGGCTAATTGCAGTAACTTTTTTCCTGGCATCGTTCATTTACCCGGCAACAGAATGCAATGCTCAATCCACGCCAAAGCGATCATTATTGGCGCTTTCAAAAACCAACCATACACTGGCAATTGTTGATCCCGTTACATTAAATACTATCATCCGCATTCCTGTTGGCAACGATCCTCATGAGTTGGTGGCTTCTTCAGACGGGAAGACTGCCTACGTTTGCATTTATGGTGGTGGCAGCTTTCATGAACTTAATGTAATTGACCTTGTGGCGCAAAAGCCTTTACCCAACATTGATACAAGGCCGCTGTTTGGGCCGCATGATATCACTTTTGTGAATGGCAAAGCATGGTTCACTGCGGAAGGTTCCAAATCCGTTGGCCGCTATGATCCTGCAACCGGGAAACTGGACTGGAGCATGGGGACCGGCCAGGACAGAACACACATGATCTACGTTAGTCCGGACGGGAAAAAGATTTACACGACAAACGTTTCTTCCGGAACAATCAGCATCCTGATTGATACGCTGATCCAGCCTGGAAAAATGGCGCCTCCCGGAGCTAAGCCGCGACAGGAGTGGATGCAAACTGTTGTCCCCATTTAATACCCGGGATAGGCGATGTTTTTTGCAGGGAAGTAGCTTTATTTAAGGACATATCCTCGTCTCATTTATTATCGGTATTTATCACATCATTATGACGGCAGTGGTAGGGCCTGGACTTCTTTTTAAACCAAAGAAAAAACAGGTATGGCTTTTAAGTCTTGATGCCTTTATTATTCTACTTTTATACCGGCTCTTATTATATACTTATTTATGAAAAAATAAATCAGACGATATGAACTGGCACAGATTAAGCATAGAAGAAACTTTTGAATTGCTCGATACAGGGCAACAAGGATTAAGTACCCCTGATGCTGAGGCAAAGCAGTTGAAATATGGGCCAAATGAATTACTGGAAGGCAAAAAGAAGGGCATTGCCGGTATGCTGCTGGCACAGTTTAAAGATGTGATGATTTTAATTTTACTGGGTGCGGCAATCATATCCGGTATTATTGGTGACGTTACTGACACCATCGTTATTCTTGTAATTGTTTTATTGAATGCCATCATTGGCTTTTTCCAGGAATACCGTGCTGAAAAAGCCATGCAGGCTTTAAAACAAATGGCCATTACCCAGGCCAGGGTACTAAGGGATGGAAGCAGTGCGTGGTTGCCTGCTACGGTATTAGTACCCGGCGATGTAGTAATATTAGAAGCAGGTAATGCTGTACCGGCAGATCTGCGTATCATTCAATCTGTCAATTTAAAAATTGAAGAAGCGGCGTTAACCGGGGAATCACATGCCATAGATAAAATCACCGCTTCGCTTGAAGTAGATGATTTGCCGCTGGGGGATAAAAAGAACATGGCGTTCAAAGGAACCTTTGTTACTTATGGGCGGGGAACCGCTGTAGTGATTGCAACCGGTATGCAAACTGAGTTGGGCCGCATTGCTACAATGTTACAGGAGGATGAAACACTTACCCCCTTACAGCAGCGAATGGCCGCCTTCGGAAAAAAACTTTCCGTGTTGGTTTTATTCCTGTGTATATTATTTTTTGTTGCAGGATGGTTTCGGGGTGAGGATGTAGTAAAAATGGTACTTACCAGTATTTCACTGGCAGTGGCTGCCATACCGGAAGCATTACCGGCCGTTATTACTATTTCCCTTGCATTGGCTGCAAAAAGAATGATTCGCTTTAACAGTCTTATCAGAAAATTACCGGCTGTAGAAACATTAGGATCTGTTACCTATATCTGTACCGATAAAACAGGCACGCTTACAAAAAATAAAATGCATGTGGAAAATGTATTTGTAAACGGAGCGCTACTGGAACGAAATGCCTTGTCCACTATCATAGACCACGAAGAAGTAAAGTTATTGCTACATGCCTTTGCCCTCAACAATGATGCTGCTGAAGACGGAGATAAAATAATTAAAGGCGACAGTACAGAAATTGCGTTGATGGAAGTATCGAGGGAACAAAATATACAACCAGGCACATGGCCCCGGGTGGCAGAAATTGCTTTTGATGCCGACCGAAAACTGATGACTACTTTTCACAGACGTGATAATAAAATAATTTCATTTACCAAAGGAGCCCCGGATATTTTGCTGAATCGTTGTGAGAATATTAATATAACTGATATGCTGCAGCAGGTGGATGCGATGGCAGCCAAAGGCCACCGGGTACTTGGGTTTGCATATCGTTACTGGGATGCATTGCCCGAAAATCCCGATAGTGAAACCCACGAAATGGGTTTGCGTTTTTTAGGTTTTACCGGCATCATCGACCCACCGCGGGAAGAAGTATTTGATGCAGTAGCACAATGTAAAACAGCAGGCATTGTACCTGTTATGATAACCGGCGACCATCCGCTTACGGCAAAGACTATTGCAGAACGCATTGGCATTTTAAGCAGCGAAAAGGATCTCGTGATAACTGGTCAGCAATTAGCCGCTTTAGATAATGATAGTTTTTTGGCTAAGGTAGAAAAGATAAAAGTGTATGCCCGGGTATCGCCCGAACAGAAACTACAGATTGTAAAAATGCTGCAACAAAAAGGCCATTATGTGGCTATGACAGGTGATGGTGTAAATGATGCGCCATCCCTGAAGCGGGCAAATATTGGTATTGCAATGGGCATCACGGGTACTGATGTTTCTAAAGAAGCCGCTCACATGATTTTACTGGATGATAATTTTTCAACCATAGTAAAGGCAGTACAGGAAGGAAGAAGAATTTACGATAACATCCTCAAGTTTATCAAATACCTGATGACAACCAACTCCGGTGAATTATGGACTTTGTTGTTAGGGCCGATGATTGGTTTACCTGTGGCACTACTGCCGATACATATTTTATGGATAAACTTAGTATCCGATGGCTTGCCTGCTATTTCATTATCATTTGAAAAAGCGGAGAAGGATATTATGAACCGGCCTCCGCGGCCACCACAGCAAAGTGTTTTTGCAAATGGCAGGGGTTTGCACATGATTTGGGTGGGTATGTTCATGGCAGGTATCGCTTTATCAGCACAAGGCTGGGCCATCAATCATGGGTTACATTGGCAAACCATTGTTTTTAATGTTTTATGCCTGAGCCAGATGGGACATGTACTGGCTATCCGTTCAGAAAATCAATCTTTGTTTAGTGTGGGGGTATTTTCAAACAAACCACTTATTGGTGCAGTATCAATAGCTTTGCTGCTGCAGTTTGTTATCACCTATGCTCCGTTTTTACAACCCATATTTCAAACTGAAGCTTTAACGCTGAATGAATTTTTCCTGGTTGGAGCCTTGTCATCTCTTGTGTTTTTTGCCGTTGAAATTGAAAAGGCAATATTCAGGAAAGGAAGAAACAGTGCGTATAAATCTGAATTTGTTTAATTGATGCGATTAGTTATCATTCGTAATGAAGCCAGGTCCATTATCATAAGGTATTTTCTTTTTACGGGCATGATACCACGATCAATAATTTTATTGCTGGCTTCCAACGATCCTTGCGTTTAACGCTTTCAGTACTTACGAAAATAAATATTGTGTCGTGTTAGTTTTTGTACCCGGCCCGGATAGCCGGCGGGTCCTGCAACTTATGCTGGTTGTTGGTTTAATTTAACTTGTGCAAAGCGGCCTGGGAAGTTGTTGGAAGGGAGATTCACCGGGGAAAAAGTGTTGTTGCCCGATCCTGCTGGTTATGCACTTCCAAAATGGTGAATATTTTAATACCTGCAGGAACAATCCATTTTATCTTTTCGCCCTGGCTGAAACCGATCAACGCGGCACCCGGCCGCGGCCCAATGTCATTTAGTTAAGGTATAAGTAAATAAAACCCATTGAGTTAAGAACAGAAGTTGTTTCCGTTCTTTGTGTTCGACTAAAAACAAACTCAATGGTTAACACAAATGTAGAAATTATCGAGGTATTGC
>JANPIJ010000428.1:0-27109 GCA_031424955.1 Ferruginibacter sp. | reverse complement strand
AATCAATGCTGCCCGACTGCCTGCAAAATTATTGGTGAGCAGATTTTTATAGTAAGCCGCTTTTGCTGTAAGACCCAATTTGGTATAGCAAAAATAAAGCCCCAGGTAAAGTTCTCCATTGTACAAAGAATCGGGGTAGCGCACCAACGACTGATCGTAAGTAGTAATGGCCTGCCCGTAATCTTCCAGTTCATTCTGGTATAATTTTGCCAGTTCAAATAAATTATAGGAATGTAGAGCAATGCTGGCATTCATTTTTTCCGGGGTTAGCGGAACATTTGCCATCAGGCCATCAAAGCTGATATCACCGGGCTGCGAATTATTGGTGGCGGAATTATCCCCGGCTGCATTGCCTCCATTATTTGCATTGGGATCTGTTGGCTTATCAATATCACCGGGTGCCATGTTCAACCCGCTTGTGGGGTTGGCATTGTTGTCAGCAGATTCCGCGGCATTTTTTCTACGCCAGTTATCCGCATTTTTGCGTGATCCCCATTTTCTCTTAAACTCATTGAAGCCTTTTGACTTGAGCGAAGCATTATAAAAGTACCATTCGCCTTTGTTGTTGCCGGCAGCAAACAAATCTACCGGTTCATTCTTCTTATCCAATCCATTGTTGAATTCAATCATGGCGCCGCCGCCTGTGCCGGGCTCTTCTTCTTTTAAACCTTTTTCTTTACGCAACCGCTTCACCATTTTTTTTATAAATGCTTCCCTTGCTGCCGGGGCCATCGCCGCTATTGCCTGCAGGCTATCTTCCCTTTCCACGATGATGATTTTTTCTACAATTTTTGAAAGCGCATTTCTTCTTTCCTGTATTGCTGCTATCCGGTCATCCAGCGTGGTATCGCCGGATTGCAAACTATCATATAATGCAAATGCCATTCTATACTGCCTCCGGTTAAACGCAATATCCGCCAATTGCAAAAACGTTTTGTTTTTATAACTGATATTGGTTTCGTTGTATTCCAAACTTTTATTGAAAAGGCTAACCGCCAGGTTGCTATCCGGCTTTTGCATCGCCAGTTCACCGGCTGAATAAAAAAGGATATCGCGGTAAGATTCAAACTTGTCTTTCCTGGCCATCTTTACCAGGTTGTTGATGCCGTTGGTAAGCTCTTCTGGGTTGGAGGTTTTGAGCATTTTGGCATTGTTTAGCCTGGCATGAATATCCATTAACGGGTCTACCGTATGCACAGAAACTTTTTCATAATAATCTGTCGCTTTATCAAACTGGCTGGTAGTTTCGTACAACTGCGCCAACAGAAATTCAGCTCTTGATAAATCCTGTTTGCTATCCGCATTGGTTAATCCTCTTTCCAAATAGGTAGCGGCACTGTCATAAATATTTTGTTTGTAAAACCAATATGCATTTAAATCATCCAGGTCGTTCCGCAGGCGGGCGGGTAAATTTGGATCGTGTTGCAGGGTGTTGATTAAACCGGCTGCCTCACCGGTTTCATCTTGTTCAATCAGCGTGCGTGCCATCCAGATCAGTGCATCATTCCTGCTGGGCGGAAGGGCAGTTGCTTTTTGCAGGATATTCTGTTTTTCCTTATTGGCAATACTTAATGCGCTATTGCTTGCCGCATCGCTGGTACCTACAATCCTGTTGTCTTCTTCATTTTTTTTACGCGGAAAAAGATTGTAATTGATAAACTGAAAAGTAGCGGCTGCGGAATCAAAATCTTTTCTTAGTAAAAAAGCCTTTCCCATCAACAGGTACATATTATCTACCCAGTCATTTCTCAGGTCGTGCAACAGGATGCCTGCCGTAGCTTTAAAAATAACAGAATCGAGTTCTGATTTCTGGCTGGCAGTATTTTCCAGCGAATAGGGGTAGTAGCTCAGCAGTTTGGTATAATCATCCTTTTGAGATGCTTTGGCTCTTTCTATTACGGCGTTAATTTTATTTTTAGCGTTGTAATAGTAATTGTAATGGGTGTAATTGTTCTGGAAGAAATTTCTTACCAATGTAAATTTCTTATCGGCCATTTTCTCAGACCCTAATTTCCTGTTTTCAAACTTTTCCGGTTTTTTCTCTTTGCCCAGCAGGTCAATCGTCCACACGGGAGCCTGGGCCATTACTATATGCGTTAGTGTGCAGGTAAGCAATAACAACAACGCCGGTAAAAAAATCCTTTTCAACATGAATATCTTGATTAAAATAAAGCGGTTAAATATCGGTTATTTTTGGGAATTAGTAGGGATAATGGCTCAAGGTTTCCTATTTTTAACATCCAAAAATGATCTATGGCCAAATTGGATGCCAACAGCACACTAAAACGTTTAAGAAATCGTTACCGCCTGGTGGTGATGAATGAGGATACGTATGAAGAAGTGGTAAAATTCCGGTTAAGCCGATTAAGTGTGTATATTGTGTTAAGCAGTGTTTTTGTGTTGCTCACTGTGTTAACGGTTGCGCTCATTGTATTTACCCCTATCAAATACTATCTTCCTGGCGTAGGATATGGAGATGCCCGGCAGGTAAAAGAATTCAGGCAATTGAAAATCCGCACCGATTCAATGGAAAATGCACTCAAATACAAGCAGCAATATTTTGACGATATCAAAAAAGTGTTGCAGGGCAAGGTGCCGGTGTTAGATACCAATAAGCTGGATTTGCCAAAAGTTGATAATATGAACGAATAAATATGCTGTATATTGTAATTCGAAGCAATATGATATTTTTTGGATAGGTTTAAAAAAGGAATTGGGATTTATAGCAGGTATAAGGATAAGAACGATTGGTTTTGATAAAATAAATATCATACTTGTTCCATTTATTGCATACAGCAAATAATCAAAAGATGGAAGCTGTTCGTAATTTATAAATAAGATTAACCTGTTATTTACCAATATTCAAATACTAAAACCTATATCTATGTTCAACGCAAAAACTAAATCTTCTTCAGGCGACTTATCCACCGGCAACACCACCATTATTGGTGCCGGAACCGTTATTAACGGCGATATCGAAAGCGATGGCGATATCCGGATAGATGGACTCCTTACCGGGAATCTTTTCGCAAAATCAAAAATATTTATTGGCCCCGAAGGAGTGGTGGAAGGAGATCTGAATGGTCAGCAGGCGGATGTATTGGGTAAGGTAACCGGCCAGATCAAAATAAAAGAATTGTTGCAGTTACTGGGCAAATGTGATATCCGGGGCGATATTTATGCCGGCAAATTACAGGTAGAGCCAACCGCCAGCTTTAATGGCTGCTGCCATACAGGTGCCAATGTAGTAGAGTTAAATAAAGATTTGGGGAATGTTGTGAATCAGTGATGATTAAAATATCTTTGCGGCTACATGAATGCACGAAAGAAAATAATTGTACCGCTGATTGCTTTATTTGTCATTTTTAGCGGATTTATCATTGCCTCCCGAAACTTACTGGCCAAATGGGGAATCGATTCCGATGTATTGGTGATCGCCAATATTATCTTCTTCGGGGTAAGTTTACTGGCTTTTTTTATGCAGCAAAAAGCGTTGAGTAACAGTAACCCCAATGTTTTTATACGCAGCGTAATGGGCGGGATGCTCATCAAAATGGGAGTAGTGATTACCGCCGTAATTGTATACCGGCTGGTAGCAGGCAATGCCGTCAGCAAGGTTTCTGTATTTGCTGCTATGTTTTTATACCTCGTTTACCTTGCCGTGGAAGTAGCGGTAATCACCAAACTGAACAAACAGCAGCATGCCTAAACAGGAAGCTCCGCTGCACCAGTTGAAGCAAGACCTTCCCGAGGGTAGCTTTGAAGATGTATCCCATTACCTGCAACATTATAAAGTACAACTCACCATCACCCGCGAACGCAAATCGGTATTGGGCGATTACCGGAATTCCTTTGCTGATAAAAACCACCGCATCAGCGTAAATGGCAACCTGAATCCATATTCGTTTTTAATTACCCTGCTGCATGAGCTGGCGCACCTGTTTACCTACGAGCGTTTCGGCCACCGCGTACAGGCGCATGGCCAGGAGTGGAAGAATGAATTCAGTAAGGTGCTGGCCCAATTTCTATTAAAAAAAATATTTCCTCCCGACATACAAAAGACCTTATTAAAAACCCTTCAAAATCCGGCTGCCAGCAGTTGTGCGGATACTGCCCTGCTGAGGGTGCTGCATCAATACGATGAAAAAAAGGAAGGGGTAAGTTTAATAGAAGCGTTACCCATGGGCACCGTATTCAAAATTAAAGGTGGCCGTATATTCAGGAAGGGTGAAAAAGTGCGCAAGCGGATTAAGTGCGAAGAAGTGGCCACCGGTAAGGTATATTTATTTAGCCCGGTGTATGAGGTGTTTGTGGGGGAGTGAGATGAGCAGGTAGATAGTTGTATGGTTTTATCCTCACTCGCGTTTTTTGTTACTGCTGCCCGGTGATCATGTTACTAAAAAAATCTTAGGGTAAATGTGTATCAATACATCAATGTATGGTGGATGAATGGTTGTATTTCTGCGTGAAAATACAATCAATTATCCGGCTGATTTTTATACTCCGGCCATTTTTTAAACAGGTGATTGCTTCACTCATTTTTCTTCTTAAATAAGTTCCCAACTGTTATTCGCCCCTGCAAATTTTATCGTTCATCATTGCCCTTTACATTAACCGGGATTGGTTGATTGCATGCTTAAAATGGAGTGCCGTATTTATGACCCCTTCTGTCAGATACAACAATAGTATCAAAAATCCATGGTGATATTCTTCACAAAAAGTAAGAAAAACAACAGACGAATTTTCCTTACGGCTATTAGTTTTGAGATCAGATAGTAATAGTAACAAATGCTCAAAATAATCAATTTGAAAAGCTGGTATGCACTTACTTAAAACAATAAGTTGCTTTGTCTGCCTGTGTATCTATGTACAAAACATACATGCACAGGCTGGCAAACCTGCTGATTTATCGATCAACAAATTTTTATTCAATACAATGCAATTTATAAAAACTGATACCGGAATTATTATTAATCACTACACTATAGATGCCTGTAAAAGCTATACAGTTAAAACCATGTTCATTCCAAATAACAATCCTGTTTCTACACAATCAACTGCAACTAATGTCAAAGAACCGGGTATTCCCAAATTCATCACCATTCATGGCAATATTAGTTACGATTTTTTTTACCGGTCAAAACTGGATACCCCCATTGTTCAGGACGATTTTCAACAGCATACTGAAAGAGTTAACCTTAGTTTATTAATAAAAGAAAAGTACCCGTTGAAAGTAGCGTTTGTATTAAGGCAAAGCAACTCCCCTTATTTCAGAAATTTTGGTGACATCAACTTTCAGTTTGACCGGGCGGGCTACCAAAAAAATATACAACAAAACCTGGTCAGGCAACTGACAAAGCAGTTAAATGAAAAGAACGATATACAGGCATTGAAGGAGTTGGCGGATGCAAAGTTGAAGCAGTACGGGCAATTAAAAAATTGGCTGGAAAGCCCGGCTACACTTCAGAAAATTATTGAAGAAAGAGAGAGGGTATATTTTAAACAGGTAAATCAACATGGCCAGCCGGATACGCTGATTACTTTGCCGGCAGATTTAAATCCGGTTGCTAATTTTAAGTTTAACAGCCCGTCAAAACCGGCGTACGGTATCGCTTCGTTAGCCAATAATAGTGATAGTACGGTAGCATCGTTTTTACAAGAGTATGACACTAAAAAGAGGCAATTGGATTCGCTGGAAAAAGAAGTGAAAGCACTATATGACCGGGCCGACAGCATGAGGCTTGGAGTTCAAAAAAAGTTATCATTGGTGAAACAAAAAATATGCCAGGCAACCAATGAAAAGGAGCTGCTGAAAATAGCGGATGACAACGGAATAGCGGCCGGGAAGAGAACAAGGTTTGAAAGAGGGCTATCTGCAATAAAGCGTTTTAGTATTGGCCGGAGCATGGTAGATTATACAGAATTAACGGCGAAGGATATTACCATCAGCGGTGTAAATATGGAGTATCAAGCATCCTGCTATGTTGCATTTGCGGCTGGTAAAATCGATTACCGGTTTCGGGATTTCCTGGATAAAAATACACGAAATGCCGGGCAATATCTGGTGTTGGGCAGGGTAGGAATCGGCGACCTGCAAAAGAGAGCCCTTGTATTGACCGTTTTCAGGGGAAGCAAAAATACCGCTGGTTACGGATTGTCTGATACAGTTACCAATCAAATCAACCTGCTGGGTTATTCACTTGAATCTATTTTCAAAAAGGGTGAAAACACCAGTATCAGTGTTGAATTGGCAAAATCTACCAAACCAGTTACCGGAAATTTTCAAAGCAATAAGCAAATAAATGGGCTGTGGAAATTTGCCGATCAAACCAATTTGGGAATAAACATAAAGGCAACAACAATTATTGCCGCCACCCAAACCCGGCTGAGTGGTTTTTTTAGAAAGACCGGTGAGCATTTCCAGTCATTTAGTCTATTCAGTTACAATACCGATCAAACTGCCTGGCTGGTAAGTGCCGGTCAATATTTCTTTAAAGAGAAAGTGAGCATTACCGGTATGCTTAGGCGCAACGACTTTACCAATCCGTTTACAGATAAAACGTATAAAACGAGCACCATTTTTAAAAGCATGGTTATTAATATAAGAATACCAAAGTATCCCTCACTAAGTTTTGGGTATTACCCAGGAAGCCAGCTATATGTTGTGAATAAAGAAATAATAAGAGAAAATGTATACTATATATTAAACGGATCCTTCGTGTACAGTTATTTCTATAAAGGCATTGGAATGAACAGTTCGTTTATTTACAATCAATATTTTAACCAGGCTACCGACTCAGGGTTTGTACTTTATAAAGGAACCAACCTTTATGCAATGCAAACAATTTTTCTAAAAAAATTTCAACTCCAGGCCGGCTTCGCTTTAAATAAACACCCTCAACTAAGATATCATACAGTAGAATTATCTGCAGATTATGCCATAAAGAAAATTGTAAAAATAGGTGCCGGTGGTAAACTTAACAAATTACACAACGGCAATATTTACTGGGGAAAAAGAATACTGCTGGCAGCGGATTTTAAGCAGGTAGGCAGTCTGCAATTGCAATACGAAAAAAGTTATTTACCCACCATTAGCCAGGTATTATGCCCGTTAGAAATAGGAAGGGTTTCATGGTATAAAAATTTTTAAACAATGAAAAAATTCCGGCAAAGCTTTTTCTCCATTCAATGGTTGATTTTTTGTATCGGTCTGCTTCCGGTTGAATTAACTGCACAGGTAAATATCAATGTTCAGTTACCACCGGGGGGAATGATCCAAAAAGAGAGCCTGTGGAATTTAGTTCTTATAAATAGTAAGGAAGGTGTATTGAATGTAAGTATAAAAATGACTTTGCAGGAAGTTCAATCAGGACAGGTTATTATGTCGGCAAGTTCTGGTAATGTTATATTGGGAAAGGGTATAAAACTAATTACAAACGCTGAAGTACAGCCTGTGATTTACAATTATAACCTGGTTGATTTGTCCGGGAGTTTTTTACCAACGGGAGCGTATATCGTATGCTACCAGGTGTATACTATCCAGGGAGAGTCCCTGGAACCAATAAGTAATGAGTGCGTCAGGATAAATATCGACCCGCTTAGTCCGCCACTTTTAAGTTCACCGGAAGACAAATCCACTGTGCAATCTCCTTATCCATTTTTTACCTGGATGCCACCTGCCCCGGCCGACATGTTCAGCGACCTGAATTATGATATCATTGTTACGGAGGTGGTGGATGGGCAGTCAGCTACAGAAGCCATCCACTATAATACGCCAATATACACCCGAGCCAATTTGAAACAAACGAACGAAAGTTATTCGACAGGGTTTACAAAGCTGGATACCGGTAAAACCTATGCCTGGCAGGTAATCGCAAAAAATGGATTTAAGTATTCAGCAAAAACGGCAGTTTGGACTTTTTCAGTGAATAAAGAAAATAAACCAGTGGCTTCCAATACTTATGAAAACTACCTGTTAGTTGATAATGCGCTGAAAGGCCTATATGTTATTACCACGAAAAAATTGCATATCAAATTTGTATCCTTTGATAAGGAGCATACTGCACCCATTGTTATTTTAAATGACAATGAAAACGAGTTGATTTCAATCAATAAAAGAATTGTACCCGGTGATAACTATTTTGACATAGACTTAAATAATCAATTTCATAAAGACGGAATATATAAAGTTATCATAACGGGAGCAGGTCGTAAAAGCCATGCTATATCATTTACAATTAAATAATCCATAGAAGTAACTTATGATACAATCATTATCCGGCAAATACAAATTGCATATTGCATGGCCGTTGTTTTTACTATTCTACCTTCAATTGGCGGGTACTGTATATGCGGCCGGGCACAGTTACAGCAGCCGATCGAATCACCATGATAGGAACCCGGGCCGGCATAATTCAGGGATAAGAAATTCTATGCCTGATAAGATACAACCTGTTTTTTCTAAAAATACCGGGCTTCAAAAAAATATAAAAACTTCGATTGGAAATAGCATGGAAGAAGCGTTCAGCAATTCGGAACCACTCAAATTAAATATAGGTGGCCCATCATCACCGGAGGCAACATCTTTTAAAGCAGCGGGGGCTGATAACCTGGTGAATTTATTTACCGGGGATTTTTCTTATAGCATACCATTGCTGGATGTGGGAGGCTATCCGGTAAACTTATTTTACAGTGCGGGAATTACAATGGACCAGGAGGCGGGTTGGGTTGGTTTGGGATGGAATATCAATCCCGGTACCGTTAGCAGGAATATGAGGGGGATACCGGATGATTTTAACGGAACAGATGTATTAACGCAGACACAAAATGTAAAACCCAACAGAACCTGGGGTGCTGAATTGGGGGTAGACGGAGAGATTGTGGGGATTAAAAAACCATCATTGGGTTTATCATTGGGCTTCTCCTACAACAACTATCTTGGGCCTGCACTTGATTTAGGTGCCAGTGTTTCATTGTCTCTTGCTACGATTGAGAATATAAAATTTGAAAAATCAGCAATAGCCAATTTAGGGTTGCAGGCCGGAATTGGTGCCAAATTAAGTTCCCGTTCGGGACTTACCATTTCCCCTTCACTCAATGCATCATTAACAAATAAGGGAAAGGAAGTGGGCGTAGGTGTTGGATTAAGTACCGGTTATAATTCCAGAACGGGCATCAAAGATTTAACCTTAAGTTCCCAAACCTCCATTTTTAATAATCAAAACAATAAAAAAGATGATGAAGATAAAAATTTCCGAAGTGACCTCGTAACCACATCGGGTACTATTGGAATCAGTACATTTAGTTTTGCCCGGCCGAGTTATATGCCTTCTTTGAGAATGCCGATGGAAAATTCGAACACATTTGGCCAGGTAGAGTTAGGCGGTGGGCTTTTCGGGTTCAGGGGTTCGGTAACAGCCAATGGTTATTACTCAGAATCCAAAGTGGCGCCGGAAGCAAAAGTGATGAACAAGCCATTGGTTGGATTTATGTATGCGGAAAAAGCGATGGTTAATAAAGATGCAGTAATGGATTTTAACCGGCTAAATGATGCAGAGGTTACACCCAATACACCGGTCATTTCGGCACCCCAGTATGCGTATGATATTTTTTCAATCCAGGGAGAAGGAACCGGCGGATCTATCAGGGCCTACCGGGGCGACCTGGGATTTATGCGGGATAATGTGACCCTTTCAAAGGATAAGAATATTTCTGTCGGAGCAGATATTGCTTCACCCGGTCATTTTGGTGGAAACTGGAATACAGTTTCTTCGCCAACAAGGGCCGGAGGATGGGATGATGCCAATAACACTTTAAACCGTACCCTCGCTTTTAAACCAATGCAACCAGGTAGTCTTTCCGAAAATGTCTATTTTAGAAATCCCGGTGAAGCAACAGTAACCAATAGTGAAATGATCAATAGAGTTGGAGGAGATAACCTGGTGCGGTTTAAACTTGGAGGCTCGAATGTTTTACCCCGGCTTGAGTCTGTACTCGAAATGTTTAATAAAAAAACCGGTGCTGCCAAAGGCTTTGTACCACTTACAGGGAACAATATGTTATCATCCCGGGAAAAGCGTACCCAGGTTACAACAATGCTGACAGCTAAGGAAGCCGGCGAAGTAGGGTTGGACAGGTATATCAGAAGCTATACCGGGGCGTTTGGTGCAGATAGTAATTTGGTGTACGACCTGATTGCAAGAGTAGGCAGTTACAGGAAAGCTCACCACATTTCAGAAATTAATGTACTGGAACAAAATGGCATGCGGTATGTTTATGGCCTGCCTGTTTACAATGTAAAACAAAAGGATTTTACTTTTTCGGTTGAAAATATACCCGGGTATAAAGCAGAGAACCTCGTAGTGTATGATACTACCAATGAGTCCACGCTTAATTCCCGGCACATGGCCAACAGTTCTAAAATGGACGGGTATCTGCAAATCCAGGAAACACCTGCTTACGCCTCCTCATTTTTGATAACCGGACTGCTGTCACGTGATTATGTAGATGTAACGGGCAATGGTATTACGGAGGATGATTTAGGTAGTTCAGTAAAGTTTAATTATACCAAATCAGCGGATTTACACAAGTGGAGAACACCCAGGAAAAATATTGTCCCGGGTTCAAATAAGGATCTTGCCAATTTTAGCGAAGGTATACGCACTGAAAAAAAAGACAATAAAGCAACAATCAGCTATGGTGAAAGAGAAGCCTGGTATTTGAATTCTATAGAATCAAAATCCATGGTTGCTATATTTAAAACAGGTACCAGGAATGATGCGAAAGGAGTAAAAAGTCAGTTTAACGGGTATGTAAATGCAAATGAAAATGCCAATAAGAAACTTGCACGGATTGATCTTTATACCAAGGCGGAAATAAGAGCCAAAGGCATTACAAATGCGAAGCCATTAAAGTCTGTTTTATTTGACTACGGATATGCATTGTGTAAAGGAAGCCCCGACAACATGAATGGCGGGAAGTTAACACTTCGCTCCGTTTACTTTACTTATAACGGTCAAAACCGCAGCAACAAAGACGGGTATGTTTTTAATTACGGTGATACCAGTTCTATTAATTCTGCCGACAATCCCGGCTATAAATATAATTCAGCAGACAGGTGGGGAACATACAAAGATTCAAGCGTTGGCTATAATCCATCTAATCTTTCCAATATTGATTTCCCCTATACAGATACTGTTAAAGCAAGATGCGACCAGTATGCAGCAGCCTGGAGCTTAAAAAAAATACTACTTCCATCCGGTGGTCAGATAGCAATACAGTATGAAGCAGATGACTATGGGTATGTACAAAACAGGAGAGCCTGCAATATGTTTAAGATTGCCGGCCTGGGCAGAACGCCTGTCTTTTCAGGTGATAGTGCTATGTACCAGGGGATCAATGCGAATATTGATAACAATTTTATGTACGTCAGGTTGCCGCGTAACCTCGACAATACCGATCCGGCAAAGAAGAAAAGAGAAATCTTTACCAAATACCTGGAAGGAATGAATCAACTGGCATTTAAGTTAATGGTAATGATGCCGGGCGGGGCCGAATCTCTAACAGTATATGCCAACTACGATGATTATGGGTTTAGCGGAAAAGATGGAGTTACAGACGTAATTTATCTAAAATTAAGACAGGTGGATGGCAAAAGCCCCCTGGCAAAAAGTGCAATTGGTTATCTTACCGGCAATCTCCCAGCCCAGGCCTTTCCAGGCTATGAAGCGGAAGTTAATTCGCTGCCTGACTTTATTTCATTAGCTGGCAACATGCTGGCTACTTTAAAAGAAGCTTTTAAAAATGTAGATGAACAAATGCGTAATAATGCCAAAGCACGGTCCATTGTTTTGGGAAGTTCTTTTATAAGGTTAAATAACCCGGAAATAATAAAGATGGGAGGAGGTATAAGGGTGAAAAGGGTAACGATGCAGGACAACTGGAACAAAATGACCAACCAGTACAATTCTTTGTATGGCCAGGATTATACTTATACAACTGTAGAAAAAATAGATGGTAAGGAGACGGTGATAAGCAGCGGTGTGGCTTCTTACGAACCAGGCATTGGCAGTGAAGAAAATCCTTTTAGGGAAATTGAAACCTTTAAAAATAAACTGCCGCTGGCTTCAGCCCAATACGGAGCTATTGAAATGCCCATGCTGGAAGGACTATATCCTGCAGCGGGTGTAGGATATAGTAAGGTAACCGTTCGCTCTATTCATCGTAAAGGCATATATGCAGATTCAGCAGTCAGGTCAGCAATTGGCAAAAAGGTTACAGAATTTTATACCGCCAAAGACTACCCGTCTTTTTCTACTTACACTCCAATGCAGTCTTTAGATTATAATAAAGCTCCATTCTTCTCTTTTCTGAATAAAGAAATCATTAACCGCAGAACAGTATCCCAGGGCTTTTTGGTAGAAACCAATGATATGCATGGCAAAATGAAATCACAGGCTGCATATAGTGAGAGCGATGAAAAAACGCCTGTTTCGGCCTCATACCATACTTATAAAAATACGGGTAAAAATGGTTTGAATGACCAGGTAGATTTTGTGTATAATGACTTGACTGGTTTAATAAAGAAAGGGAATATGGGTATTGATATGGAATTGATGACAGATGTAAGAGAGTTTAAAATTGAAAGCAATGGATCAAACGTTCAGGCGCAGGTAGATGTGTTTCCTTTCGGTCCGTTCATTTTTACCCTTCCTACCATTTTCCCGCTAAAAACCTACCAGGAAAATTTATACCGGTCCGTTACCTGTACCAAAATGATAAACTATCATGCAATAGAAGACAGTGTAATTGTAATGGATAAAGGCAGTGTGATAAGCACGAAAACAATCGCCTATGATGCTGAGACCGGCACCGCTGTTGTAACACAAACGGCCAATGAATTCAATGATCCGGTGTACAATGTAAGCTACCCGGCGCATTGGGCCTACAGTGGAACAGGCCCGGCTTATAAAAATATCGGAAGGTGTTTCACCGGCGTAAATTTTTATGACGGAAAAATTTTGGCTGCCTCAAATATAGATACCACTGTTTTTGAAAGCGGGGACGAGTTGTATATAACCACCCAGGGGACCGGCACTTCCAATACATGTATCGCTCCGTCAGGAAGTGTATTTAAATTGTGGGCTTTCGATAGAAGGAAAAACAATACAGCGCTAACGGTACCAAATAAAGACCTGGTATTTTTAGATTCTGCCGGTCGGCTTTTTACAAAAAATGGGGTTGGTTTTAAAATACTTCGAAGTGGTAAAAGAAATACGCTGGGGCTAACCGTAAGTGCCGCTACCTGTATGAAAATGCCGGTTCAGGGGAATGCGCTGAACGTTAATAATTTTGCCAATGTGGTTACAGCATCGGCTGTAGAATACAAAGAAAAATGGCAGGTGGACAACGATGTTATTTTAAGGAAGACCTACTATACACCTGCATGTTTGTCTGTAGAAATGGACAGCATTAACTGCAATGGTATTTTAGAAAAAAATATCAATCCCTACTTAAAGGGCCTGGTTGGAAACTTTAAACCATTCAGGAGTTATGCATATTACGGTAGCAGAAATGATTCCACTGTTAATGTGAATACGGCCATTCGGAAAAATGGATATCTCTACAACTTTGGTAATTTTTGGGGCTTTAATAATTACGCTAACCTCGTGCCGGATTTTGCTAATCCAAAATGGGTATGGAACAGTGAACTCACCCGGGTAAATTCCAAAGGACAGGAACTGGAAACCCGGGATGCACTCAATCGTTACACCGCTGCACAGTACGGGTTTAATAAAAATTTGCCAGTGGCTGTAGTTCAAAATGCAAAGTTTGGAGAAAGTTTTAATGAGGGTTTTGAAGACGCAAACTATTTGGAAAGAATTAATCCTACCGGCAATGTGAAAAGTTGTGATATTAATAAATACATCAGTTTTAACGGACTTACCAATATTTCCATTGTTAATACAGATACAATGGCAGTAAAAGCCCATAGCGGTAAATATATTTTAGAAGTAAAACCCAGTGCCCAGGCAAAATCACTGAATGTAAAAACAAGTAATATATCCGACTATAATTTTAATGCCGGCCGTGATACCGCCCGGATTTTAAATACACTCGGGGGGAATTTTTCTTTTGTTTCTTACACAGGCACTTACTCTGGTGCTGCTGTTAGTAATTTTGGGGTATCCAATTTTTCGGTCACTATTTATCCAGGCAACAGTTCCGTTCATTATTATTCTGCTTACTGTAGTACCTATATTAGAATTACAACACAGGGAATTTATAATTTCTCCATGGGGATTTCTACAAGTGGCTTTAGTGGTGGTGGAAATGCGATAAGTGATAATAATGCAATGAATGTGAATATATATGATCTGAATAATAACAGAATACATGATACAACTATTTCAAAAAATATTGGTGTTTCCATTACACCACCATTTAATTATAGTATTGTACTATGCCCGGGTATCTACAAAATTTCTGCTGGTATAAGCAAGTTTTATAACCAGCCTGTCAATCCTTCCGGTTCAACTGAATCTTATACATGGCAATGTACCAATTCCCCATCGCCTGATTACAAATCGCTAAGCACTGTTGGCGGCTGTATTTCTACAAAACCAATTCCTGCCACAGATAGTATGCTCAACAATACCTTTAGTATCATTCCCGGCAAGCGGATGCAGTTTAGTGCATGGGTAAGGGAAGACTGTACCACACCCTGTTTTAAAACGGACTATGATAAAAGCAACATTGGGATATGGAGCGATGGAGTTAATCTTGGCCTGAATACAATAAAGCGAACCGGTACTATCATTGAAGGATGGCAAAAAGTAGAAGGGGAGTTTACTCCGCCTGCCAATACAACTACCGCCGAAATCAGGTTTGTTAATTCGGGATCCGCACGTATGTATGTAGATGATATACGCATTCATCCGTTCAACGCTAATATGAAAACTTATGTGTATGATCCTGTAACACTGAGGCTTGCAGCGGAACTGGATGAAAATAATTATGCCAGTTTCTATGAATATGATGAGGAAGGGCAGTTGGTAAGGGTAAAAAAAGAAACCGTACAGGGTATTAAAACTATTAAGGAAACGCGAAGCGCAAAACAAAAAGTGGTGACAGACCTGCAGTAGTTAAAGCAACCCTGAATAAGAATCGTCTGAATAAGATTATTATAAAAAAAATCTCCAAAGCATGAGTAGAAAATTTAAAAAATGGCTGCTGTGTTTCCTGATAGTAATTAATATCAGCAGCTTTAGCCAAACCACAGCGGATACTGCAGGACTGGTAACTGAATTTGGCAAAGTGATGTCTTTTGCTACTCAACCTTTCCTGTATTGCACCACGTTTGCAACAATAAATTCATCACCGGTATTGGAAGAGCAGGATACGCTAAGTTACCAGGGCGTTTACTATAAATATCTTGAAGACCTGTATTATAACAATGGCAGGGAAGAACTGTATTTGCAGGATAGTTTTATGATACAGATTAATCATACCAGAAAAAGTATCTGGATAAGCAAAGTTGATATGGCATCAAAAGGCAGAATGGATTTCCTGCCAGTGAATAGTAAGCAGGTGCAGGAATTGTTTCGAAAAAAATACACGATCACTAAAAGCAGGCTGAACGGCAATGCATCCAGGTTTGATTTGATTGCCCGGCAAAGTATGTATGCTTCCACTGCTGTTACTACAACAATGGGGCTCGAGTTTGAAACAGAAAGTCATTCGCCTTTACTCATGGAAATAATGATGCGCATGCAGCAGCCGGTAACGGATGAAACTTTCACTTTCCTGGTAAATGAAAATACGGAGAATAGTAAACTGCTGCAAACAATTGACGGGATAAATTATTTGGTACGGTTACAAAATATTGTTGTGGCATTTTCTGATATTAACAATACTAAAGAAGCTGCCGGCAAAATGCCGTCCTGGAAAAAAATACTTGACTTTGATGATGGTGTAAAAGAATTTATTGCCCGGGAGTTGTATAAGGATTATGAAGTAACTAAGACGTTCTAAAAAAAGGTTTATAAAAGATTATTGCGAATGAATGAGGATATAGTGAACGATTGATTTTACAATAATTTTTTTCGCAAAAAAATAATAACCATATTTAACCTCAACCAATGCTAAAAGGAATTACCTGCAAGCGATATTCGTTAGTCATTTTTTTCCTGGGATTACTGTTGCCCGCCATTGCCCAGTTTGAAGAAGGTGCAGAAACAATTAGTCTTAATTTTATTCAGGGTACTGCAATTGTTCCCGGGGCAAATACTACGATTACCTATTCGAATGCCGGCGAGCTTTCAAAAAAAATAAAGAATATTGTAACCTTTAAGATAAATGAACAATCCAATACTTTTTTTGCATCATCCTTCACAGCGGTAGTTTATCTTAAAATAGAATCATGGGCTGTTAGTAATCCATTAAGCAGTACGGTGCAAACCCAATTCCAATCGCTTACTTTAAATTATAATGGTGCAACCGGGGGTAAATATAATGTAATGGCATATTTGTTACTGAGTCCGGCGGAGCAGGTGAGAATAACAGTTGATACAATCAGTATAACCGGTAATGTAGGCTGGGACCCGAAACCGGTATTAATATTGGAAAACGAAATGAGAGTGATTCGGTACAATAATCTATCCGCTAACCCTTCTGTTTTGGCACCGGCTTCACTTTCAGCGGTTGACAATACAGACGCATTAAATGTTTCATGGTCCTGGAATGCCGGTGTCAACAACAATATGAGCCAGTTGCAATGGGCATGGGTGCCGGATGAGATGGCAGGATACTATGCTAATATAGATATGTTATTTCAAAGTAATAGCAGCAGGGTTGACCTGGATCCGGGAAAAAATAATTATCAAATACCGTTATTGTATGGTGATACCGGTAAGCTATATTACAGGGTAAGGGCAGCGCTTCGAACGAATGATGGCACTGTAATTTCCGGGCCATGGTCAGCATCTCCAAATTTTTCACACAACGGGCATCAAACTAACCTCAACTGGCAAAGCAGTACCAGCTTTGCTGAAAACGGCAAGTTCAAAACGGTCATTCAGTATTTTGATGGCAGTCTCAGAACCCGGCAAACGGTTACGAAAGATAATAGTACCGGTAACATAGTTGTGGCAGAAACCATCTATGATTTACAGGGCAGGCCCAACCTGCAAATATTGCCTACGCCAACCTCAGGTGGTATTATCAAATATTACCGCGACTTTAACCGGTTTGATGTTACAGGGCAAATAAACAGTCCTTCCAATACAGAAAATCCGGCCAGGTATTTTGATTTAAGTGTGGAAACTGAAAAGTGTAAAGCTTCGCCACGGTTGGATACTACATTCGGAACTGGTCAGTATTACTCCTCCAATAATTACTGGATGAATGCATTTGCGGATGGAATAAACAAAGCAAAATATATCCCCAATGCCAATGGGTATGCGTACACGGAAACCCGCTATTTGGATGATGCTACCCAAAGAGTAAGCCGGCAAGGTGGGGTAGGTGCTTCTTTCCAAATGAACAGCGGCCATGAAACAAAATATTTTTATGGAAAACCCTCGCAACATGAACTGGATGCCTTGTTTGGGACAGAAGTAGGCGATGCCAGTCACTACAGTAAAAATATGGTGCAGGATGCCAACGGGCAAATGAGTGTGAGTTATGTTGATATGCATGGTCGTACGATAGCTACTGCGCTTGCCGGTGATTCCACATCAAACCTTCAGCCCATTTATACCAACACGGCTGATTATCCATCCGGCACAGGGGTTGTCCTAACCAATCAACTGCTTACTGAAGCTACAAATATTATTGAAGGGAATTCCATTCAATCGGTAAGTGCCATCTTAGTGCCCACCACTACAATGTATAATTTTACATACAAATTGGATCCTGCTGTTTTAAACATCCTGAATTGTAATAACCAGCAAATATGTTTTGATTGCAAGTATGACCTGGAAATTTCTATCAGGCCGGAGGATTGTAGCAATGCCACTCCAATCATTAGAAAATACAGTAACCTGGGGATTGCCGCCTGTGGTAATTCTATTGGATTCGCCGGCCCTGGAATTACAGTGCCCACAAAACAAATTAATTTTTCTGAGAGTCTTGCCGCTGGCTCATGGATCGTAAGGAAAACATTGTCGATAGACGATTCCATTTTTTCAATAAGACGGGATAGCGCTCAAACTTCCTTTTTATGCAGGACGGAACAAAGTATTTATGATTCTGTTTATAGTTCCTTAATTAATAGTTCAGCTTGCTACAGACCCGGCTTCAATACCTCCAGGCCATGTGATAGTTGTAACGCAAACCCTGGATCATTTGCCACCTACAAAATCAAATACCTGCAGGCAATTGGTATAGTGGTCAGTGTGCCTTTTTATGATACAGAAATACGTGCCCAATATACCCGGGATTCACTGGCTTGTGCAGGCGCCTGTGGTATATTGAATGTAAATCTAACCTCTTTAAAATCCCTGCGTAATCAATTGCTCGAAGATATGACGCCATATTCCGGGCAGTATGCAATACCAAAAGATAGCATTAAAAATACCGCCACAGGCTTATTTGATCCGAAGCGGCTGGAGGCTAAGTTTAATATTTTTACAAATACCTACACAACCAATCCGGGAGATGTGGTAACGCCTAAACCTTACTATTATCAGAATCCGAAAAGCGAATCGGGGTTAAGTGCTGATTATTTTACAGAAGATAATAAAATCGACCTAACGATTGAGCCTACCGGTATTCCCAATGATCGTAGCTTATTAAGTGTAATTGAACCGGACGAATTTACCAGGCGCTTTCAACGTTCGTGGGCAAAAAGCCTGGTGTATTACCATCCGGAATATACTAAATTACAATACGCAGAAGCGAACCTTGTTAGCAGTTATGCCTGGTTAGATAATGTACAGGCTTGTACAACTTATACATCTGCACATGCGAATGGATATTTAACGCCGCTTACCAGCGATCCGTTTTTTGTAAATAACTATGATGCTGCAGCTTACTCAGATATGGCCCGCTACCTGGCTTCCAACATAGGGTTGCCAGGCGAAACCGACAGGCCATCCATCTGGAGGATTGCCAACGGCAATATTTTGTGTGCTACCACATCGGAAGCTGTTAAGCAAACCTGTATCAATGGGGCACTTAAAACCGGAATGGATTTAAGTTTGAATAGGGATGCTGTATGGGAACAGTTTAAAAGCATCTATTTAAGTTACCGCAATGAAATGGTGCTAAAACATATTAACAGCCGGCCGGGTGTGTTATCAAGGGCGGAAATGGATTCGTTGCAAAGCCAGAAAAAGCAACTGGTATTTGCCACTGCACAGGATTTGGCCAATCAAAACGGGTGGAACTGGTGGGCACAGTCTACGGCGGCCAACGTAGATACTGCAGCGCTGGGTATCGCTGCTGCAAGCTATTTAAGCCAGGTGTCCAATACTGATAAATGTGCCGGGCAGAAACCATTTTGGAAGGCCAGGTTGTTACAATGTGAGCAAATACAAAACCGCTTAAATAGAAATACCAATGGAGATTCTGTTGCTGTAAATGGCATCCTGAATAAAATACTGGATAGCATGGTGATGGTTTGCCGTAATTCTGCCAGTTCACAACAGCCTTACGGAAATAGCACAGTTAGTCCGACTTACACCGGTTTACCCAGAGGTTTTGAAAGTGTAATCAACAATGTGTTTACTCAGAACGGTATAGCAACTATTGCTGACAGTAATTACTTCTGTAATCCCTGGACCATCGATTTTCCAAAACCTTTTGGAAAAAATCCGCCGCTATGGACAAACAACACGAACATGATTGACACATGCGGATGTGCAAGATTTGCCGCATTAAAACTGGAAGCAAAGGGTTTAAATTATGATACCCTAAACCTATATGGAACAACGGGCATGAACCAGTTTTTCATCACCCGGTATAAAGATTCAATAACAAATATTGTATGGCAGGGATTACAAAAATGCAGTGCGGGCTTATTTAAAGACTCCTGTTACAATGTTATTGCGGGTCCTGGTTACCCTTATTCGCCGCAGGCACAAACGGTTGCTCCTAACCCATGTCCTCCGCTCATTATCAATAGTGTTTATTATCTAAATACAACCAGCTCTGTAAATAACATCCAGGTAAATTACACTACCAGTACTTCTTATAGTTATTGTTCGCTGGTTATTTATGATAGTGTTTATACTTTCCTGAATGAGTTGCCAATTACCTGTGGAACAAATTTGTCAATAACATTAAGTTTACCAAAATGTACGAGTTACAAATTTCAACTTCTGGCAACAAGTGCAATCTGTAATATGGTTTCAGCAGAAATTCCTCTGCAAAATCCATGCAACGGTTGCCCTCTTCCTCCTTCCATTAATGGCATCACCTACCTCAATACCGGCTCGGTAAATAACGTAAGAATAAATTCCCTGAGTAGTTCAACTTCCACCAATTGTAAAATTATTGCCAGGAGTCTTTCTACGGGCACCATGTATACCCAGGCGATCACCTGCGGTTTATCTTCAGTCGTAATGTCGCTGCCTGGTTGTTTAGATTATACATTCCAGGTATTTACCGGAGTACAAGGGACCAGTTGTTACGATTCCTCCTCAATGTATTTGTTGCCTGCCTGTACCACCGTTTGTAAAAGGCAATACAATCCTGTTATGCTGGAAGGTTATGTAGCAATGCCTGCCTTCCTCTCCTGCGGTTATAAAAGGCCCTGCATTTCCTGCGATACATTAAATGCATTGGTGAATGAGTTTAAATTAAAATATTCAGCTTACAATGTTCCTTATACGGATACAATCAACATAACTGCAAGCCAGTTGAAACAAAACAGTTTACTGGCGAGGTTCTTAAATTACCGCACCGGTTTTTCAAAGAATGCGGGGGAATACATTGCGGTAATTAAAACCTGTAGCGCCGGAGGTTCGGGAGATGCATTGTGTGCATTTACCAAACCGGCAAATGATATTTCAGATATGTATGTGAAAGATACCATGCCGTGCAGAGCAGTACAAACCCAGGCTACTTTTATAGCTCAATGGCTTTTTCAACAACGAAGAGATTCGGTCATTGCCAATTTTGACAGCCTGTATAAATCAAAGTGCCTGGGCGCTAAATATGCAGAACAATTTTACGCTACTTATCAGCCCAAAGAATATCATTACACCTTATATTTTTATGACCAGGCTGGTAATTTAGTTAAAACAATGCCGCCGGCTTCTGTTAAGCCTAATTACAGTATCGTCTACCTTGATAGCGTAACTAGTTTGAGGAATATTAATCAGGATAAAATTAATTATAAAAGCAATGATCTGTTAGCCACCCATTACCGCTACAACAGTCTTAACCAGGTAACAATACAAAAAGCACCTGATGCCGGCGTCAGTAAATTCTGGTACGACCGGCTGGGGCGGCTGGCAGTAAGTCAGAATGCAAAGCAGCAATTGGTTAATGCATACAGTTATACGCTATACGATTGGCTCGGTCGTATTACTGAAGTGGGGCAGAAGCCCCAGTCAACTGCTATGATGCAGTTCATCAGCCAGGATACAACTGCGCTGAAAAACTGGTTAAATGGTACCGGTGTAAAAGAGCAAATTACATTTACAAAATACGATGAGCCATATACACCCATTGCCGCCAGTACCCCAACATCCACCGGCTTATGGCAAAAAAATCTTCGGAACAGGGTTAGTTACACCTACATAAAAAATATGGACGGCACCGATCCCAATTACCCATGGGATGCAGCTAGCTTTTACACCTACGATATACATGGCAACGTGGATACTTTATTGCAGGATTATAAAACCGGCATTGGCAGTGTGAATTGCGCTGGTAACCCCAGTGGAAACAGGTTTAAGAAAATGGTGTACAGTTATGATTTGATCAGCGGAAAAGTAAATGATGTAGCTTATCAGCCGGGCCAGGCCGACCAGTTTTACCACCACTACAATTATGATGCTGAAAACCGGCTAACCGAAGCGAAAACAAGTAAGGACAGGATTTACTGGGAAAGGGATGCGGTATATGATTACTATCGGCACGGGCCACTTGCAAGAATGGAATTGGGGCAAAACATGGTGCAGGGGCTTGATTATGCCTACACTTTACAAGGCTGGTTAAAGGGTGTAAATGCAACAGCACTTGTAACGGGTACTTCGCAAACTTTATATGATATGGGAGAGGATGGGCATTCATATGGAAGAAATGTATACAGTCCGGTGGCTCGTGATGCCTTTGGGTTCAGCCTGAATTATTATTATGGAGATTATCAGCCAATTAAAATAAGTGCTACCCCGTTTGTCGGGTTACCAAAGGCGCCACTCCCTGCTGATCCGGTTAGTAATATAAGCACGGGCGCACAACTATATAATGGTAATATCAGGGCAATGGTTGTTAACCTGCGGATGTTGGCGGATGCAAATGTTTATGGTTATAAATACGACCAGTTAAACCGCCTGGTTCGGATGGACGTATTTGAGAATTTGCGCAATACAACCAACAGTTTTACGCCAGCAATAACCCGTGTAAATAGTTATCATGAAGAGATCAGTTATGATCCAAACGGGAATATCAGAACCTATCTGCGAAATGGGGATGCCCGAACCCCGGCTATGGATGTTCTGACTTATAAATACAATCTCAATACCAACCAGTTAAACCAGGTAATGGATGATATGGCAGGCACAACTCCAGCTGATTATTTGGATGTAAAACCCCAGCCGATAAATAACTACCAATATGATAAAATTGGTAACCTGGTCCGTGACAGTGCTGAAGGTATTATTAATATCGACTGGACTGTATATGGCAAAATAAAAACCATCACCAAGACCAATGGCACGGTTATAAAATATGCTTACGATCCCGGTGGCAACCGGATCAGCAAAATAGTAACTTCACCCGGCACAGGTGACAGCACATACTACGTAAGAGATGCAAGCGGAAATGTAATGAGTGTGTACAATAAAAATGGCCCGGCCAACCTTACCCAAACGGAATTGCATTTGTATGGAAGCAGCCGGCTGGGGGTGTATAATGTAAACCTGGATGTACAAAATTGTTCAAATACATCCAATCCAATTACTATCTTTACGAGAGGGATTAAGTTATATGAGTTATCCAATCATCTGGGAAATGTACTGGTAACCATCGCTGATAAAAAGACCAATGTATCTACAGATGGAGTTACAGTTGCTTACTACACCGCCGATGTAATTACAACAAATGATTATTATCCGGGCGGTATGCAAATGCCTGGGAGGAAATATAAGGTTGGTGGAGCAGGTTTATACCGTTACGGTTTTAATGGAAAGGAGAATGATAATGAGGTAAAGGGTGCTTGTAACCAGCAGGATTATGGGATGAGGATTTATGATACCAGGTTGGTGAGGTTTTTATCGGTTGATCCGATTACTGCTGATTATCCCGAGTTAACTCCTTATCAGTTTGCGAGTAATAGCCCAGTAACAGGTATAGATCAGGATGGATTGGAATTCTTTCAGGCAAATGATGGTAATGTTTATCGTAATCAAATCGACCGTTTGCAAGCGAAGGGTTCTGTTGATCCTTATGTTAACGCAGCTGTTCAGGTCGGTATGGCAATGTTAAATTCAAAAGCCACTGCCACTCCGCCCCAAAAGACTCCAATTCCAATTGCAAGTGTCCCTGTTTACTCCGAAACTTCTTTAATAAAACCTTTTATATCTCCCATTGCTCCAACTTACCAAGGAGCAATAGTTAAACAGTGGTGCCAAGAGTGTGAAAGTAAAGAAGCGAGGGATCAAGAAAAAGCAAAAATTAAACAAAACAACTATGAAATAGGAAAAGATGAAAATGGTAATGACTTTGCTATTACGGCCTTAGAAAAAAACAATCATTTCAGTCGCTTTGGCAAAAACATAGCTATACCTCTTATAGTTGGAGCTGCAACAGAAGGGATATTAGGGGCATTTTTTAGTAGTACTAAGGGAGTGCTAAATCCCAACGAAATTCATTTCATGCAAAGTAGTATTAAAAACACAACTGGTGAATTTACAGTATTAGGGAATGCAAAAGCATTAAGGAATGGTGAACTAAATCCTGAAATTTTACGAATAAATGTTTGGAAAGATGCAAACGGCAAGATTTGGACTCTTGATCATAGAAGATTAGCTGCATTTAAATTATCGGGTTTGAAGGAAGTGCCAATAAGCTGGGCAAATCCAAAGGGAAAAATGTGGAAAATGACAACAAGAAATGGCGGAACTTCAATTAAGCTAAAACTTGGTGAAGGTAAAAGTATGATTGTTAAATAAAAAAATATGATAGACTTTAATAAAACAATAAGCAAAATAAACAGCAAAGACGATTTTATTACTTTCGTGGAATTGTTATCCAATGATTTAAAAAACAATTCTGACGAATGGGAAAATAAGTCTTTGCCTGATTACTTAGAGGCTATAGGAAGTTGGACACATGATATGGAAGGTTATTATGAAAATAACCATTTGGAAATCCCGAAAAATATAGATTGGAAAGTATTTGCAAACATACTCATGGCAGCAAAGATGTATGAATAGTTTAAAACACGTCTCTAAACTGGCGGAATTCTCCTTTTTTTTTGGTGCCCATTAAGGCAGAAGTATCTCTATCATACTCTGGAATGAATCGTGGGATGGGGTGTTCGAGTCCAAGTGTCGGGCATTTTAAAGGAACCAAGATTTATAAACACATAATAGTAAAAGTTGGAGATTCCCCTCAGCCAGGCGCTGGACTCCGTCCAGTGTCTTCCTTGTTACTACTGTTTTTTCCCCAATACCTTTTAATTGTTGTCATTCCTGCCTGCTCTCAAACAAAGCGATAATGTTTAAAGATTGGTGTCCGTAGGTGCTGGCAATTAAGCCAAGGGAAGCCTGGCAACAAAGCAACACAAAACTGGAACATCAATCCTGGCGGCAATCAATCTTCAAAAAATATAAATGACCACGGAACAGAAAAATATTATTACGGAACTTTATTTTAGCAAAATATCAAAAGAGGAATTTTTGAAGCAATATCCCGTAGATTTTACTAAAGATAAAAAGCATATACTTTTGTCGGTTAAAGAAGCGTATCACAATAAAAATGCAAATGAATTAGATTTAGCATTAACATTAATTATTTTTGACACAACTATTGCAGATAGTGATGAATTTGTAGAATTGTTATGTTTATTATTACCAGAAAGATGCCACCCTCAACATGAGAACATAGTAACGATGCTCCAAAATATAAAATCACCCAAAAGTATTGATGCATTGTATGATACAGCTTTAACAGTGTTTGATAGTGTTACCTATATGGATACCTATGCACTGGCAAGAAAATGTATTCACGCCTTGGGTGATATCAATACAGAAGAATCAAAAGCCAAATTGAAGCTGCTGGCACAATCAAATATTCCTATCATAAGACATAAGGCGAAGAAACAATTGTATTATTATAAACGCTAGGACATTCCCAGCTTTTGCATCGTTTCAACATTTACAGCGTACTCTTTTTCAGATGGAAGTAGTTCAAAAGCCTCCGCCAGTTTTTTTTCATCAATAAGGGTTTTTATTTTTTGAGCACTCATTGTAATATCTGTAATCTTTACAATCCAACTGTTTACGTACAGTTGTGCCGCAACCGGAGTTAATCCAATCTGTATTGACCTGTAATCTAATTTGTTTAACAACATATCTCTTTCCGGATCCCATTGGATTACAACAGGGGAAATACTTTTTATGCGCTCCCAGTCCTGGATGTTACGATAAAAATGATCTTCATAATGAGAGAGGCAACTGTTTTGTA
The DNA here is from genome assembly GCA_031424955.1 of Ferruginibacter sp. GTDB lineage: Bacteria > Bacteroidota > Bacteroidia > Chitinophagales > Chitinophagaceae > Ferruginibacter. The sequence continues at coordinate 1,252 of JANPIJ010000428.1, read as the reverse complement.
AGGCCCATAAAAATCCTTCATGGGTAATATCTATTGCTAATATCCTTTCCTGGTTTTCTTTATAACCCCAGCCACAGCGATACATCATCCAAAAGAACGAAGGTTTAATCCAGGTGGTACGTGCCAATTTAAAAGGCGGGGTAATGAATTTTTGGTGGGCAACTGCAGAATCAGCAATGTCCTTGTTGTATGCCTGGTATACTCTTATAAAATCATCCGTATAATATGCCCTTATTGCTCTTTTTTTTTCCATGATTTCAGTTAATATTTGATTGGCATCAGGCTAGAGAATTTATCTCGCCGGCCTGAGACAAAATAAATAATCCTACCCCGGAAAAAACAGGAATAAAGGTGTAAATGAATGCCCACTGCAACTCAAATTTTAAATCGAACGGAGTTTTTTCCCAGCCAATTACAATGAACGGTCATCAGCATTATGGGCTATTGTGCCATCAATTTAACGCTTCAACTCACAATACCTTCACCATCCAAATATCACAACCCCCATGCCCGCTATTTCCCAGGGGGCCGGTTAAATAGGTAAAGCCAAATTGTTCGTACATCGGTACGGCGATGGTTAACTCCGGCATGGTTTCCAGGTACACTTTTTTATAGCCTGCATTTTTTGCCGCCTGCAAACACGCCTGCATCAGTAATTTGCCTGCGCCCTTGCCACGGGCAGCAGGGGCCAGGTACATTTTAACCAGCTCACAGGTGTCATCATCCAGTCCTTCGGTGTGGAAGATACCGGCCCCGCCTACCGGTGTTTCGTTCAACAATGCTACATGGTATATGCCTTTGCCTGTTTCAAATAATTCATATAAATGATCGGTGCTGTCATCAAAATAAACTGTGCCGGGTTTGTTGGCCTTAAATTCTGTGAGGGCATTCCTGATTATGGTCGCCAGTGCCACATTATCAGCCGGTTCAATCAACCTGATTTTAATATCATCCATTCCTCCTTCTTTTTGCGGGTTCATCATTTTGTAAATAAGCATCCAGTTCGCATTGGTTGCCAACCTTTTTATAGACTTTTTTTATTTATAACACGTTTCCAAAGTTTGGCAACCCTTCAACCCTTTTTAAGGCAACAAGTTGAAGTCCGCCTTTTTTCTCCTTTACAAATTTAAAATCGGGTATGTCACAAATTTCCTAACTTGTTTATGATGTTGTTGAAACAGCGATTGTTATTTTCAACAATTTAATAAATATGCTGTTATTGCGAAAGGTATTTTAAAAATCTTTATTTTCG
>JANPIJ010000427.1:0-7621 GCA_031424955.1 Ferruginibacter sp. | reverse complement strand
GTGAAAGGGTATGGTTTGTATTGGGATAATTATTCGCCCACAAAATTTACCGATAACAGCAAAGGCACTTCTTTCGATTCAGAAGTGGGTGATATTATTGACTATTATTTTATTAACGGCGGTAATGCGGATGGCGTAGTGGCTGGCATGCGGGAACTTACCGGGCAGGTACCCATGTTTCCACTTTGGACATATGGGTACTGGCAAAGCAAGGAGCGTTACAAAACACAGGGTGAGATTGTGGGTGTGGTAAAAAAATACCGTGAGCTGGGTGTGCCGCTGGATGGCATCATCCAGGATTGGCAATACTGGGGTAATAATTATCAATGGAATGCGATGGATTTTATCAGCCCCGATTATCCTGATGCTAAAAAGATGATCAATGATATACATGGATTGAATGCACACCTTTCGGTTTCTATCTGGTCATCATTTGGGCCAATGACCAAACCCTACCGTGAAATGGATAAAAAAGGAATGTTATTCAATTTCAAAACATGGCCGGAATCGGGCAGGGAAAGCTGGCCACCGGATATGAATTATCCTTCCGGTGTGAGGGTGTACGATGCCTACCATCCCGAAGCAAGAGATATTTACTGGAAGTATTTAAACGAAGGTGTTTTTAAATTGGGTGTTGATGCATGGTGGATGGATTCCAGCGAACCCGATCACCTGAGCCAGAAGCCGGAAGACATGAACACCAAAACGCATCTTGGCTCTTTCCGTAAAGTGCGCAATGCATATCCGCTCATGGCGGTGAGCGGAGTATATGATCACCAGCGTGCTACCACATCAGACAAACGGGTTTTTATTCTCACCCGTTCCGCATTTGCCGGCCAGCAACGTTATGGGGCAAGTGTTTGGTCGGGTGATGTAAATTCTTCCTGGGAGTCGCTTAAAAACCAGGTGCCTGCAGGTTTAAATTTTACCCTTACCGGTAACCCCAATTTTAATTCTGATATCGGTGGCTTTTTTGCAGCGGCCTATAACAGAAACTGGAATGACGGATCAGGTGCCAAAAACGAAATGTTCCGGGAATTGTATGTCCGGTGGCTGCAATACGCCACATTTACACCAATGATGCGGTCTCACGGAACCGATGTGCCAAGGGAAATATACCAGTTTGGTAAAAAAGGTGAGCAGGTGTATGATGCCATTGAATCATTCATCAAGCTTCGTTACAGTTTGCTGCCCTACTTATATTCAACTGCCTGGGATGTTACAAAAAATAAATCCAGCTTCATGCGGGCGCTGTCGATGGATTTTGTTGCCGATAAAAAAGTTTGGGATATCAACAACCAGTACATGTTTGGTAAATCTCTTTTGGTGGCACCCATTGTACAGGCACAGTACACACCTGAAAAAGTAGTGAGAACCAACGAGCAGAGTGGCTGGAATAAAAATGAAGAGAGCAAAAAAGAAGCCCTGGTAACGGTTGATTTTGCGAAAACCAAAACCACCAAAGTTTACCTGCCTGCAGGAACTGCATGGTACGATTTCTGGACCAATGCCCGGCACAATGGCGGACAGGAAGTGGAGAAGGAAACCAATTTAAACATTATACCACTATTCGTAAAAGCCGGTAGCATCCTGCCTTTTGGGCCAAAAGTTCAATATGCAACAGAGAAAAAATGGAATGACCTGGAAATACGAATTTATCCCGGTGCCAACGGGCAATTTGTATTGTACGAAGATGAAAATGACAATTACAATTATGAGAAAGGTGTTTACTCAACTATTACATTTACCTGGGATGATAAAAAGAAATTGCTGACCATCAATGAAAGAAATGGTTCTTTTCCCGGAATGCTGAGTGAGAGAAAATTCAATATTGTAGTGATAAGCGACGGTAAAGGTGATGGGGCAAATTTGGTGAATCAGCAGGGTAAAATTTTAAATTATACAGGAAAGAAACTGGCAGTAAAATTCTAAGCCTTATCATTAACTTTTTCTGATGAAACCAACGATTCTCTTCATTCTTTTTTTTACACTGACAATACCGGCAGCATTGTCTCAAAAATTAATTGAAGCAGAAACTGCCAGCGTAACGGGTGATTCAAAAAAGATCAACGATCATTTTGCATCGGGAAGTTACCTGGCTGGTTTGAATAAACCAGGAGATGGATTACTGTTTTCAAATCTTCCCGCATCCGGCAAACTGGCCATACGTTATACCTCAGTAAATGTGGGTACAATTGGTATAGCAGTTAATAACCAAAAAGCGATAAAGGTTAACATTCATTCTTCAGGTGCTTCAACAGGTTCATTTCTGCATGCAATTAAAGAGCTTACTATACCGGCAGGCGCCAGGCTAAAAATTTACCTCGATAGTAACGATGTTGCAGCTAACATCGATCAAATAATTTTGGGGAGTAAGGAATTGGGATTGCCGCCAGACATCTGGAACCTTCCCCTATTAACTGTTGCAACCGGGCCTTTCGCTGCAGATTGGAAAAAAATGAGCCGCAATTATATTGTACCCGAATGGTGGCGTGATGCAAAGTTTGGTGCATGGGCACACTGGGATCCGCAATCAATGCCGGAGAGAGGCGACTGGTATGCAAGAAATATGTACATGGAGCAAAGCCCTGTTTATGCATTCCATAATAAAACCTTTGGTCATCCGTCTGAATATGGTTATAAAGATATTGCACACAACTGGGTAATTGACCGGTGGAACCCAGAAGAGATGATGAACTTGTTTGTAGAAATGGGAGCCCGTTACTTCATGGCAATGGGGGTTCATCATGATAATTTTGATTGCTGGAATTCTAAATATCAGCCATGGAATTCAGTAAAGGTCGGCCCCAGGGTGGATGTAGTTGGTACCTGGGAAAAAATTGCACGCAAACATGGCCTGCATTTCGGTATAGGTTTTCATAACACACCGCCACGAACATGGGGACAGTTTATGCCTGTCCGTTATTCAAGCGATAAGAATGGCCCGAAGCAAGGTTTGCCATACGATGCACTGCAAACAATTACAGATGGTAAGGCCCGCCTGAATGACGCAGTCGGGCAGGGCAAATGGTGGGAGGGCATGGACCCTGTTGATTTGTATGGCCCGGTTCATACCCGCAATGATGATCCTTTGCGTTCTCCTTTTGCCAACCAGTTTATGTGGCGTATTGATGATGCCATCAGCAAATATCATCCCGATGTAATTTATTTTGATGAACATGCAGGTGACTCGCAGACAGACCTTGGCGTTCGTATGGGATTGGGATTTTTGGCACCACAGTTAATAGCCAACTATTATAACAAATCACTGAAATGGAATAAAAGTAAAATGGAAGTGGTGGTTAATTTAAAAGGTGTAGGCGGACGTTGGAATAGTTTTCAAAATAGTCCTGAATTACTTCCCTTTGTGGATCGTTCCCTTGTAAAAAGCTCAGAAATGCATATTGAACCGGAGATAATGGCGTATTCCTTTCAAACCGAAACCAGTATTGCTGACTGGCATTATATGACGGGGATGAAATACATGAATGCAAAAAAAATAATCGAATTGTTGATGGAGAATATTTGCCGCAACGGAACGATGTTACTTAATCTTACACAGCATGGTCGTGGTGATTTGGATACTGAAGTGATTCGAACGTGTAAAGATGTTGGTGCATGGCTGAAAGTAAATGGAGAGGCTGTATATGCATCAAGGCCATTTGAAGTTTATGGGGAGCATAATGTTCGCTATACACGCAACAATAGATATGTGTATGCTACAATTTTAGATTGGAAAGACAGTGTTATTACACTTAAAGCTTTGCATGCAGATGGAAGTACGATTGGAAAGGTGTCCAAAGTAGAATTGGTTGGCGCTGATGGTACACTGAGCTTTGTGCAGGATGACAAAGGTCTTACAATAACGCCAAATAAAACGGCAATGGCTTTGCCTGGAATTGCTGATGTATCCTTAGCATCCGGCAGTCGTGTTTTGCGTATCACACATGATAAGGGTTGGTTTAATGATGATGACCCCGGAGTGGTTGCGCAGGGATGGTTTCGTCAATGTAACCTGGGTCCAGGCGATTTTAATAATGACCTTACCATCAGTGATACTCCCGGTGATGTTTGGACCATTTCATTTACCGGTACAGGTCTTTCTGTAATTGCTCCTAAGGAAGCAGGGGCTGGTAAGATCGAAATTCAGATTGATGGAATTACAAAAGCTATCGCAGATTTATCTGTGAGTGGAGCTCGTAAGCCTCAACAAGTGGTGTGTGAAATAAAGGGACTGCGTGCAGGTAAACATACTACCAGCATTATTAACCGGGGCAGTGGGAAAGTAGCGGTGGATGCGTTGATTGTACGATAGGTATAAAAATTTAATGTAAAAATAATCACTGAACGAATTAATTTTTAAAGAAACATGAAAGCAAAATTCCTCTTCCTTTTTACATGGATGCCATTGGTTATGATTGTGCAGTTATATAAAAAGCATACGCTGCAAAAAGATAAACTGAGTATTCAGCTTTCGGAAGGCGTAATGAATATCATACCTGTGTCGGATAAAGCCATAAGAATTCAATGGGAAAAAGAATTGCCAAAAGAAGAAAAGGAATTTGTGTTGATCAGTAAACCGGCTGTTCCGGTTTTTAAATTTTCAGAAACAGCACAACAACTCAAACTATCTACCAATGCTGTTACGGTGGTTTTTAATAAACAAACTGCTGTTATTGATTTTATAGATAGAGCCGGGAAAGTGTTTTTAAGCGAAAAAGCAGGCAGCAGGAAATTGAAAGCTGATGTGGTGGGAGGGCAGTCTTGCTACATAGCCGAACAAAGTTTTGTTTCACCTGCTGATGAGTCTCTTTTTGGTTTAGGCCAGTTCCAGGATGGACATTATAACCTGCGGAACGTTACCCGTAAATTAACGCAGGTAAATTCACAAATTGCCATTCCTTTTTTGTATTCAAGCAAAGGCTATGGCATCTTGTGGCATCAATACGGCCTCACTGAATTTAACCCCGCAGATAATATCGTTACGCTTATAAAAAAAGATACCGCGGCCGGTTCAAAAGGAGAAGTGGAGGTTACTACAACTTCAGGCACTCAAAAAGTTTCGCAGCGGGAATCTCTCTACAATGGAAAATTTACTGTTGACAAGGACAGTGAATATTCACTGATGCTTGATCTTAGTAATATGGAAAGTCGTCACCTGCTGGTCATTGACGGGGCGCCGGTGATAGACCAGTCAAATTTATGGTTGCCACCTGCTGCCAGCAAACTGGTACATCTAAAAGCAGGTGAACACACCGTACAGGTAGTTTGCAAATCAACCAACACACCTAAGCTATCTTGGAAGCTGTCTGACAACGAAACTACTTTTCGTTCTGTCAATGCAAAGTCGCTGGACTATGTAGTGTTTTATGGAAAAAATGCAGATGAAGTAATTGCCAGCTACAGAAATCTTTCGGGCAATGTACCCATGTTGCCTTTATGGGCGTATGGTTTCTGGCAATGCAGGGAACGCTACACTTCCGGTAAACATTTAGTTTCTACTGTACAGGAATTCAGGAAAAGAAATCTTCCGGTAGATGTAATTGTACAGGACTGGCAATATTGGGGTAAGAATGGATGGGGTGTGCCTCAGTTTGATACCAGCAATTATCCCAACCCGGATAAATTCATTAAAGAACTGCATGATCTCAATGCCCGTTTCTCCATTTCTGTTTGGGAAAACATAGATAAGAAATCAGAAGTGGCCAAAGAGTATATTTCTAAAAACCTATACATACCCAACAGTCCATGGATAGATATTTATAATCCTGAAACACAGAAAACACACTGGAATGCATTGAATAAAAATCTCTTCAGTTTAGGAGTTGATTCCTGGTGGATGGATGCCACTGAACCGGAGAATGATGCACTAACCGGCAAACAAACTTATTTTGGATTGGGCGATTTTTACCGCCTTACTTATCCACTGTTTGTAAGTAAAGCAGTGTATGATGGCCAGCGAAATACCGATCCTAACAAGCGGGTAGCTATTCTTACCCGCTCTGCATTTCCCGGTCAGCAGCGCTACGGAACCATCAATTGGTCGGGAGATGTTGGATGGAGCTGGGATACTTATAAAAGACAAATCGTTGCCGGGCTTAACTACAACCTAACCGGCATGCCTTACTGGACAACCGATATCGGCGGCTTCTTTCGTCCCGGCCGTGGGCAATACACCGATACCAAATATCATGATATTCTTACCCGCTGGTTTCAATGGGGCGTTTTTAATCCCATCTTTCGTACGCATGGTTATCAAACAGAAACCGAACCATGGAAATATGGCGATGCGGTGGAAAATAATATGCGCAGCATGATGAACTTACGGTACCGGTTAATGCCTTATATCTATTCAGAAGCATGGCAGGTTTCAAAAAATGGTTCAACCATGATGCGGCCACTGGTAATGGATTTTAACCATGATGCAAAAGCGGTAGCACAACCATACGAGTACATGTTTGGAAAGGCCATGCTGATAGTCCCGGTTACTGCACCTGCTGCTACCTGGGATGTGTACCTGCCAAAATCAAGGGTGTGGTACGATTTCTGGACGGGTAAAAGTTTTAACGGCGGACAAACTATTTCTACCGCTGCACCAGCCGATAAAATTCCGGTTTTTGTAAAAGGCGGTTCTATTATACCAATGGGCAAACTGATGCAGTATACCGGCGAAAAACCAAATGATACTTTGGAGATCCGCATTTATAAAGGAGCCGATGCTGAATTTAGTTTATATGAGGATGAAGGTGACAATTACAATTATGAAAAAGGCAAATACAGCGTAATACCATTTAACTGGAACGAGAAATTGCAGACAGTAACCATCGGAAATTTGCAAGGTTCTTATGCTGGTGCTTTAAAGAAAAGGGTATTCAATATTGTTTTTGTAAGTGAAGGGAATGGCGGTGGTATTGGAGATGCTGCTACAAGAAAAGAGGTTGTTTACAGTGGCAAAAGGATAATAGTAAATAAAATTAAATAGCCTCAAAGATTCGGCGATTATAAAAATCTTTTGATGCAATAAATAAAAATATGAAAAAGTTACATTTCAAATCTTGTATAGTTGCCGGCCTGATGCTGGCCTGCAGCATTACCCATTCACAGGATAAACTATACAACAATGAATTCCCGCTGGCAGATGTTAAGTTGCTGGAAGGACCTTTTCAACATGCCCGTGAGATCAACATCAAAGTTCTTTTAGCATATGATGTTGACCGCTTACTGGCTGGTTACAGAAAGGAAGCCGGTTTACCGGAAAAAGCAAAAATATTTTCTAACTGGGATGGCTTGGATGGCCATGTGGGCGGACACTATTTATCTGCACTTGCAATGAACTATGCTGCCACAAAAAATGCCGAATGCAAAAAGCGTATGGACTATATGCTTGCAGAACTCAAAACCTGCCAGGATGCAAACGGAATAAATAACCCGGCCTGGGCAAAAGGCTACGTGGGAGCTGTACCCAATGGGAAAAAAATATGGAGCACATTACAACAAGGTGATTTTGCAGCGTACAAAGGAGCCTGGGTTCCCTGGTACAATGTACACAAAATGTACGCAGGTCTGCGGGATGCATGGATGTACACCGGTAGGGAAGATGCCAAAGTGATCTTTTTAAAAT
>JANPIJ010000426.1:0-68861 GCA_031424955.1 Ferruginibacter sp. | reverse complement strand
ATTTGATCACCAATGGCCCGGCTGGAAAACGGGTTCGGAATTTAAGGCGATCAGGGAGGGGAAGAAATAGATGGAATTCATTGTTGGAATTTATTGAAAAATCAAAAGCTATTTAACGGAACGTTATGTGCAAAATTTAATGACACTCTACAATGACTGAGACGTTAGACATTACCAAACCAACTGACAATAGTTTTAAAAAGTACATTCCAATACTGACAGCGATTTGCTGTTTGACAAGTATTGTTTTATTTGTTGGAATAAACTTAGAAGGTACACTTGACAATTGGGAAGTATATAAAAAATGGGGTTCTCCATCTGTAACAGATATTTTTAATGGAAGTTATTGGGGACTTATTTCATCCAACTTCTTGCATACTGAGTTATGGCACATTACTTTTAATTTGTATTGGCTATGGATTTTCGGAAAAAAGATTGAATTTGAAAGCAATAAAACTTATTACGGATTACTGATTTTGTCTTCTGCATTAATAAGTTCGTTAGCGCAACTTTCATTTGCTGACACAACAGGCATTGGACTCTCGGGAATTGGTTATTCTCTTTTTGGTTTTATATACATAAAAAGTAAAACTACTGAAGCATATAAAAACTATCTTGACAAAAAGACAATAAATCTGTTTGCATTTTGGCTAGTACTTTGCATTATTTTGACACAGACCAAAACGTGGAATGTTGGAAACGCAGCACACATTGGTGGACTCTTTTGGGGAATGACATTAGCTTATATTTCTCTGTTGGACAAGTATAAGCAATGGGCTGTTGGACTTGTACTATCTACCATTCTGGCTTCTTCAATTTTCTGGAATCCATTTTCAATTTCATGGCTTTCTCATCAAGCATTTAACTTTCATAAAAATCAACGGGTTGACGAAGCAATGGTTGTTTACAAAAAAATCCTAAAAATAGACCGGGGCAACGCATTTGCAAAAACGAATCTAAAGCAACTTGAGATTCATAAACTTCAAAAAAAGGCAGTTGAGTTTCATACAAATCAAAAGTATAAAGAAGCCAGAGAACTATATAACCAAATATTAGATGTTGACAAAGAAAATGAATGGGCAAAAAAAAATTTGAAAATTCTTCCCAACGAATAATTCTGCACATAACAATGCGGCCCTTAAATTTCACATTATGCATATACAAGTAGATATAACATTCGACCAATTACTGAAAGTTGTCAAAAAATTACCAGCAAGGCAATTAAGACGACTAAAAGCTGAAATTGAACAAGAAGACAATGTGAAAAAATCGAAATTCGATTTAGAGACATTGCTTTTAAATGGTCCAACCGCGACCAAAAAACAATTGGAAATTATAGAAAATAATAGAAAAGATATCAACCAATGGCGGACAAGGTAATAATGGTTGATACATCCATTTTAATTGATTAGTAACGCAAAACTGACAAGTTTAATTCTGTTTATATTAAATGGTCAGACAAGGTCATAATTTTCGTAAGCAGTAATTTTAAAGAGATAATTTCTAACTAATGACAGCAATTGAAAGAAAGCAAAATACAGAGCGATTTCTTAAGTCTTTAAATATTCCATTCATAGACCATCTTCCACTTATTGAAGAAGATGATGAAGCAAAAATCAGGACTGCTCAGGAGATAGCAAAGAGAATTTTGATTTTGACATATCTTAACTATGTTTCTGAAGAGCCAGAATACCGTGAAATTGTAATTAAATTTTTAAAAGAACAGGAGCTTTGGGAAAGCGTTTCTAATAACGAAAAAGAACTATTCTCAAAAGAACTTTCAGACCAAAACCAAATTAATATTTCGTGGCGGTCAGAAGCAATTTGGCTACTACTTTGGGTAATCAATAAAGTCGATTCAATTGATCTGCCATACGAGGAAGTAAGCATTCCACAAATTTTAGAATTGCTCCCGGATTTTATGACCGCCACCTATGAATTTGTGCAGAGCGCTACTATTAAAACCGTTTCGGAAATTCTTGATTTGTCAGACTTAACTTATAGATTACATTGGGCAACAAGACATTCAGATCTGAACAATGTAGATACGATAGAGCTAAATTCAGGTATTATTCAGGAGAGACACTACGCTATCAATTGGGTGACTTTTTACGAAGATAATTGGGACGACATTACAACCGACACCTAAAAACTGCTGCCGACATTTCTGCAAAAACCAATATGAATTTTCTCCTGTGCAACTCAATACCCATTAGCATTTTGGCACCACGCTTTAAAAGCGATCACAGCATGACATAGCAGGCGCAGTATAATTCCCCATTTCCCCCAAACCTCATCCATCAAAATCAACCGCTGAACAAATACTCCCACTTTAAAACATCCCTTTGGCTTAATTTGAATTGAATAAAAGCCGATGAACAGAATATTACTATTTACCGTTTTGCTGATGGCGGCAATATTACACAGAGCCAACAGCCAGCCCTTCATAAATGTCGACAGCAGGTTTACCATTACTGTGTTGAATGAAAAACGCCAGTTGGCAGCAGGAGTAACGGTAGCCCTGGTGAACGCGGAAAATAAAACAACGCTAAAAACCGCGATTACAAACGAAAAAGGGGAGGTGGCATTTTCTGATATCGTACCCGGCGAACATTATTTTACCATCAGCAGCGCAGGTTATCAATCGCAGGTTACCGGCGGCTACACATTCCCTTTAGCTTCGGGTACTGATAAAAAACAAACCATTCAATTATTGCCTGCGGTAACCAATATGCAGGAAGTAACTGTAACCGGTAACCGGCCTTTTATCCAACACCAGCAGGGAAAGGTCATCATCAATCCGGAGGCATCCGTTACCAATGTGGGTACCAGTGTGCTGGAACTATTGGAAAAATCCCCGGGGGTGATGGTGGATAAAAACGGCGCTATCAGCCTGCAGGGGAAAACGGGCGTTTTGGTATTGATAGATGATAAACCCAGCTTTCTGTCCGGTACCGAATTATCCAACCTGCTGGGCAGTATGAGTTCAACCCAGGTAGAGCAAATAGAATTGATTGCCAACCCTTCTGCAAAATACGATGCCAGCGGAAATGCCGGTATCATCAATATCAAAACCAAAAAGAATAAACAAAAGGGTTTTAACGGAACAATGAATATGGCTGCGGGCCAGGGCCGTTATCCAAAAAATAATGGCAGTCTCCTACTGAACTATCGAAATGGAAAGTTCAATAGCTTTTTAAATTATACCGTTAACCGGAATAAATACTTTACCGATTTATATGCCTTAAGAAGTTATTATACCCCCGCAGGCAGCTTAAGTGCTGTACTGGACCAGCCGACGATTTTCAGTGGGCTTGTTTTTAGCAACACCCTCAAAACAGGTATTGATTACTATGCCAGCCCAAAAACTACGCTCGGCTTTTCTGCCACCGGAACAGTTGTATCAAGGAATGGCGCCAGCGATGCTACGGCCACCTGGAAAAACCCAATGGGAGGAGTCGATTCCAGTATTGGCACCAACAGTACCAGCGCCAACCGTTTTAGGAATGGAGCCGTTAACCTTTACATGAAACAGGTAATTAACCAATCGCAGGATTTATCCATTGATATTGACTGGCTGCAATATGCGATCCGAAGTGAACAGTTTTTTAATAACCGGCTCTTATCCACCGGGGGTTACACCGTGGCTTCCAGGGGTAATATTCCTTCAGCCATCAAAATTTTTTCGGCCAAAGCAGACCATACGCTTCGTTTTGGTAAAGTAGGAAAACTAGAGTCCGGCTGGAAATCATCCCATATCAGTACGGATAACCTGGCCAGCTACCAGCTATCTGATGGATCTAATTGGGTTAACGACCTGGATAAAAGCAATCATTTTTTGTACAAGGAAAATATCCATGCCGTATATAGCAATATTGCCACTAAAGCGGAGCAGATTACCATGCAATTGGGGCTGCGGTACGAATACACCAGTTACCAGGCCAACCAGCTTGGCAACAGTTCGCAAAAGGATTCGGCCTTTTCCCGGAATTACGACGGGCTCTTTCCATCCGGATTTGTCAGTTACGAGGCAGACTCTTCCAATAGTTTTACCCTTACCGCCGGCCGCCGTATTGACCGGCCTGCTTTTCAAAAACTGAACCCCTTTGTTTTTATTATCAACAAATACACTTACCAAACCGGCAACCCGTTTTTTCTTCCGCAATATAGCTGGAACATGGAGCTTAGCCACCAATTCAAATCGGTATTAACTACCGCCATTTCCTATAGCACCATCAAAAACTATTTCTCACAGTTATTTCTTACCGATACCAGCGGCATACTCATTTATTCCGAAGGGAATGTTGGGAAGGCAAAAAATATTGGTTTATCCGTTACGCTACAGGTATCGCCGTTTAAATGGTGGAGCATCAATGGCCAGGCGATGTATAACCATAAAGAGTTGAAAGGATATGCCGGTAATAATTATGGTTCCAACGTAAATCAATTGCACCTCAATATCAATAACCAGTTTCGCATCAATAAAATTTATACGGCAGAGCTTTCCGGTTTTTATACCACCAAAGCCCGAAACGATTTGCAAGAATTGCTTTATCCTACGGGCCAGTTATCGGCCGGTATTGCAAGGCCCGTCCTAAAAAAGAAAGGCAGCCTGAAAATAAGTGTGCGGGATATCTTTTTTACACAGGTAATGGAAGGGCTTACACAATTTCAATCGGCCGAAGAGTATTTTATACTGCGCAGGGACAGCCGGGTAGTTAACCTTGCCTTTAACTGGCGATTTGGTAAAATGCAAAAGCAAGACAGGCGTTCAGGCGGTGGTGCAACGGATGAAATGCAAAGAGCAGGGAATGGCGGTTAGCAGGAATTTTAAACATCGGATAAAAGTCTTTTAAAACTACTCCGGCGAGTTCCACTTTGAGATATAACTTTTTAATTGCTTTAATTGTTTGTTCACCTTCACTACATCAAAACTTTCCGGGTTATATTTTTTGCCCAGCCATGCTTTTATTTCTTTATATTCCGGATGCTTTTTATTCTGCAATATATTTAACAGGCCATAGAATCCTTTTATCCCGCCACAATCCTCGGGCGGGCAATTCATTTCACCACCAAAGCATCTTGGATAAAGGGTTTTATCTTCCCTTTTCAACAGCTTGTCAAGTGTAATTTCATGCACCCAGCCATCACCAAAGTCGTATTTGTATTGGAAATAGTCTCTTTCCAAAGACAATATATCTGTAAGTAAAGTGGTACGGGAATCTAACAACTGGCCGCTTCCATACCGGGCATCCTTTTCATCAATCATTCCCACCCGGTATCCATCCAGGTTAAACTCAAACAAATGGCTGTTGGTCCAGCCCATTACAATTTGCAGAATATGATGCAATTCAAAAAACGAAGTCTCCCTGTTTATAAAAAAGGTTCTCCAAATCAATGGCTTTGATCCCTTTAATGAAACCGTTAATTGTATAATCTCGCTCATGAACCGGTTAATTTGGGTAAGGCTAAATTACGAATATTGTAAGAACGTTCATTTTTTTGCAGGTAAGAAAATGTTTCGCATTGTATTTTATCCTTACCGGAATAGTACAAAATTGAACGCGGCACATCGACCCGTTACAGGGAGAGCAATTCAAATCCAATGGCTATCGGAAGTAGACCGGGGTTGCCAACCTTCTTAACGGATTATTTTTATTAGCAGATAGTTTATGAATTAAACGAATGCATGCATCTTTTTGTAAATGCTAAAATGAGATTATATTTTTTGACAGTTGTTTCGATATTAATTGCAACAATTTCTTGTGCTCAATCGGATAGCACAGAAACCAGCGAACTATTTTTTACAAGTTGCTTTGAAACCGAACCGATATACCCCGGCGGAAAAGAGGCTATGTTCAAGTTGTTTAATGACAGTATGAATTATCCAGAAGGTGCTGTAAAGCAAGGAATAGCAGGAACAGTAATTGTTCAATATATTGTTGATACTTTCGGCTATACAATAGACATACAAGTCTGCCAAAGTATTTGTGATGAACTCGATAAGGAGGCGATGCGGCTAACATCATTATTAAAAGGCTGGGTACCCGCAACTCATAACTCTGGAAAAATTAAATCATTTCGCAGACAACCTTTTACTTTTGTTATTGATGAAGTTGAACTAATAACACTGAATACTATAAAAAATACAGCTGCTACAATGCATCCTCCTTTCGAAGGTTTGCAACCCTTTGCACCTTTTAGCGACAACCCGGATTTCACCCGTTGCCGGATCATTTGCAGCATAAAAAATCCTTCGTACTTAATTTTATAAATTACATACGAAGGACTCAAAAAATTACAACTTTACTATTTAAGGTATTGGCCAAACCATTTCAGGTATCGGTCAAACCGGTCTACCTGGTAAGACGGTTTGGTAATGCCATGAAACTGTCCGGGGTAAATGATCAGTTGGGTTGGAATTCCCAGCGATCTTAGCGCCTGGTACATTTGTTCGGCACCCGCAGTGGGTACATTAAAATCCTTTTCGCTGGCCATAAACAGGGTGGGTGTTTTAATCTTATCTGCCTTAAAAAACGGATAAGAAAGATCCATCCATTTTTTGGGGTTTTTCCATGGAGCACCCAATTCCGTTTCATATTGTGTTACATACTGATCCACTCCATACATACTAAATTGAAGCGCACTTCCTGCACCACTTGCGGCGGCTTTAAACCGGCTATCTGTTGCAATGGTATAGTTCGTTAATATGCCTCCATAGCTCCATCCGCCGATGCCCATGTTTTTTTCATCTGCGATGCCTTTTTCTGTTAGGTACGCAGCAGCACCCAAAATGTCTGATACTTCCTTATTGCCCCAGTCGGCATATATGGCTTTTGTAAAATCCACCCCCCTGCCGCTGCTGCCACGGTAATTAACGCCCGCTACTGCATAACCGGCGGCAGCCAACATCTGCCTCGAAAGATCGAATCCATAATCATCCTGGCCAACGGGGCCACCATGAATGAAGAGTATCAGCGGTAATTTTTGACCCGGGGCAGCCGTTGCGGGGCGGTACAAAATATTGGAAATTTTTGTGCCATCCTTACTGGTAGAGGTAAACCCTTCCACGGTTGCAAACCGGATGGCATTTACAAATGAATCCTGCAAATGAGTAAGCCTTCGTTCTTTATTATTTTCCACCACGTATAATTCCGCGGGCATTTGTGGTTCGCTCATCATTGTAACCAATGCATCCGAAACCGGCGAACTTTCAATATTGCTAAAACTTCTGTCGCCCCCTGCAATTGTTTCCAGGGCATTAGTAGCCAGGTTGAATTTTGCGATGTACTGTTTCCGGTCATCCGTCACTAAAAAACAAAGTTGCTGCCCGTCTTTGCTCCATTGAATATCGCTAACCGGCCTGTCCAATGTACCGGCTAATGACCGCACTGCCCCTCCGGCCGCCGGTACCAGGGAAATGGTGCTTTGCCCATACATCGTAAAATTGAGATTGCTCGACGAACTGGAATAGGCGATCCATTTTCCATCGGGGCTCCACTTCGGGTTTCTATCGGCTCCGGCCCAGGTAGTTAGTTGCTTCATCGTAGCTCCTTTTGCAGCATCCATTACCCAAATATCCTGGTTGTCATTTTTGTCCGGATCGGCTGACCGGTTACTTGCAAAAGCCAGTTGCTTTCCATCCGGGCTCCAGGCCGGTGAAGCTTCATCAAAATTTCCCCAGGTGAGTGTGTCGGTCTTTTTTGAAGCAAGGTCAAAAATATACAGGTGGGTGTACCGGTTCTCTACCCATCCATCCCTGTCTTCTTTAAAATGGTACCGGTCCATTACAAATGGCGACCTGGTTTTTGTTTTGGCGGTATCTGAAAAATCCTGGTCCTTGATACTCATCACCATCTTTTTTCCATCGGGGCTCCATACATATTCATCCAGGTCACCCTTTAAACTGGTGAGCTTCTTAGCTTCGCCGCCCCTTCTATCCATCAGCCAGATTTGTGCGTTCTTTTCGCCGTTTCGGGCAGATACGAAGGAAAGAAATTTTCCGTCGGGGCTCCATCTTGGTGTACTTTCTCCATCATCACTGTTTGTTAATTGTACGGTTTGTTCGCCGTCCCAGCTCACCATCCAGATATCGCTGTTGCGCCGGTCTTTGGATGTATCCACACTGCTAACCGTATAGGCTACCCATTTGCCATCCGGTGATGGTTGCGGATCGCCAATGCTTTTTAAGAGATACACATCGGTTGGTTTTAGGGGCCTCTTTGCCGGCGTTTGTGCAACATTTTGAAGCCACATTGCGCTAAGCAAAAGAATAGAAAAGACAAATCTCATTTGATTTAATTTTGGTGAATGGTGTTTAAAAATAAATGCTTTCTCCTGATATATAAAATTATTTACCAGCTTAATGAGTGACAACAGTGATTGTTTAGTTTTAAGAGGGAATTGATTAACCCGGTTTTTACCGGCTAAAATTTCGGGTGGTTATCTGATACTTAACAAAATTGTTGTGTTTTTTGCAATACCGGGGGAACAAATGATATGGTTAAATGGTTTGATATCCTTCACAGTTTAATAAATAAAACCAAAAGCGGGTATGAAAATAAAATTCGCCTTTATACTGCTGTTACTAAGCAACAGTTTTGTAAAATGTAATTCGCAGCAAAGCGCCTCACCCTCTGCAGCAGCAAAAGATACCGGTTACAGGTACAGCATGGCTTCTATGGATGGAATAGGAAAGTTTTATTGGGGCAGGGAAATATCACAGGTAATGGGTGCCGGCGGCAGTGACTGGCTGGAAAGAGCGGACCGTAACCAGGAGGAAAACACTAATCTTGCAATTAAAAGAATAAGTGTTCCGGCAGATGGCACCATTGCAGATATTGGTGCCGGAACGGGATACTATAGTTTTAAGCTATCCGCCAAAGTGCCAAAAGGAAAAGTATATGCCGTGGAGATACAAGACGAACTGATCGGGTATCTTAAAAATAAAAAGGCGCAATTAAAAGACTCTATCGTTGAAATTATAAAAAGCACCGCTATTTCACCCAACCTTCCCGACAACAGTATTGATCTCGCCATCATGGTGGATGTATACCACGAGCTGGAACATCCCCATGAAATGTTGCAGGCCATCCGTAAGGCATTAAAGCCCGGAGGAAAAATATTATTGATTGAATATCGCGGAGAAGATCCCGCGGTTCCCATTAAAGCGCTTCATAAAACCACCGTTGCACAATTGGGAAAGGAAATGAAGGCCAATGGCTTTCAGTTAAATTATAAAGGTGACTTTTTACCAATACAACATTTTTTATTGTATGAAAAGAAATGAAGGAGTGAAAATTGATTTTAAGAGAGCGGTATCAAACATCTTACAAAAAAAACGAACTTCCACAGCTATAAAGTTTTCATAGTTTGTGGAAGTTGCATTTAAAACCAACCTAAGTTGGTTTTGTTGGGATCATTCAATTCTTTGAGGTTTTGCCTCCCAGAAAAAATCTTTTAATAATTTGTTCCTGGTTTCAGTGTTTAGTCTTTTGCCATCATCGCTGTTTAAGGCATAGGCTTAGGATATTGGAAAATCTGGTTTTTTGAGTCATCATCGCTTTTTACGGCATAGTCTCAGGACATTGGTTTTCTTGGTCTTCTTCAGGATAACAGATTCAATTGGTTTTTTTTGAGTCATCATCGCTTTTTACAGCATAGTCTCAGGACATTGGTTTTCTTGGTCTTCTTCAGGATAACAGATTCAATTGGTTTTTTTTGAGTCATCATCGCTTTTTACGGCATAGTCTCAGGACATTGGTTTTCTTGGTCTTCTTCAGGATAACGGATTCAATTGGTTTTTTGAGTCATCATCGCTTTTTACGGCATAGTCTCAGGACATTGATTTTTATGGTTTTCTTCAGGATTTTCGATCTTAATTTAGAAACTAACTGCTGATATCATCAATCATTTTCTGATATAAAGATGCGACAGTAAAGGTTTGTAAACAATAGCATTATCACTCTTTTTATGTAATAGAGTAAATACTGGCGGCGTAGTAAGAATTCTATACATTTGAGGCATTAGTACGTTTACGGCCATGGTAATAGTACGTTTTTGCAGGTAGAATGGCACATAACAGGCGCTCTGCCAGGGAAAGAAGCTGCCCTGTCAGCATTTTATATTATTACGGGCGCAGCAATAATGCATGTTTTATCCAAATATATATTCACCCTCCGCACAGGGGATTGTAAAATAAAAAATACTTCCGTTACCCGGCTCTGACTCTACCCATATTTTGCCATGGTGCAATTCCACTATTTTTTTACAATGCGATAATCCAATACCGGATCCCTTGTATTCTGACCGGGTATGTAAACGCTGAAAAATAACAAAGATCCTTTCCTGGTGAATCTTTTCAATACCAATTCCATTATCGGCAAAAGCAAATTTCCAATAACCGTCAGCTTTGTTAACCGATATATTTATTTTAGGAGAAATGTCTTTTTTGCTGAATTTAATTGCATTGATCAACAGGTTTTGAAATAATTGCTTCAACTCGGTGGGATATCCATTTATAACCGGTAAATCTCCATATACAATTTCCGCATTAAAATCCCGGATCACCAATTCAATATCCGCCATTACATCGTGGATGATGCTGTTACAGTCTACTCTTTCCAACTGGTTTTTGATACCAATCCTCGAATAATCGAGCAGGTCTTTTATCAGCACCTTCATCCGGTCAGAGGAATCCACAATAAAGCTGAGGTATTTGTCGGCCTTTTCATCCAGTTTACCTTCATACTGCTGTTTCAATAATTTTACAAAACTGGAAATAGTGCGCAGGGGTTCCTGCAAATCGTGAGAAGCTACATAAGCAAATTGCTCCAGTTCCTTATTTTTCCTTTCGAGTTCCTTATTTTTTAAATCCAGGTCGGCCTCCGATTTCTTTAGCAATTCCTCGTTTCGTTTACGCCTGGTAATATCCGTAACCATTGCCAACACACCGTCAAATTTACCCGTATTATCCCAAATAGGAGAAACCGATAAATTGGCCCAAATGCTTTTCCCGGTTTTTGTTAAAAAATAAAAATCAAAGTTTTCTGTAATCCCACTTTCTATTCCCCGGATGATCTTTTTTGCCAGTTCTTTTCTTTCCTCATCCATAAAATCCAGGTACTGCTTTCCAAGTATTTCATCCGGTGAGTATTCAAATATGTCGCACAGTTTTTTGTTGGCAAACACAGTACGGAATTCCTTATCCAGCATCCAGATACCTTCCTGCGCAGTTTCCACAATCTGGCGGTAGCGTTGCTCGCTTTCGGCTATTTGCAGTTCAGCTTTTTTGCGTTCGGTAATATCATGTACCGATCCGATGATCATGATGCATGTACCGCTTTCATCCAAAACAGGGTTGATATTTACAATACCGGTTTTTGTTCCGGAGGGGTATTCCGATGTCTCTTCCCAGGTAAGGGTATTTTTTTCTGCCACACAACGCTGATATTTTTCATTAACAAAGTTGAATGAAGCTGGAGGAATCACTTCGTTGAGGTATTTACCATTCACCTGTTCTTTCTGCAGCCCGGTGGATTTTAAAAAGGAAAGATTGACTGAAACAAACCGAAACCTGCCATCTGCTTCGATGGCTACCATAAAAATGATATCCGATACCGTATTATAAATCTGGTTGAGCCGTTGCTCATTTATTAACAGGGCAGCTTCTGCATTTTTTCTTTCCGTTATGTCATTCACTACACCTTCTACCCGGGTAAGGATATTATTCACGATTTCGGGCACCGCTTTTACTTCTATCCACCTGGTTGACTGATCCTTGTGAATTATTCTGTAAGCACTGTTTGTCTGGATACCTTTTTGTAACAGCCCGCTCTCCTTTTCAACCAGGTGACGATCACCTGGATGAATTACCTGGAACCAAAGCTGGCTATTGGAAAAAAAATCCGCAATGCTATACCCGTAAATCTTTTCGCAACCAACCGACATCTGGATATATTTGTCCGCCACAATATCTCTTGAAAAAAAACCTTCGTTTACCTGGTTAAATATCCTGCTGAGCTCGTTGTGTGCGTTTTTAAGCCCGGTAGTTTCTTTCTCTAATTGTTCTTTTACTGCTTCCAGTTGCTGTGTGGAGTTTTCAACAGCAGCTTCCAGGGTTTTTATTTTATCATCGTACTCATTGAATGATTCATTGACCGATGAAATAAAATCTTCCCATGCTACAGGTAGCTTTTCTATGTTCCCCAAATGCTTTTGCAGCGTTGCAGCTAATATTTTATTAAGCATAATCGAAATCTTATTCTATCGTTAAATACCTGGTTTGCACTACCCGTTCAATTGGCGACCATTGAAGTTAGTTAAAATGCTTTATCAATATCCGCTCAGGTCAAATTTCCGCTAAGGGTTCATATTCAAAACCTCCGAACACGGCATATTAATGTTAGGGAATATTAACCGGGGGAAAAGATAATGCAGTTTTAACTTTGGTGCAACCTGTTCATTTTAGTTGACTTTTCATAATCGTGATAACAATTCACAAAAAAATTTAAGCCAATTCGCTCAATAAGCCGCTCACTATTTTTACTGGTAGCAGCATAAAAAGCCTCCCAACTGAGGAGGGTAAAATATTTTATAGAATATTTTATAAAATGAAGGTTATTATTTCCGGAAATGTAAAATGTAGAAAACAATACCACCAAGATGTAGATAACCCTCTATTAACCGCGATCGCCGGTGTTGTTCTTCCGGAGGTCAAAAGTCCCGACGGCTGTAATAGTAAAGTTACCGGTGAATGTTGTTTTCGGGAATTAACCAAAGGGCGGGGGCAGTTGGCTAAATGAAGTGGTTGTTTGGGGGATATTACCAACAATCATAAAATAAAAAACTTCCACAGCTACTGGTTTTTCATAGTCTGTGGAAGTAAGCTTTTTGTTAACCCACGGGTAGTGGTTCAACAGGATCAACTAATGTGTTGAGGCATTGCCTCGCGGAAAAAATCATTTGAATAATTTGTTCCTGATTTCAGTGTTTCTGGTCTTTTGCCATCATCGCTTTTTACAGCATAGGCTTAGGATATTGGTTGTTTGGTTTTTGGAGTCATCATCGCTTTTAACGGCATAGTCCCCGGATATTGGTTTTCTTAGTCTTCTGTAGGTTTTGGATCAATTCTGGTTTTTGGGTCATCATCGCTTTTTAAAGCATAGTCCCGGGATATTGGTTTTCGTTGGTCTTCTGTAGGTATAGGATCAATTCTGGTTTTCGAGTCATCATCGCTTTTTACGGCATAGTCTCAGGATATTGGTTTCTTTAGTCTTCTGTAGGATTTGGATATTTTTTAGAAACTGACTGACGATATCTTTTCACTCATTTTCTGATACAAAGATGCGCCGGTATTGGTTGTAAAACAATAGCGTTATCACTCTTTTTTTTAACAGAGTAAATACTGTTGGTGTAGTAACAATTCTATTGAATGAATGAATATATACGGGGTTGGGGCACGTAAAATTACGAAGTCAAATATTCGGGTGGTGCTGAATTCAACTGGCTGCCGCTCATATTACCGCCACACCATCAATAAAATCATTATAAAGATTGCCCATTTGTATGATGAGCCATTCGCAGTTGGCGGTACACCTGCTGGCTGCCTCATACACTTTTGTAAGCAATCAATCAGATTGCAGCTTTTGAGAAAGAGAACGCCATTAGTTGTGATATATTTGTATGAATCAATTTAATTTATACATGAATCCAGACAATGAAGACCTGTTAACTGAGCATAAGCCGGTTCATGTAAGCATCGCCGCTTCTATTTTCAGGACCAGTTTGAGCCTTGCACTTTTTATTGCTGTCGATTACTGGATTTTTAAAAGCTGGAGTGCAGTATGCCTGTTGGTAAGCGTAATATTTATACATGAGTCGGGACATTTTATTGCAATGAAAATTTTTGGTTACAAAGGAATCAATATGACTTTCGTTCCATTTTTAGGGGCCTATGTTTCAGGAAAAGCCACCCATTACTCCAAGTATAAAAAAATCATCATGCTGCTTGCCGGACCCGTTCCCGGCATCCTGATCGGAATGATACTATTGTTTTTATACCAACAAAATTTCAATAACTATTTCTACCTGGCTGCGCTTGCTTTTTTATTTCTAAACCTTTTTAATTTATTACCGGTAAACCCGCTGGATGGCGGACAGATTATAGAAACCCTGTTCTTTAGCGGTAATCAAATTATACAGACTATCTTTTTGTACATTTCATTGCTGGTAGTCCTATATTCTTTGTTTGCCTTTCAATCATGGTTTTTAATAATTATCATATGGCTGATCTTTATGCGTATCCAATCCATTCAACTCACCTACCATGTTCGTAGAATATTGGTTAAAAATAACATTCCCTACGATTGCAGTTATGAAGATTTAACCGATGAACTATATGCACAGATAAGAGATGTATTGATAGCACAAAGCAGTTTTTTAAGCAGGAGGTTTACACCCGGTGTACCATCCGGCAGGGAGGAAGAGTTAATTAGCTATATAGAGAAAATTCTGATGCCAGCCTATCACCATGATTTAACAAAGGCGCAAAAATTTTTTTTCATCAGCCTCTATTTGCTGGCTTTTATTTTACCCGTTATTCAATGGGGATTATTAAAGAACTGGTTGTAAAAACAGTTCTTATACTTTTTCATTTTACAAAAAATATATCACCATACAATCCCATTTGCATTTCAGCTAACCATTTTCACTATCGAGTTCATTTTTTCTGTTTTTAAAATACCTGTTAAATTTCCGGATTCTAACCCTCATCAATTTCTTTCAAAAGAAAAATATTATCACCAGTTAAAATCTGCTTGGCCTTAAATTTTTCCGCATAGGTAAGGGCTATACTTTATGCACCAAAATGTTTTGTGGCACGGTTTTGGGAAATCTAGCAGCGGGCGCCAATAAATTAATATTTAATACAACATCATTTAAAACTTAATATCATGAATACTACAGATAATTTTCCAAAAACAGAACCAGTTCAGTCACCGGCCAAGAGTAATTATAAAAATGCCGTAATAGGTGTTTTAGCTGCCGGTATTATTGGTTTGGGTGGTTACTTAATAGTTGATAAAAATAAAACAGTTGAAGTAATTCACCAGCAGGAAACCCAGATTGCTTCCGTATCTGAAGAGAAAAGCATCGTACAGAAAAGCTTTGATGCATCACTTGCCAGGCTTGATTCTATGACCAGTGCAAACAAAGGCCTGGAAGGTAAATTAACAGCAAAAAATGGCGAGATCGCTAAAGTAAAATCTGAAATACGCAGTATCTTAAATAAGAAAAATGCAACCGCTGCAGAATTATCAAGGGCAAAAACGCTGATTGATTCTTTAAACGGACAGATTGAAAGTATGCAGGTGGAAGTGGCCCGTTTAACACAGGAAAACCAGGTTTTATCAAACGATAAAGTGGTGTTAACACAGGAGAAAGAAAAATTAACTACCGACCTTACTGCTACTACCGTTGTTAAAGAAGATCTTGAGAAGAAAGTGGATGTTGCTTCTACTTTAAATGCATCAAACATCCAGATTACTCCAATTAATGTTAAAAATAATGGTAAAGAAAAGATATCAAGCGTTGCAAAACGTGTAGACAAACTGGTTGTTAGTTTTGATGTTGATAACCGCATTGCACAGCCAGGTATGACTGATGTATATGTACTGGTTATTGGGCCTGATGGTAAACCATTATCAGGTGATGCTGTAGGTGCAGGTACATTCACCACACGTGAAGAAGGTGATAAATTGTACACCGCAAAAGTACCGGTAGATGTAGAAACAGCTAAAAGAAAGAATGTTGAATTTGCTTTTAAACCAGGAGCTAATTTTCAACAGGGAAATTACACTATTCAAATTTATCAAAATGGATTTAAGATTGGTGAAGGAACACGTTCATTAAAAAAGGGCGGTTTATTTAGTTAGTCTGGTTCAATCCGCACCTTTCATTTATATACAGTTTACAATTAAAAAAAGCCACCTGGAAAATTTCCTGGTGGTTTTTTTTTTGCCTCCTGTTCATACAACGACAAAGGTGAAATTTTTCGGCCCTGAATATCTTGCATCACCCCGTCGTTACCTGGGTAGAGCTACGCAAATATCTTAAGCGGGGCACCTTATCATATTTAATGATTCGCTGATCAACAGCCATTTTCTTACCGGTATTATTGTATTGTAAGATTACCCTGTATTACAAAATTCTTTGCTGCATTTACGGTTAGTTTTGCGCCAGGTGAAAGGGTGTAAAGAATATTTAAAATACATTGGCCGCCTGGTGCCGGGTTGATCACTATCTCGCTTCCCGAATTAATAGCGGAGATGGGTACCTTATTGTTATACCAGTTGCTTCCTTCATCCCAGTTTCCATTGCCGGTAAAAATATAGATGGGTGTTAAATTAGATACATACCCACTAATATCAAAGCTTCTTAATTTTGGGCCGACCTTAATATCAAACCCGGGAAAAACAGTACGAAAAAACTTTTCATTGCTGATATAACCATAGGTATCGGTTCTAAAACAAATTCCTTCGGCCTGTCCCATCACGGTAACATCCGGCAAATCAATTAGTCTTTTATTGCCATTAAAATATTTTCCACCGTTATAGTCGGTTAGTAAATGCATATAATGTGGTGCTGATCCTGAGTTTTTATATCCCAGGAGTGCCACCGTTTTCTGACCTGTTACTTTATCCGCGGCGGTTACCAGGTAACCGGTAGCCAATGTTTCTAATGGAGTGGCAATATAGGTACCGGCAGTAAGCCCGTCAATCTTGTAGTGGGTAGTGCCCAGATCAATCCAGTTTTTTGTAAACAGGTGAATTTTTCCACCATCCACAATCATTGCTTCGCAATCATATTTTGTATTATTAGCCGAAGTTGGCAAAATTGGCTGTGGCTGATCGCTGTAGGAATAGTTGATGACAGCTATTTGCCCCGCAGGAATAGTAACCACGGGGTTAGTGGTGTAATCCGGTATGGCGCTTAAAGGAAATTTGTAAATTTTCAAATTTGTTCTTGCTCCATTTGCATTGTTTCCAAAATCGCCCACGTAAAACGAAGTCCCGTCAAAGGCAATATCTTCCCAGTCAATATTTACAGCACCAGCCAGGTAAACGCTTTGCAGCAATGAATTGGTGATAGTATCCATCCTGTAAATCGCCGCACTGCCGCCACCATCGTTAAAGCTCCACAGATAATTGCCCGCCATTTGCAATCCACTATTTTCCATGAGCGAATCACTGATGGGATCCACCTTTAAAGCCGGTGTATAAGTTGTAACTGCATAAATACATCCCCCGTCACTTACGGTAGCCAGAGGATTGTAATTGGTAGCCAACGGATCCCGGCATCCTGCCACCTGCGCCCGTGCAGATTCGGATAATAAAAAAAGCAACAGTCCAATGGTAAACCTGTGTGAAAGTTGAATGAACCTGTTTTTTCTTATCATTGTACCAAAAAATTATTGCTTGTGTTTTAAAGGCTAAAAAATTATCGCCTGGCTTTTCCATCAAAAAAACCAGCCTTATTTAATCAGCAATTTATGAAACCTTTCTATTTCTGATTTTTCCTGTGTAGAAATGGCTTCATTGTTTTCAAACTTCAGTTTAATGAATAGCACCCTTTTATGTTGGGGGTATTTTGCCAAAATATCATTCATCATTTTTTCGAACAGGTTGTCCTTTGCCGGTAAAGGAGCAGCAACCGGCAGGGGTGATTTATACCTTGTTGGTTTTTTTAAAATAATGGCCTCCAGTGTGGCTAGTTTTCCCGGTGCAATTGTTTTTACATTGGAGGCTTTGCTATACAATCCTTCCAATTGCTTTTTACTAAGGCTGCCTCTTTCCTGGTATTGGTACAACAGGCTTTCTACAAATTTGGAAGCGGGGTACCAGGCGAGTGATTCTTTTAATACGTCCAATATGATATCTATATCAGGTTTTATTTTGTTCATCATGGTGATTGAGTAAATGGATAAAAATTTATTCCGAAAACATAGTTCCGTCTTATTCCGCCGGCACTTCGTTGCTGACTTCTTTTTGCAATACCAGCGTGGTCATACAACGGATATCATCTACGTTCACCGTCTTTACAGGTTCTAATAAAATCAACCGGTAATCCCTGATTATTTTTGTAAGCAAGGGCCTGGTTAACAGAAAACGGGCAGAACCGTCAGGAATGGCAAATACCCCATCCCCAATGGATTCAACCGAATCTTCTATTCCTATATTTGAAGTCATGCGTATAAATAGTGAACCGCCGGGTTTCAATACCCTTATCATTTCACCGATCATATTTTTAAATTGACTATGACTGTTGGCAAAATGCAAAACGGCGCTGCTGATCACATGGTTAAAAAAACAATCTTCAAAAGGTAAATTTTCCAGCGCACTTATTTGAAACCGATTCTCCGGTAAAAAAGGCCAGGCCAGTTTTAACTGGTGAATAGCCGCTTCATCCAAATCTATCCCATAACAGGAAATTTGATTCAATAAAAACCAATGAAGGTTTCTGCCAGTGCCACAACCCGCATCTAATACTATATCATCTGCCCTGTACCTGCCCTTTATTACCTGGTCAAGCAGGTAAATATCGGTATTGCCTACCTGCTGTTGTATTGTAAATGGTTGCATACAATAAAAATAAAGAAATAGCCGGGTAATTTAAACTAAATGAAAACAACATCAATCATGTAAATATATTCCGACTGCGTTTTACCTGTTCCAGGTACTGTTGTTAAATGCTGATTCATCTTACTAATGGTGCTTAAAAAAGGCCAATATAAACCGATTGTTAATTTTCAATTTGTCAGTAAAATAGCCCGTGGGAATAGCGGAAATTATTTTAAATTTATAGACGCAATTATTTCTTTCATTTAAAACAATTTAATCATGCCTAAGTACATAATTGAAAGAGAAGTACCAGGTGCCGGTCATTTGACCGAATCGCAACTGGAAGCAATTTTACAGGTTTCCAGCGATGCTTTGGCGAGGATGGGGCCTCAGATTAAATGGGAGCAGAGTTACCTGACGAAAGATAAGTTCTACTGCATTTATACTGCACCCAACAAAGAAATAATCAGTGAACATGCCAGGACTGTTGGATTGCCAGCGACTAATATCAGTGAAGTAATTGAAATGCTGGATGCCACTACACACACATCTGACCATGTACATGAATCCTGGTATTATGAGTAGTACCAAATAAATAGCTCCCCGTTTTATTTCTCCATACGAAGAAACGGAGATAGTATAGTTGTATCATTTTAATACCCGCCCTTCTCCACAAATTAAATTTGAGTAATCAAACCTGTGTCATTTTCCCGCTGGCTATTTAATAATGGGATTATTGATCCGGGTACTGGTATTATGTGCCCCACCAACAGGAAACCTGGTGCTGGTAGTTTTAATAATGCCAAAAAGAAATTAATACAAAAACGAACGCCCCTTTCAATTCGAATAAATTGATCCTATATTTGCCTTTATCCAACAATAAAAAACAAAACTTTATGCGATACCTGGTTACCTGTATGCTGATCATCATTGCTTCAGTAGCTTCTTCACAGGATCTAAGCTTAGATAGTGCAGAAACAAGAAACACTTCCATAGAATTCAATGGAGGCAAGTACAACGGCTATCTGATTGAATTGAATGCACCACCTGATATTGTGGAAGATGCTATTAAAGAACGATTTAAATTACAGGGAATAAAACCAAAGGAAATTAAAAGCTTTATGGTGTACCGGAATGTAATACTACCAAGGATTGATCCGGTAAAACCTATGGATGCTTTTATCAAGGTAGAAAAGAAAAGTAAGAAAGAAAAAGAGCAAACCGTTGTTTATTTTATTGCAGCCCTTCCAGGCGAAATACCGGATGAAAAAATGAAATCTGATGCTGCCAAATCTATTGGCGTTTCCCCGGTTGAAAAAGGAGGCGCTTTTCTCACAGGTATGATACCTGATGTAAAAAAAGGAGTGTATGACAGGGATCTTGGCAACCAGCAGGCACAGGTAAAAAAAGAAGAGAAAAAACTGGCTTCACTGGCAGATGACCAGGCCGATATGGAAAAGAAATTAAAAAAACTACAGAGCGACCTGGAGTTTAATAAGAAGGCACAGGAAAGACAAACGGCTGAAGTTGAAAAAGCCAGGAATACCTTATCCGAACTGATGACTAAAGACCCTTCAAAAAAGCAATAAGGCCTTTTCAGGATGTAATCTAAATCGTGAATGGTCAATGGTGAATCGTCAATAGAATAGTCTGCGATTTGCGTTATGCCATACTTGTATTCACTAATAATACCATTACTTTACCAATAGCCATCAGTAGTTTTAGCCTGGTGGTTATAATTGTTAGTATAAGAAATGGCCCATTATGCAAGCAGCCATTAAATTTCAAAACACGCGTTATTTTTATAACTCCCATGTTCATATTTTCTAACATAGCCCAGTTGGTTTGTCAGCATGGTTGTATCGCCGATGGTAAAGCCGGGGGCATTAAAATGATGGTGGCCATAGAGCCAGAAATTAATACCGGAACCATCAATATAATCCTGTAATTCCACAGCAAATGCCTCGTTCAATATACTTCGCCGGTATTTTGCCGGATATTGCTGAAAGGTAGGCACATGATGCGTGAGTACAATTGTTTTTGACCTTGAATATTTATCCACTTCGCCTTGTATAAATGATAACGCTGTTTGATGAAATGTATTAAAATTGTTCGGCAACAATGGCAAACCATCGAATGTGATGGCATAAAAATCAGACAGGCTTTTTTGAATGCTCCATTCATTTAGCAGACTGATATGGCTCCACAGGGTACTGCAAATAATATGGACGTCTGAACAGGAAACGGTGTAGTTATTTACCAGGAAAACATTGGATCGTATTTTTTCAAAAAGCGGATCCGGAGTTTTGCCAATATCATATCCATAATATTCATGATTACCCGGTATCCAATACACTGCTTCAAAATTATCAGCAACATAATCGAAAAACATAAAATTACGGTGATCAAATGCAAAAGGAAGGATATCGCCGGCCAGGAGCAAAATATCCCCTTCGGGTTTTATAGGGTGCCGGTTTAAATACTGCATATTTTCCGGGAATTCAAGGTGCAAATCCGAGCAATATTGAATTTTCATTTTTGGCGATAAGATGTTCAATACAGTAACGTCACAAATACTTAACGGGTAAAAGAATGAATAACCGAATTAGAATATCCTCAAATATAAAACTTAAATAAAGATAGGTATTCAACTCATTTAAAATCAGTTAAAGAATAGACGGAGAAACCGGTAAGTTAATGATAGGAGGGGAAATATACAGGGATCATGCACAAAGAAATAATAACTTCCCTTTCCCTGGCAGATTTGCCGGAGGATGTAAAAAATTAGTTTGCAGGCTGAACAGTTATGGGCGTTTCCTTTCTTCCTCCGCTATTTTATATGACCATGGGCCATTGCCTACAATCAAAAAATAAATCAATAAAATCAACACGATAACGGAAAGAAATAATTCCGAATAGGGCCTCATAATATCTCCCTTAAGATTAACGAAGATAACTGCAGCCAATAGTACCGGAATCTGAATAAGGGCAGCAAACCGGGTAAACAATCCCAATGTAATTAATATGCCTCCGATGATATGGGCAAATACCACATAATGACCCAATACAATAAACATAAGGGAATTGAATTCTACCTTAATAGGCATCATCCCCATCAAAGTACCCATGTTTTGCAGAAAGTCTATTCCTTTGTAACAAAGAAAGATACCTAAAGTTATTCGGATAATATCAAGCCATTTGGGATGGTGGTTGTCACCCCACTGTTCAATACGTTGAAGGAAGTTCATACAGCAAGATTTAAATATTAAAAGAAATTTTACTCAACTAAACAACTTTTTGCCACTTCAATGTTTGCAGGAAACATTTCTTTCCAAATCTTTTTAGCAACCGGCCTGCAAATCCAGGATTCAACCCGATCGGTTTTTCTGTTTGAAGGGGCCGGAAGGCTACCATATTAATCAAGCGACACTGGCAGGTAAAAGACAAACAAAGAATTAAATAACAAAGAATTCCTTCTAATCGCTATCTTCCAAATGCAATTTTTGATGATGGGCACCGGCCGCTATATGTAATGCGAAACCAACAATAGCCGTGTCCTTTAATAAATTAATCAGGGCCATTTGCCGCATGTCTTTGTCGCCGGCATTCAGGTAATTTGGAATATGAACACTTATGATGAATATGATCAATAATATGGCAAGCAGGTATCCCGCGACCTTTACCATTTTGTTTGTTAAAAAAGAAATGGCTACCAATATAAACGCAGTACCCACAAAATAAACCCATGTAATCCCCCCGGGCAAAAAGCCTGGTACAAACACCAAAAGGTCATGGGGATATAAATAATGAAATACTCCAAATGCAAACAAAACGATGGATAGCAAATAGATTGCTATGCGTGAAATTAAATGGTATTGTTTCATATATAGGAAATTTTGAAGTAAAAAGTTACAACAAATTAGATGGGATTGCAACCTTTTTGGCCACTTTCTAAATAAATATATTCAGGTAAGGTTTACTGGTAGTAGCTGGCTTTGCACCCCTGCAGAATACTGCATTATTACAAACACATATCCGGATTTAGCACCGTTTTCGAAAATGTTGTTGCTTCCATTGAATGCTGTTATTTTCCTTTCAGGGAATGAACCACAACGTTGATAAGTACCTGGTTGATGTACAAAAACCAGTGTATATGTAGAAAAATCTGCTCACCTGCCAAAGGTTTTAACTGGGAAACTTCTGGCATAATTTTTTCAGTTTCTTAAAATGACTGGCGCTGGATTTTGGATTAAAAACCGATCCCGTGCCAATCATTTCGGGCAGTTACATTCATTACAATTTGAAAACTCAATTTTTTAATCGCTTTTAAAATAAACAAATCATCATGACGACAGCTAATAAGTTTTTAATCGGAGTTACCGTAGGGGCAATTTTTGGTATTTTATATGCCCCGGATAAAGGTTCTGTTACAAGAAGGAAATTGCATCGTACCGGAAACAGGGTACGGGAAACGATCAGTGATTTAAGAGATACTCTTAACGATAAGATTGACGATTTGAAAGGAGATGTAGACGAGATGGCCCAGGAAATAACCATGCTGGAAAAAGAAGCAAATTCGGTAACCTATCATTAAGGCCCCTGTAGCAGGACCATTGATCGAACAATTATTTTGTAACTTTTTGAATACGATTAAGCTCCGGTTTTTTAAGCCGGGGCTTTTTGTATGCCGCACAGTTGGCCATACCCAATGCGCCATAATGTTTTTATTGGTGATCTCGTAAATTCAAATAGAGCTATCGGAGATTGCCAAAGCATTTTATAACAGGTTAAAGAAAATAAACTTTAAACGACTTATCATCACAAGCGAATTGCCTAAATATGATCAACTAAAGACAAAAGATAAAACGACTTGTAAAATCCGTTGGGATAGGCCTTTACACGGAATACTGCAGAAGAATATATCCGTTGAATATCTAACCGGCATGCACATTTTTCTTTGTAATATTCGATCCCCTTCTTTCTTATTTTATTATTAAAGCCCCATGTTGTCCACCGGATAAGTAGCCTGCCATAATCACTATCACCATTAATTGAACCAGCCAGGTTCAAAGAAACAAAGCATATAAAAAATAAGACTCAATAAACTTTCTATGTATAACCAACGCTGTTCGGCTACATTGTTTATACTTTATATAATAATTTTTCGTTTATGCTCTTAAATTCATTTTTTTAAATAAATCAGTTGAGCATAATTACTGAATAACGGGGAATCCGCATTTCAGGTAATAACATTTTTCAAATTTTTCCCGGTAACTGAAACCATTCAGAACTTTGCAGGGCCATAAATGGCCCGTGCGATCAGATGATCATACTATATAGCTATACTTTACCCTGAAAGAATTGATTTTTATTTACTAAGGTTATAATTATTACTTTTAGGAACCTTTACAACGATCACCTTTGCCTAATATGTTGATTATGAAAAAACTCTTTTTACTACCCTTTTTACTATTCACTTTTAACCTGCTCTTTAGCCAGCCACAACAGGTAAAACTGGTAAATTTTACTGTAAAAAACAGATTACCCGCACTGATCGATAATTGGAACAACACTCCGGGATCATTGCTGCTGGTAGCACAAAAACAACCAACAGGTAGAACAGAAAGTATCAGGTTAGTACTTCAGATAAAAGCAAACGGGAATATCATTTGTGGTAATAACCTGGCTACCGCTCCCCCGGTTGATGATTTTACCACCCGCACTTTTGCTACGGCAGAATTAACCAGCCTTCTCTCCGGGTGCCGGGAATTGAAAGATGGGAACTATACTATTTGTGCCCAGTTTTTTAATATTGAAAAGCGGCCTATCAGTAATGAATTGTGTAAA
The DNA here is from genome assembly GCA_031424955.1 of Ferruginibacter sp. GTDB lineage: Bacteria > Bacteroidota > Bacteroidia > Chitinophagales > Chitinophagaceae > Ferruginibacter. Next base: position 44,397 of record JANPIJ010000426.1, on the reverse strand, counting down.
GAGTTCGTAGTGGAAACTCCCAAAGATGCTGACTATGCCCCGCCCACTTTAATTGTACCCGAAAATGGAAAGGTCTTTCCTGAAAAAGATTTGCTGAAGCCGGTGATGTTTCGCTGGACAACATTGGTACCAAAACCAAGAGAAGCTGTCACTTACCGGCTAAAGGTATGGCAACTGATGCAGGGCCAGAATGGTACACAGGCAATGAAAGCCAATCAACCCATTATAACAAAGGATGTAGCGAATATAACACAGGCAGTAGTTACCAATATAATAACCGGGCCATGCAAACCACCTTACCTATGCGATTTTACCTGGAGTATACAGGCTTTGGATAAACAGGAAAAACCAGTTGGGAGAAATAATGGATTAAGCGAACTATTCTCTTTTAGCATTAAGGGAAAAAATGACAATGACACGATCCCGTTCACACAGAAAATGATGGGTGGTGCAAATGCCGAATTTAAAATAGACTCCGCAACTTGCTTGAAAAAAGAAAATGGATTGTTTAAATATCATATCTGGGCGCACTACGAGAATAAAAATACAAGCCTTGATAATATTTTTTTAAACGACAACCTCGCTTTTGCCGGTTATCCTGCCAATCCCAATCCTGGTACAGGATTAAACCTTCGCAATAATATCCGTATTAAAACAGGTAGCTACAACGGCGCCTTAACAATGAATGATATACTGGAAGCCAGTTCGGGAACCATCAGTAATATAACGCCGCTGCCGGCTTCTATTTTTACACCGGCATTACTTGCACCCAACAGCATCCATAATTTTCAATTTGACTACTCTACCCCTACCAACACGCCGGTACAATTTACATACTATGGCCTCGTGGATGATGCCCTGAGAGATAAACCGAACCGAAATACCCGGAACGAAATTGATAGTCTTAAATACCCACCCTGCCCCTGCAGTGCCTGCGATGAAATCACTATTACCGCGCCGCTTACCGGTCCAATTCAAAACAATGGAAGTGGTAGTTTAAGCTTTACCGCAACCGTAACTGCGTCCCCTAAAAAGGTAAAGCGAATAAAAGCGGACCTCGTATATTTTGATATGAAACCAACTGATGAAAATTGCCTGGTATGCAATAAGGAAAGCAATACGTTTGGTAATTTTAATACCGCCACTACCAGCAATCCTAATTTTTCCGGCGGCATTACTGCGGGTCACTCGGCACAGTTTGATGCTGTTGGCAATATCAATATCAGCAGCGGGGTCCCCATAAATTATACCGTCAGCATCCCTCCATTAGTCAGTTGTTGTAATGCAACTGTAAATTTCTGCATCCGCTATATCATCACTTTTGAAGACTGTACAGTCTGCAATGTGTTGGTATGTTATCCTTACTCTATCACCGGCTGCCCTAAACCATAAGATTGCTGACCCCTAAAAATAAGATCATGAAAAATTTAAAATATATTCTTTCAATTTGTTTTACCTGGTGCCTGCTTTTATCCGCATCCGCACAAACACAAACATTGGGTATCAGTCAAAGCCAAAGCGGTAACCCGTCTAATAATTGCAGCAACTGCTATACCATCACCATTCAATATTCTATTAGTAATATTGCAGCTACCGGTACTACCATCGTTGCTACCATACCTAATAATATTTTTGACTTTTGCAGTTATGGAGGCGCCTCGGTTTCAGCAGTTGGTACTACTACCACCCTTACTTATAACTTAGGTAACCAACCCACCAGTGCCAATAGTGTAAGCTACCAGGTAAGGTTTAAACCTGGTATTACCTGCAATGGAACCAATGGAATTTTAACTGCAAAAATTTCTACCAATGAACACCCGGTACCGGTATCAGCAAGTGCATTAACCCTTACGGCTGTTGCCACTGAAGGATGGGCTATCACTAAATATATTGCCAATAGTTATTCTGTGTGGCACAGTGGTTATACCGCCGCCAACCCAATGCAATATGTGGTATCCATTTGCGGTAGCATGGTAGATGTGTATTACCATTTTCGCATTTCAAATACCGGTTGTATTAATGTTACAAACGCATCCATTACGGATAACCTTCCTTCCGGTGCAGTTGTTGCGGGAGTTCATACCGGATGGCCTACCACAGCAGGTAACTTAATTCCATCAACCACCGGGGCGGGTACCGTTACCTGGAATGCCGGTAACGGATCCAATACGCTGGATGTAAACACGGGGTATTATGATTACTACGTTCATCTTCAGTTTCCGCTTACCAGTTTAAATACCACTAAGTGTAATACAGGTACGTTGAATGGAACCAACTTTTGCACCAGCGCCGCCAAAACAATTACCTCCGCTTCGGAGTGTATCACATTAATCGGGGCTTATCCGGGTACTACCTGCGGCAACTTTGGTACGCCTTATTATATCAATTACACACCTTATTATTTTATAGGTTGCCCGGCCTGGCTCAATATCAGCCTGGCTCAAACCAACCAATGTGCAACCAGTACCACTACATTAAATAATATAGGTTACAATGTACCCATCCCTGTTCAAATACATGTTGATTCTTTTAAAATGAATGCAATACCTGCAGGCAAAACGGTCACCATTACGGTTAACACAACCTGTGGCAGTTATACGCAAACATTTACGGGGCCTTTGCCTGCAACTACCGTAAATTTTTATGCGGCGCCATTTAGTATTCCGCCAGCCTGCGTTATTACCAATTTCAATCTTACTTCCAACATGAGTATTACGGGAAATGCCATACAGGATTTCGGGCAATTGTATTTCACAGTTTTAACCAATACCTGGAACACCAGTACCCCAATCACTGCGGGAACCCCAGTAACCATGACTGGAGCTGCATACAATACATCCAGTGGCAATTACAATTGTACACCATCATTTGTAACCAGCAACAGGTTACCTAAAATTGAAACCATCAAAGGATTTTGTAATTACTATGCCTATTACAATTGCCTCAATCCAAATGATACCATCAATTATTCGATAGCCGTACATAACTATGGTACCGCCAATTTTGCGGGCGGAAGTATAAAGGATGTATTACCGGTAGGTTTGCAATACGTGCCCAACAGCAGCACATTTGGAAAATATGCCAGCTATACAAAATGTAATACAATTAACCAGGCAGGTACCGGCATTTCTGTAGCACATACCGAAGCAACCAGCACCACCAGCCTGCAATGGATTTTACCCACATTGACCGCAGATTGCAATAGTGGCAGCGACTGGTATGTGATTAATTTTAAAGCCGTGGTTACTACCGCAGCTCCGGCTGGCTTACTTACCAATCACGAGGATTGTTATGATGGCAGCAATGCCATCGTTACAGAATATTATCCATGGGACAATAGTGCTTCTTTATATATCTGCGAAAGAAAAGTACCGCTGGAACTTACCAAAGAAGTAAGTGCGGATAATGTGCTCTGGGACAGTTGTATTTCCGTTTCGCCGGGTGCAACCGTGTATTACCGGTTAAAGGTAAAGAATGCCGGCAATGTTCCTTTTTCGCAAATAAAAATGATGGACCTGTTGCCAACACCCGGCGATAAATATGTGGTGAATTGCAACAGCAGGCTGAGTACCATACCCATTTATTTAACCAGCGCCCTTCCACTCGGCAATGCAAGCACGATTGAATATGCTACCAATTTTTTACCCACAAGGGGCGCTTATCTTAACTTAATTCCCGACAATACGGTTGGTTGTAATTCGGCCGCTACCTGGCTGCCTTATGCATCCATTCCCGGTATACCAGCCGCTATCCAAAATCAAAAAGCTATCCGCATTGATTTTGCTTCCTATTCATTGGCTGCCGGCCAAACAGAAACTTACTTCTTCTCGGCACAGGTTCCACCCGGTGCACCCATAGGCTCTGTGGGCTGGAACAGTTTTGCTGCAACTGCTTCGCAAAATGCGGTGCAGACGTTAGGTGCCGAATCAAGAAAAGTATGTGTAAATATTATTGATACGGGTTGTGGATGCATCGGCAATTTTGTTTGGTTTGATGCCAACGGAAATGGTTTGCAGGATGTCGGCGAGCCTGGTATCAATGGCTGCACCATCACCCTGTTTGATGCTTCCAATAACCAGGTAGGGTTACCACATATCTCTACCAATAATATGGCCAGCCAGCCGGGTTACTACCAGTTTTGCGGATTAACCGCAGGTACTTATCACCTGGTGGTAACGCCACCTGCCGGCTACATGCTCACCAATCAAAACAATACGAACAATGCACTCAACAGCGATATCAATCCCAATACAAACATGAGCGCCACTTTCCAATTCTCCTGCCAGGACAATAATGACCTGGATATCGGGCTGGTAGTGGATGATGGCTGTGGTTGTGCCCAGAGCCATTGGGGACCTATTACTATTTCCAATAATCCCATCATCATTCATAACCCGCACCTGTTTGATGGAATGCCGGTGAATAAAATGAACAGGCAGACAGCCAGTGGTGATGCTGCAAAAAGGGGCAATGTAAATTCCGGAACAATTGAATCTGCGCAAGCGGCGAATGCAGTTATACCAAACAATAATTTTTCGCTTCAATTGAATTGTGGTAAAAAGGATACTATCAGCTTGAAATGCAAAACCACGTATAATTTTACCGCCAGTTATATTTGCAGTAAACCCGATTGTGGCAGTACTCAGATAGTGGTTACTCCACCTGTAGGCGGCTCAACTACATTTACCAACACGGCGAGCTTTTATACCAATGACGCCGGTTATTATACGGTTAAAATATATGGCAAGTGCGGTAATAAAATCTGCGATAGCTGTGTGTTTGTCTTCAAAGTGATTTGCCCTATTTGCCCATGTGAGTACCAATTGGCAGTAACTCCCGGAAAGAAATCGCAAACAGTTGTGAGTACCAATCCTAAATACACATTATACAACCAGGCATTTAATATAACTGCCCCTGCCGGCGCCTTATTTACACAAGTTAGGGCAGAAGTGGTCAGTTTTAATCTTACCAGTGGTTACAATAATGAGTGCATCAGTTGTAAAAATTTACCATATACCTGGGGTAGTATTTACAATGCTACGAATATCAATACCAACGCAAGTGTGGCAGACAGTATCACCATGGGTACCAATCCGCCCGTTACCCAATTTACCCCAACACTTACCAATACCCATCAAAACCCAAGGGAAACAATATGGGGCAATTACAGTGGATTTATTTTGCCTTCATCCCTCAATATGCAATTTGTTTTGCCTCATCCTTCTGTAATCGGCTGCTGCACCTTGTATGTAAGAATCTGTGTGAAGTTTACTTTCAGGGACAGAAATTGTAAGGAATGTGAAGTAACCACCTGTTTTGTAGTTGCCATTCCCCCGGTTGCCCAAAATCCGGTTAGTACAACCGGCAACACACCCAAGGACAAGGAGATGCAAAATGTTAGCCCCGCTACTGCAGCCAATTGCGCAACTTGCGGGGATGCCCATGCAAATAACGCTTCAGATAAAAATACAGTAAACCTGCCTGCCCAAAATGCAGCCATTCCCCAAACGGAGGAGCAGCCCGGCATTGAAGAAATCATCAGCAATACAGAGCAAAAGGTTAACGAACTAAAGAAGTTAAAAGAAAGTGGCATAAAAAGAGGAGACGTAGAATTGTTGCCGCAACTGGAAAAGCAACTGGCGGCATTGAAAGAGAAAGGAAAAACAAAACAATAAAATTGTTTTATGATGCGTACCAAACAAAAAACGATTGCTGTTAAAACAATTGCCTTACTGTATTTTATATTCATTGCTTCAGTAGTGGATGCACAGGAAAAAAAGCCCGGCGTTTCTGTAAGCGGCACAATGGGCGTTACCTACGAAGGTTATGGCTTAAGCCGAAACCCAACGGGCTGGATGGGCTACACGCCCCGGCGCCCATGGAACCAGGTACGGTTTAGCTTTATGCCCAATTTTCAATTTGGTAAAAACTTTTCCCTTCCGTTTAATATCAACCTGGCGGCGTTGCCAACCAATTATGCCGGGCCCTACAGTGGCTTTATTCCCGGTGGGCCAAAACAAAATTTTAAACAATGGATCACCAACCCGGTAAACAATATAGCCGTTAACCCCAAATACAAATGGGCCGAACTGCAACTGGGCACCCAATACCTTAAATACAGTGAACTGAGTACCGGTGATATTGGGGTATTTGGTGCCGGGATTGACCTGCGGCCCAACACTTACCGCATTAAATTCTTCACAGGGGTTTCACAGCCCGGGATTAATTATTATGCCGGTCCACCGCTTATTACCGGTGCTTTTAAAAGGCAGAACTGGATGTTTCAATTGGGTAAAGAAAGAGAGGGTAAATATGAAGTGGCTTTTAATTTCGCAAAGGGAAAAGATTTTGTGAACTCTGCGCTTCCGCCACCAGTAACCATTAAACCGCAGGAAGGGTTTATCGTAAGTTTGGTAACCAATGTTTTTTTTGAAAAAGGATGGTACCTGAAACTGGAAGGTGCTCATTCGATCTTCACTAAAGATTTAACCACTCCCACTACTTTATTAATTAAATCATTTGAACCATTTATTAATGCGCATACTTCCACTGTGAAAGATTTTGCCGGTACCGGATCGATTGGTAAAAAAGGAAAAAACTTTGATATTGGAATCAGCAGCAAATATTTTGGCGCCGGTTTTCAAACAGCGGGCTATCCATATTTACAACCCGACCGGTTGGATTATGTGGTGAATACCAAATGGAATACCTGGAAAAATAAAATGAACATTGTTGCCAGCCTGGGGCAACGCGTCAATAATATCAGCAATACTTCTTTAAGGGCAAAACAATTTATTGGCAACCTCAACTGGTTTACGCAGTTTAATCAGCAATGGAGTTTAAATGCCAACTATAATAATTTTGGTTTTCAATCGGCAAGCGGCCTTAACCCTTATGGAATAAAGAATGTAAGCAACGACCTGGGATTGAACCCAACCTATACCTGGACCAACAGCAAAAAGAGTAATATGCTCAGCATGAGTTACAATTACAGTAAATACGATGAACGGGATGTATTGACCGGCCTTACCACCAGCAACAATACCCATACCGCCCTGCTAACTTATGTACCAACTTTTTTTACAAAAGAGCTGACCCCGGATTTTAGCGTGATGTATTTTTTTAATGATGTTCCTTTGGCAAAGACTACCCTCGTAACGCTAAGCAGCGGATTGGGTATGCCGGTTGCGAAAAAGAAAGTTCAGTTGAGGGGGCAATTGCAATACAACCTGGTAAAACTGAATGCCTTTAAAACAGACAACAATTTAATTGCTTCCTGTAGTGTAGACTGGAAGATTACCAAACAATTCAATTGGAATACTTACCTGTCGACCAATTACTTTAAGTACGGCAATTCCATTATACCCAATGGGGCTAATTATTTGGAAAGTACCTGCCGTACGGGGTTTCAGTATAAATTTGACACAAAGAAAAAATAGTTACATGAAAACGAAATGGATACTCCTTTTTGCACTCTTATATTCCGGTGGTTTATTGGCGCAGGTAAATATTACCTTATCCTTATCAGGGAGGCCGCCGGCCAACTTAACCGAATGGGCAAACCGGAAAGATGTATTAACATTTATTATCGGATCAAGCCAGGGTGTACGTTTGGATGTAAAAATTAAAACAACCATTAAAACCACTGACGGAACAATTATAGGTACAACCAATTTAAATACAGCCAAAGTATATAGTCCGTTACCGGGTGCAAACACTATTTTGGGGGCTTTGGATATTGTGCCGCTGGAAAATATCATCTTTATCGGCAAGTACCAGTCTACTTTACAAAGAACAGGCAAGCTGCCCGCAGATAACTATTCGCTCTGTGTACAGTTGGTTAGAATGCCTGATTACGCACCCGCCTCCGCTGAAGTGTGTAAAAACTTTTACCTGGCCGCATATCAGTTACCCATTTTAATGATGCCGGCCAATGAACAGGAGTTAAACGCAAAAACCGCACAATCTGCTATCACTTTCCGCTGGACACCTGTAAGTCCTGCTTCCCCCACACCCGTTACCTACCGGATACAGGTGTTTGAAGTATTGGAAAACCAACATGATGTACAGGCGCTGAGAAGCAATCAGCCTTTGCTGGATAGAAATATAATTGGCACCACCCAGTTTATTTGGCAACCCATGTTGGGCATGATGTTAGCGAACAACACCGCTGACAATTCAACGCAATCTTTGGTGAGTGACAGCTCCAAAAATAACAAAGCCGGCAAAAAATTTATCTGGACCATACAAACATTGGATAATTCCGGGGTGCCACTCAATCAAACAGAAGGCAATGGCGAAAGCAGGAGCGAGCCACGGGTATTTTATGTAAAAGAGTTGAAGCAGCTGGTGCGCAATACCGAATAAATGATTCAGCATATCCGGCTGAAATTGCAGTTGCATATTCCAAAAAATAAATAGTTTGTGTAAAGCCTTCCCTTTCTATTTTTACAGGATGGTAAACAAACCCTATGTTACAAAAGAACATGCATTTCAAAAAGCCAAACATTATTGTGCTTACCAGGAGCGCTGCCACAGTGAGGTAAAGGAAAAGCTGTACAGTTTTTGTTTGTATAAAAATGAAGTAGATGAAATGATCAGCAAACTGATTGAAGAAAATTATTTAAACGAGGAGCGGTACGCTATCATGTACGCCGGAGGCCATTTCAGAACCAAACAATGGGGAAGGATAAAAATCAAATACGAATTAAAACAAAAACAGATCAGCGAATATTGTATTAAAAAAGCATTGGCAGCCATTGATGATACGGATTATGAAAAGACGTTAAAAAAACTGGCCTTGCTAAAATTGAACAGCCTCAGCAATGAAAAAAACATTTTTACCAAAAAGAAAAAACTACAGGATTATTTAAGACTGAAAGGGTATGAAGGCGGGCTGATCAGCGAGACAATCAATGAGCTTCTAAAATAAAGCCGAACTATAATTATCCATTACCAGTTTTTGCCTGCTCAATTTCTTCTGTAATGCTGCGCAGTTTTGTTTCGCAATATTTAATCAGTTCAGTTGCCTGCTTTACTTTTTCGGCCAGGGTATCTAACTGGATGTTTTCATCTTCTATTTGTTCAACCAGGTTTTCCAGTTCAGCAAATGCATGATCAAAACTCATTGTTGTTTTCATTGGTTTCCTTTTTATTTACCGTAGTGTATATTTTTTCATCTTTCAATAACGCCTGTAAAGGATCGTTTGCCTTGATCAATTTCGGGTTAGTTACAATTTTATTATTGTGCATCAATATTGCGAAACCTTTGTTGAGTATGGTTTTGGGACTACTGCTTTTTACAATCCGGGTATTGTATGCCAGTTTGTTTTGGGCCATCACCACCAGGTTTTGTATACCAGAAAAAAAGCGTTCTTTCAACTGCAGCACATCCTGTTCAAAACTCATGTTGTTATCAAGAATAAAGGTAGCTACTTCGGTAGGAGTTTTATGCTGTCGCGCCATCAAATCCACAATGCTGGTATTGCGGTCGTGGCCAATGCCTGTTAAAACGGGTATTGGAAAATCAGCTATATAATTGGATAACTCGAATGTGTTGAAAGATTTAAAATCAGTATCAGATCCGCCACCCCGCACAATCACCACCACATCAAAACTGCTTTTTTCTACCTTAATTTTTTCTAATTGTTGAATGATTAATGCGGCAGCCGTATCGCCCTGTACCTGTGTTAAATATTCTTTTATCAAAAAAGCATAGCCATATTTATTCTTCTCAATAACTTCTTTAAAATCCCGCTGGCCATCCGAGTTGGGGGCAGTAACCAATGCGATTTTCTGAAAAACGGTTGGTAATAAAAGACGATTGTTGATGGTGGAAAAATTACCATTACCCAGCAACTGTATCGATGCGTTTTCCTTAACCAATCTTTCCAGGGTTTGCTTTCTTTCCATCTCCAGCTTACCGATCGCATAGGCAAAATCTATAGCCAATACTTCCAGGTCTAAACCAAACCGCTTATGAAACCGTACCCTAACATTGCAGGTAATTTCGAGCCCGCTGGTAAATAGCTGCTGCGTTTCCTTTTCAAAATTTTCTATATGGTGATAGGTATTGGACCAGAAAACACCTTTCATCTCCGTGGTGATATTATTGCCTTCCTTTTCAATAAACTTAAGGAAGCACCATCGTTTATCGCCATACTTTTTAACATCCGTTATTTCGGTCCTGATCCAAAAAGTTTTACCGGCAAACCGGTTGTTAATAGTGGCGTCAATTTCGCTGATGAGTTCTGAAAGTTTTTGAGCTGCCGGCATAAGGTTATAAAATTAAGGCCAATTTTTTCAGGAGGAATAATAATTTTTATGAAAAGATGAGGAGGAAGTGTAAGGAATTTTTAATAGCTGGGAGATAACCTTGCGTAGTGTTATTTAAAGAATCAAGTTTATCCCTAACGGTATGATAGGTGAATAGAAAATTAAACTGCCATTAATTTTGGCCGTTCAAAACGCTGGACGAAACGCTGAAAACCGGAAAAAAAACTTAATTTTAAGTTATGTCTGCAACTTTAAACTTACATGATATTCTTTCCAAAGTGAAAGAACTTGACAAAAAGGATCAATTCACTCTTCTGGAGAGATTAGTTGCCCTAATTAGAAAAAATGAATCAACAAACACTCCTACCAAGCTTTCCAAAATATCAGGCATTGGCTCAAAAGTTTGGAAGAAAATTAATATTGATGAATATATTGAGCAGGAAAGACAATGGTAATAGACGAATTAAAAAACAAGACGGTTTTTTTGGATACAGCTCCCTTAATTTATTTTATTGAAGGTAATTCTGATTACCAGGAAAAGCTTGAAAAATTATTTAAACTTAACGACGAAAAACATTTTCAATTTCTTACGTCAACTCTAACCCTCGTTGAAGTCTTAGTAAAACCATTAAAGGATGGCGAGACTAAAATTGTAGAGCAGTATAAAACAATACTTACCAATTCGGAGGGAATAGATATTTTTGATATTACCATCCCAATAAGCGTAAAGGCTGCTGAAATCAGGGCCAAATATAATAGTAGAACTCCTGACTCTTTGCAAGTTGCTACTGCAATTGAATGTAAAGCTGATTATTTTTTAACAAACGATTTTCGTTTAAAAATTATAACAGAAATTAAAGTGATTACAATTGCAGACTTAACATAGGCCCTTCGACCAGCATTACAAAGTATAGTCGGACATTAAGCAATAAACTTTTGATCACACTCAATTATACGGTCATTTTTAACACAAAATCAACTTACTCAAATTCGGAACTTGTGTGAATTGCATCCCGAATTAAAAGTGCATGATTTTTTGTTTACAAAATCTCAACAAAAAAAATAGATCGTTCCAATGAAACGCAGATGAATTTCTAACGCCCAAACGATATTGTTTCTTTTGGGGCTCACCAGCTAATAAGCCGGCATCCAGTATTTGCCGAAATATAAATTTAAGCTTATTGTACATTTGTAAGTAAATCAACCAAATGTCAAGTCTTACTATCACTACCATACAAACAAACCTGGCCTGGGAAAACAAAGCGGCTAACCTGCAGGTATTGGAGCGTAAGATGAATGAATTGGACCAAAAAACAGAAATTATTGTTTTGCCCGAAATGTTTAGCACCGGTTTCAGTATGAACCCGCAATTACTGGCTGAAACAATGGATGGAGAAACAATTGAATGGATGAAAGATATTGCTTCAAAGCATAAAATTATTTTAACAGGAAGCCTGATCATTCAGGAAGATGATCGCTATTTCAACCGGCTGGTGTGGATGCTGCCCAACGGACAGTTTGGATATTACGACAAACGCCATCTGTTTGCATACGGCGAAGAAGATAAACATTACACCGCTGGCAACAAGCGCCTGATTGCATCTGTAAAAGGATGGAAGATAAACCTGCAGGTTTGTTATGATTTAAGGTTCCCGGTATGGGCCAGGAACCGGGTATTGCAAACTGATCAAATAACGGATGAAAGCCAGGTTACTTCAGAAACACAAGCGGCCGGCAGTATAAGACCGGAATATGATATTTTAATCTACGTGGCCAACTGGCCGGAAAGAAGAAGTCATGCATGGAAAACATTACTGTGTGCCAGGGCAATAGAAAACCAAAGTTATGTGATCGGTGTAAACCGGGTGGGCAGGGATGGCAACAATATCAATTACAGTGGCAACAGCCTGGTGATCGATCCGCTGGGCGAAGTTTTGTACCACATGCCGGATGAAGAAGATATATTTACCATTACTTTACAAAAGGAAGATCTGCAGGAGGTACGGTCAAAATTTCCTTTTTGGAAAGATGCCGATGATTTTAATTTTCTATAGTTTTTATTTTGCTGTCCTATCATTAGCTTGCCTGATCAAGGCCTTTACTATCTCCATTTTTCTGTCTACATTTTGCCTTACGCCCTCTACTGTTGGCGGTACATAAATATCAGGTAGTAGCCCCCTGCCGTTGCGGGGAACATGCTGGTACTGTACCAGTTTAAACAAGGGTAAGCGCACCCTGAGTTTGGTTACGGGCAGGATAATATCAGGGATAATAATACCGCTGTTACCATGCCAGCCGCCACCGGTCTCTTCGCCCAGTATGGTTACGTTTGATTGCCCTTTTACTGCATTGCAAAAAAGAGTGGAGGCGGAAAAGGTAGGGCCATTGGTTAGCACATATACTTTACCATCAAAATGATTATTGGATTTAGGACGATATAAATGACGCTCCCAGTAGCCAAAATGATAATTACCGTCCCGCTGCTTTTTTGTGATAAAAAACATACCAATATTATTCAGCCATCCATGCCTGAGATAGGTTGTGTAGGGAGCAAGATTTTTTGCTGTGGCGTAAGCAGTATCAGCTACTTTAAAACTGGTGCGCCGTATAAATTTGGTGAGCAGCACATACATTGATACATCGCCACCACCATTGCTGCGAAGGTCAATGATTAGATTTTGAACCTGCTGTTGCTGTATTTTCCGGAAAGATTGCCTGAAAAAAGTTCGCAGATGTCTTCCTTCACCATTTGAAAAAGTATTTAGGAATAATGTAGCTGTTCGGCTGGTGGGATCTATTTCCAATGACCGGCTATTCTCTATCTGCTCCCGCTTTCTTATTCGCCGGGGTATCTTTTTTCGCTTGTCCGGTTTTTGCTTTTTTGCGGTGGAATCAGCACCGGGGTTGTATATCGGCAAAATACTGGTTCGCTGTGTTCCGCTACTGTCTATATACCCAACCCGGTAGTTTTTGTAAATACCAAATACATTGCGGTGGAAATAAGGAAAATTACTGCTGAGCCGAACGTAGTTTACATTGTCCGCATATCCATCCAGGGGCAGGTATTGAAACATTCTTTGTATCAGTTGCTTATTCTGAATACCATTGATAGATGTAAGTAGCGTTCCCCTTCTAAAGATAGAATCTCTTCTATTGAGATTTCCAGTTACCACCATGGTATCGGCAAATAGCTTTACATGCAGGGGAAACGAAGGAGTGCGTTTATCCCTAATAAAGCGACTCCAGTTTTTACTCATTCCAAAACTGGTATGGCCGCAATGAATTTTATTGGTAAGCGGAGCCAATATCCTCCACCCAAACTGAAGCTCTGTCATTGAATCGGGGATACTATTATAGAGGCTGTCAAAATAATAATTCATGCTGTCTTTTGGTGTGTACCAATAAAGCGCAGGATGTTTTTTTTCCAGAATATTTCTCAGCAATGAATAATCCTGTTGCAGTTCCTCTTTTGAAAATTTTTTGCCGGGGTTATAATTTTTGCTTGCAGCACAACCTGTAAACAATAGCAGTAAAATAATAAAAGATAAAAAATTTCTTTTTGGCATTGGGTAATTATACTGATGTACAACTTTATCTGCTGGCTTAAAGCGTAACCTAAATTAGAAAATCAGGAATTAGTCATGTGGTTCCATCCCTGCGCTACTAATTTATGCTTATTGCCACCCCTTGTTAAAATATGCGTTCCTTCTTCCGGATCAGTCATATATCCTATTACGCTGATCTGTTCATTTAATACAATTTTATCATAATCACTTTGTGCCAGTGTAAATAACAGTTCATAGTCTTCTCCGCCACTTAATGCACAGGCAGTAGGATCCAGTTCCAGTTTGTATGCAAATTGCCGGGCTTCTTCATGTATAGGTATTTTGTCTTCATAAATAACACAACCCAGATTGCTTTGTTTACAAATGTGAAGGCTTTCGCTGCTAAGCCCGTCGCTTACATCAATCATTGATGTGGGGGTAATATCATTGGCCGCAAAAAATTCGATGATATCCTTCCTGGCTTCCGGTTTTAATAGTTTTCCAACAATATAGGCCTGGTCCTCCAGGTCGGGTTGAGAACCGGTTTCTGCATAAATTCTCTTTTCTCTTTCCAAAATAGTAAGCCCTAAAAATGCAGCTCCTACAAATCCGCTCACACATAACAGATCGCCCTTTTCTGCAGTACTTCTTTTTACAAATTTATCAGGTGCTACTTCACCAATAGCAGTTATAGAAATAACAAATCCTTTTTGTGAAGAAGTGGTATCGCCTCCAACCAGGTCCACTTCATATTTTTCGCATGCTGCATACACACCTTCGTAAAATTCATCCATTGCCTCCAGGCTAAAACGATTGCTAAAAGCTATGCTGATGGTGATATGGGTGGGTATGGCATTCATTGCATAAATATCGCTGAGATTTACTATTACACTTTTATAACCGAGGTGTTTAAGCGGCGTGTACATCAAATCAAAATGAATACCTTCTACCAGCATATCTGTTGTAATTACAGTTTGCTTACCAAAATGATCAATCACTGCTGCATCGTCACCCACGCTTAAAATAGTAGAAGCAAGTTTTGTCTCGTTGTTTTGTGTGAGATGATCTATCAGGCCAAATTCTCCCAGGGATGATATTTCCGTACGCTCGTTACTCATTTATTTTGGTTTTCAGTTTTGTGTTTATTGTTTGTTAAGAAGGTACTACAGGTACTTCTTCTTTTACCTTTTGCCGTTTGTCAAAATCGCTTACAACACTTTTTGATTATTTATTACTGCCAGCATTTCATCATGAATTTTGCCATTGGTGGCCAGCAGGTGTGGTTGATATACAGAATAATAATTACCATCAAAATCGGTTACTTTTCCGCCTGCTTCTTCCACTATTAAAAATCCTGCAGCACTGTCCCAGGCACTTAATTTATGTTCGTAAAATCCATCAAACCTTCCGGCAGCCACCCAGCAAAGATCAATGGCTGCACTTCCAAGCCGCCGTAACGGAACTCCCTTTCTTATTAAGCGTTCAAACACTTCCAAAGGGCCATTTGGGCTATCGAGATAGGTGTAAGGAAAACCGGTAGCCAGGCAACTTGTTATTACTGTGTCTTTATTGCCCACATGAATTGGTTTGTCATTCAAGGTAGCACCCAATCCTTTTTCTGCGAAAAAAAACTCATTCATTATCGGGTTATAAACGGCACCCATTATAATTTTGCCATTGTGCTCAACCCCCACGCTTACACAGCATATTGGTAAACCGTTGGCGAAATTGATAGTCCCATCAATGGGGTCAATGATCCACTTGTATTCACTATCCATTATAATTTCTCCGGCCTCTTCGCTTAATATGAAGTGATCAGGGAAACTTTCTTTGATTATAGAAAAAATTGCTTTCTCAGAAGCATAATCTGCTTCGGTAACGGGATTGTTAATTCCCTCTTTATTGGTAATTTTAAAATCTCCGTTAAAAAACCGTTTTAACTCTTTAGCACCCGCCTCTGTTGCTTTTAGTAAAGTATTTTTTATCATCCGGCAAAGATAAGAAGTGAAAAGCCGACAAAGACCGGCGACATGGACTTTGAAGAGAATTATTGTTTAAATAACTTTTTTGGTTTCTCGATCTCACCAGGTCGTATTAGTTACATTCTGATTAATGAACCGTTCTTCATAACATAGCTATGCATTCAAACTTGCCATCATTTGCTCCGGATAACGTAATCCAGCCGCCACATCCTTTGGAAAAAACCTTTCTATATCAGATAATTCTTTGGCAGTAAAATGAACATCGGATGCGCCGGCGTTTTCTTCCAGGTATTTGATTCTTTTGGTTCCCGGAATCGGAAATATATAATCGCCCTGCGCCATTACCCATGCCAACGCAAGCTGGGATGCAGTGCAGCTTTTTTGTGTAGCCAGCTCATTTATTCTATTTACCAGTTCAAGGTTTTTTTGAAAATTTCCTCCCTTGAACCTGGGAGAAAACCGCCGGTAATCATCTGCTTCGAGGTCTTCATATTTTTTGATCTGCCCGGTTAAAAAGCCACGTCCAAGCGGACTATACGCCACGAAAGCGATGTCCAGCTCTTTGCAGGTAGCAAGCACTTCTTCTTCGGGGTCTCTCGTCCACAAAGAATATTCACTCTGCACAGCAGATACAGGATGAATCGAATGGGCCTTACGAAGGGTGGCAGCGGAAACTTCGGATAATCCAATTCCTTTTATCTTGCCCTGTTGTACCAGTTTCGCCATTGCGCCTACTGTTTCTTCAATGGGTGTTGCCGGATCCACCCGGTGTAAATAATACAGGTCAATCACATCCGTATCCAATCTTTTTAAACTTGCTTCACAGGCAGTTTGTACATAGCCGGGTTTACCATTAAGGCCTCTTAACGCAGGATTTTCAGGATCCCTGAGTATTCCAAATTTAGTGGCAAGCGTAATTTCATTCCTGATTCCTTTTAACGCTTTGCCTACCAATACTTCGTTCAGGTGAGGCCCGTATGCATCTGCCGTATCCCAAAAATTAATGCCCAGTTCAAAAGCCCGGTGCAGCGTTTGAATGGATTCTTCATTATTGGTAGCCCCATAAAATTCACTCATACCCATACAACCCAGTCCCAGCCGGGACGCAGTTAATCCGGCGGAACCTAATTTACTTTTTTCCATAAAAGTATTTTTAATAAAGTTACACTACAACTAATTGCACAATTGTTAAGGAAAGAAAAGTATTTTGAGGACTGGTATAAAAAATCGTATTTCGTTCACCAAATCAGTTCTATTGCAGCTTTCCATCATCATAGTAAATTATAATGTTAAATACTTTCTTGAGCAATGCCTTTGCTCCGTGTTAAATGCCTGCAAAAATATCGAAGCGGAAATTTTTGTGGTAGATAACCATTCCGCTGATGGTAGCGAAGATTTCTTTAAAGGAAGATTTAGCAATGTTACATTTACCTGGAATAAAGAAAATTTGGGTTTCAGTAAAGCAAATAACCTCGCCTTAAAAAGAGCGGTTGGCGAATACATTCTATTCTTAAACCCGGATACTATTTTGCCGGAAGATTGCCTGGAAAAAAGTTTAGCATTTTTCCGGGAGGATAAGAATATTGGTGCAATGGGATTAAGGATGATTGATGGAAGCGGGCTTTTTTTAAAAGAAAGTAAAAGAGGTTTCCCATCATCGCTAACAGCCCTTTACAAACTCTCAGGGCTAACGGCTTTATTTCCCAATTCCAAAATTTTTGCCCGGTATTACCTGGGGCATCTTGATCAATATAGCAATCATAAAGTGGATGTTTTGGCCGGCGCATTTATGCTAGTTAAAAAAACAGCGTTGGAAACAACAGGCGGTTTTGATGAACGCTTTTTTATGTATGGTGAAGATGTGGACCTCAGTTACCGCATTCAAAAAGCGGGATTTAAAAACATATATTTCGCTGAAACTACGATTATACATTTTAAAGGAGAAAGTACAAAAAAGGAAAGTTTAGATTATATCCGGCTATTCTATGGAGCCATGAGCCTTTTTGTAAAAAAACATTACGGCAGTACAACTGCAATGTTTTATAGCCAGCTCATAAACGTAGCAATCCGGACAAAAGGCTTGTTTTCATCCACTGGAAAAACAGGAGATAAGGGGGTTGACAAAAAGATGCCCACATGGCTTAATAAATGTTTAATTATAGGCGACAATAAAGATGTTGAATTTATCAAATCTATTCTTCAAAAAAACAACTTAGATCCGGCCGCTATTGAGAGCATAACCCCAAAGCGATCATTGCTTTCGGACACGGTTAAGCATTTGTATACGCTGGTAAGTAAAATGCAACCAAAAGAACTCATTTTTTGTGTAAATGAATTTACTGCAAAAGATATGATTCAACTGCTGGAGCAATTGCCCGCCGGTATCGATTACAAATTTCATTTTGCCGGTACACATAGTATTGTAGGAAGTATGAATAAAGAAACTACAGGCGATTATATTACAGAAGGCTAAGAGGTGTTGATTAAAAAAGCCATTCCTTTCGGAATGGCCGTTATTTACTAACCCATAAAAACCAATTTCATTAAGAAGCCAGGTTCTCGGCAATCTTCGCCCTTATTTTTACTTCTATTTCTTTAGCCATTTCCGGATTATCCATCAGCAATTGCTTTACCGAATCTCTTCCCTGGCCTAATTTATTGGTATCGTAACTAAACCAGCTTCCGCTTTTTTGTACAATACCCAACTCTACGCCCATATCGATAATTTCACCGGTTTTTGAAATCCCTTCACCAAATATAATATCGAACTCAGCATTGCGAAATGGAGGTGCTACTTTATTTTTAACCACTTTTACTTTTACCCGGTTTCCGATCGCTTCATCGCCATCTTTAATCTGTGCCATACGGCGAATATCTAACCTTACGGAAGCATAAAATTTTAATGCATTACCACCAGTGGTCGTTTCGGGGTTTCCAAACATTACACCGATTTTTTCCCTCAACTGGTTAATAAAAATACAGCAGCAATTGGTTTTAGAAATAGTAGCAGTCAATTTACGCAGTGCCTGGCTCATTAACCTTGCATGCAAGCCCATTTTACTATCTCCCATTTCTCCCTCCAGTTCACTTTTGGGAACCAATGCAGCTACGGAATCAATTACCACCACATCTACTGCTCCTGATAAAATTAAACGATCGGCAATCTCCAGCGCCTGCTCACCGTAATCGGGTTGAGAAATTAATAGATTGTCAATATCCACGCCCAGTTTTTGTGCGTATGCACTATCAAATGCATGTTCCGCATCTATAAATGCACACATGCCCCCCTTTTTTTGAGATTCTGCTATTACATGTGTTGCAATGGTTGTTTTTCCACTGCTTTCCGGACCATAAATTTCAATTACCCGTCCTTTAGGTAAACCCCCAATTCCCAGTGCCACATCCAATCCAAGCGATCCTGTTGAAATAACTTCCTGTTCTACATGGGGCTTATCGCCCATGATCATTACCGATCCTTTACCAAAATCTTTATCGATTTTGTCCATTGTTAATTTGAGCGCCTTTAATTTTTCTGCGTTACTCATTGTTGTAGTTTTATTAAGTGATGTATCTGGTTATGCGTTGTAAAAGTAAACTGCAGATCAAAGATAATAGGTTTCTTTTATTAACACTAATATATTTAGTATTTTTTTGGTAAATTTTTTAGCTAAACCCTGCTACATTAAAAAGCCCCGTCCCGAATATTCGGAACAGGGCTGTTCAAGTATGAGAAAAAACTACTTATTTGTAACCACGGGTAATGACGGATGAAAACGGGCGAATATGTTTTAATCTTGGGTTTAAAGTTTCTTCATCTCTTTATTTGAACAATGCAAAGAGACAACACTTTATCCATCCAAACAATACCACAAAGTGTTAGTTTTTTGATTAAAATGTTAACTATTGTTTATTATAATACAATTTTTAGTTAAACAAAATTGATCTTTTCCGCTTACTAAAGAAATTTTTAATGTAATTCTTACATCTGCATAGTTATTTTTCCAATGTTAAATAATTGTTACCCGGATAGGTAAAGCGTGCTTTTAATTTATAAAAAAGCTAACCTTTGTGCCTTAAATGATTAGCATATGAATTGGGAAGTAATAAGTAATGAGCGTTCTTCCTTAAAGGAATACCGGTTAATCGATCATAACAATTGTCTAGAAGTTATAAAGTATAATCCCCGGCACCAGTCTGCCCGTTTAAGCACTGGTAATTACCATCGGTTGTTTTTTCTTGAAAGTGCAGGTTCTTTGAGTGGTAAAACTATTTTTAGAAATGAATACGGAATGGAAATCGGGAACCTTGTTCACGACAAATTTCATCCAAAAGAAGGTTCCGTACTAATCGATGCCAAAAGATACCACTACCAGATTCAAAACAGTTCGGCTTCCGAATTAATCATCTTTGAAAACGATCCCAATCAGCCCATTGCAAGTTGTGGACTGCCTGCAAACAACAACTCAACACAAAACCCGTTCTCTGCAAATACACAGATAATTGATAATAATTGTTTTTTACTTGGACTATGCTGGTATTTATTTTTACCACTTGTACAAGAAACTAACATTCAGTTTGCTGCTACCGCTTTTTGATTAATTCCTCCACCGCTATTTTATAATTAGCCGCAATTATAAAAATTCATGAGGTTTTACTTTCTAATCGCCAGCGTATTAATTTCTACTTCCCACATCCTGATAAGTTGTAATTATAATGACACAGAGAATATTGTTCCCTCACCGGTAATGGATGATTCTATTGTGCAACGTACAAATAAGATAATGGAAATTAAAAGGCACGTGGATACAATACCGATTATTTCACAAAACCAAATCATTGGTATCTGGACAACTTACTCATAAGGAAATATTGACTGTCGACATTTCCAAGGATTCCATTTTTTATACAGAACATTACGAATCACATAAATATGAACTAAAAAAGGATTCAATCTACATTCATTATTTCGACTTTATATATTGTGGCAGTCCATATTTGATAAATGACTCACTAATATTATCGTCAATATACGGTGAAGCAAAATATATCAAAATAAAAAAATAACTGCGGCTAGCAACTATGCCATTTTTTTAACGAATTTTCTATTTGTTTTAAATTCTTTCGGATTATGCCGGCTCCTCATTATTTCTAGTGAATGATAGTCTTACGTTTTTCCACATCGCACCGCAACCTTTTCCTTGCGCCAATAATTTTGGGGAACAATTTCCCTTCTTTGATAAATAAATTTCTATTGGCAGCTAATCATCCTTGCCACCATCTCCAAATAGTTCATAGCTCGTCAATAAATTCCGTTCATTACTCTTTGGCACCAGGATTGTTTTACTCCATTAATAACGCTTTGTATTTTCACTTTTAAAAAAACATTTATGAAGGCTATCGGTATAGTATTAATTATCGGCGGAATTTTGATGCTGGTATTCCGCGGTTTCAGTTTTACCCGGGAAAAGAAACTGGTGGACATTGGCCCCCTGGAAATTAATAAAAATGAAAAAAAGTCCGTGGCGTGGCCGATGTACGCAGGAGGATTGGCTTTGGTGGCGGGTGTTATATTAGTAGCGGTTGATAGAAAAAAGAGTTGATTTTTGTTTATCTTTTTTGCTTTATCTAAAAATACGCCGGCGGTTAAGAAAATAATAATTGCTCAGTAAAACAACGGGGCATAATATAAATATTTCCTCACACTACTTTACTACAATTTCTCTATTCGTACCTTCGCCGGATGGCTAATTATTTAGATGAACTGAATGAACCGCAGCGGGAGGCTGTAATGCATAAAGACGGACCGATCATGATTATTGCAGGCGCCGGCAGTGGAAAAACGAAGGTTTTGACTACCCGTATAGCACACCTGATGGGTTACCACCATATTGATGCCTTTAATATCCTGGCGCTTACTTTTACCAATAAGGCAGCAAAAGAAATGAAGGAAAGGATAGAGCGTACCCTCGGCAACTCTGAAGCCCGCAATTTATATATCGGTACTTTTCACAGTGTATTTGCACGCATATTGAGAGGGGAAGCCAACAAAATTGGCTATCCAAACAACTTCACAATTTACGATACAGATGATGCCAAGAGTGTTTTGAAAACGGTGATTAAAGAAATGGAACTGGATGATAAGCACTATAAACCCAATACCGTTTACAACCGGATATCTTCAGCTAAAAATAGTTTGATCGGTCCTGCAGAATACATCAATGACTGGTCCTTACAACAGGAAGATGCCCGGGCCAACCGCCCGATGACAGGTAAAATTTATGATGCCTACAATAAGCGATGTTTTAAAAACGGGGCCATGGATTTTGATGACCTTTTATTTAAAATGTATATCCTGCTAAAAAATCACCCCGATGCGCTAAGCAAGTACCAGCGTAAGTTTAAATACATTATGATTGATGAGTACCAGGATACCAATACCTCCCAATATGAAATCATTAAATTATTGGGTGCCATGCATGAAAACATTTGCGTGGTAGGTGATG
Source organism: Ferruginibacter sp. (assembly GCA_031424955.1). Classification (GTDB taxonomy): domain Bacteria; phylum Bacteroidota; class Bacteroidia; order Chitinophagales; family Chitinophagaceae; genus Ferruginibacter. The sequence goes on along the minus strand of JANPIJ010000426.1, from coordinate 22,092 downwards.
ATGCACAAAGTATTTATAGTTTCAGGGGTGCTACTATCGAAAATATTTTGCAGTTTGAAAAAGATTACGATGATGTGAAAGTGGTAAAGCTGGAACAGAATTACCGCAGTACCAAAAGCATATTGAATGTGGCCAATGAGGTGATTGGCTTTAATAAAAACCAGTTACCTAAAAAGCTATGGACCGATAAGGCAGATGGCGATAAAATAAAACTGGTTCGTACCGCAACCGACAATGAAGAAGGAAAATTTGTAGCAGATACGATACAGGAGGAAAAATTGCGCAATCATTTTTTCAATAACGAGTTCGCCATTCTATATCGCACCAATGCGCAAAGCCGGAGCTATGAAGAAAGCCTTCGCAGGATGAATATTGCCTACCGGATTTACGGGGGACTATCATTTTACCAGCGTAAAGAAATTAAGGATTATGTGGCCTATTTAAGAATAGTGGTAAATCCAAATGATGAGGAAGCTTTAAAACGCATCATTAATTATCCCACCCGAGGAATTGGCAAAACCAGTATGGACAGGGCTGTATTGTCTGCAAATGAAAACAATATTACTCTCTGGCAGGTACTGGAAAATGCAAGGTCGTATGGATATAAAGGAGGTACGCTGGATACGATCAATGACTTTGTGATGATGATCCGGATGTTTCAAAGCGAATTAACGAAAAAGAATGCATATGAACTTGCGATCATTGTTGGAAAAAGTACACAGATCGTTAAGGAACTTTTCAATGATAAAACTACCGAGGGCCTTGCGAGGTACGAGAATGTGCAGGAATTGCTAAACTCAATAAAGGAATTTATTGAAACACCAATGAATGAAGAAGACGGGGAAGTGGGTGACAAAAGTTTGGGCAGTTATTTACAACAAATCACTTTGCTGACTGATACAGACAACGATAAGGAAGATGCCGACAGTGTAAAGCTGATGACCATACATGCGGCGAAAGGGTTAGAGTTTAGTTGTGTTTTTGTAGGGGGGCTGGAAGAAACACTTTTCCCAAGCGCCATGAGTATTAACACCAGGGAGGAACTGGAAGAAGAACGAAGATTATTTTATGTAGCCATTACAAGGGCTAAGAAAAAGTTGTGGCTGACTTATGCCAATGCACGTTACCGCTTTGGACAATTGCAACAGAATGAACCCAGCCGGTTTATTGAAGAAATGCCGGCAGATTATATTGATAAAAGCTTTGCCGGAGGTGGAGTTCGCAACCAGGGCGGGCATAGCAATAACTGGGGAGGCAGTTCATTTGACCGCAATGGTGCGGGGGGAAGCAGCTACAAATCGTCGCCACCACCTGCTAAGAAAGAAGAAAAAAGCAGGCCGGCCTATTTGGTGCCCACAAGGCCGCAAACAAAGGAACATACGCCTACGGCCGATTTTGCGCCAAGCGATACCAGCAATTTGCAACCCGGCCAAAAAGTGGAACATCAAAAATTTGGCTTTGGTGAAGTGATGAAAATGGAGGGTGCAGCGCATAACCCGATCGCTACCGTTCAGTTTGAATTAAACGGCGAAAAAAAGATTATGTTGAATTACGCAAAACTGAGGATATTGGAGTAACCTTGTTAGAGAATAAATCAATGTTGGTAAACAGTTGCTATCCGGTCTTTTATTGGTCACGACTAAGGACACTCAATATTCGTATTGAAATATTACTGGCGGATTTTCAACAGAACCGGCTGCAATAAAATGCTTTCTTTGGATAGGGTATCCGCTCGCATCATAGTGGTATTCGTACCTGCTATATCCAGTAGGGTTACCAAACTTATTTAGGTTGTTGACCTTCACCGGGTTATTGATATGCAGTATTATTCCCGGTATAAAGTTACCCAGTATGCCCGTTGGCTCAGGGTTTGGATGATTATCATATTGCTCAAATACCTTTGAAAAATCTAGCATGAAAGGTTCAGTAGTATGAAGCCGGTAAGCAAAATCCATCCTCATTACATTACCGTTTGCGTTGTACTGGTAGCTCACTTTTGTTTCTTCTGCACCTCCGGCTACCGGAAAAGCAATTTGTTCAATTACATAATCCAGTTTTTTTTGAGGGGTATAATGAAATAAAAATGTGGACAGCTTTTTTCCTGATAAATAAAAATTTTCGGCTTTAGATAGCAGGTTATTCTGATAGGTATAGAAAGTATATCCGATATCATTGGTAGTTTTCACTAGTTGACTACCGTTGTATTCCATTAAATGGGTAATTTTATTAATTGCGCCGGTTCCATTCGTCCACTGTCCAATGTATTTTGTTATGAGCCGTTCGCTATTATATTCAAATACCTGGTAATCGTTGGGCGAAGAACTGATTTTGGTGACATTTTTTACTGGCAACGGAACAGGGCCAGGTATCGGATCTTTACTACAGGAAAAGCCAATAATGATTGCAAAAAATGGCAGGAAAATATTTTTCATAAAACGGCATTTAAAAAATTAATCGGTTACAAAAATCTTTTAGTTATTTCAATCATCCAATCACATAAATATGTGCTTTTAAATAATTGCCGGCTCAATCAATTTCTTATCGTTTTATACCTACTGAACCAGGTAAGCGATAACTGTTTTCCCAGGGTTAAACCAAACTTTCGTTCCCGGCATAAGGTTCTTTAAACTCAATGGCTATTTTTAGCATTCTTATATTTTCGAAATGGGAAATTATTTACAGGTATTGCTGCTGCAAAAAGCCGGGCTATCCCTTTGTTGTGCCATACTCATTACCTTTGTATCGAAATTTTTAAATGTGATATTATGATAAAAACAGGCAATCCGGTTATCAGTATTTATACGGAGATGACACCCAACCCGGAAACAATGAAGTTTGTGGCGAACAAATTGCTGTACCCCGGTAAAAGTATCGACTTCCCGGATGAAATAAGTGCGGCTCCCTCTCCACTGGCACAGGAGTTGTTTACATTTCCTTTTATAAAGTCCGTTTTTATTGCGAGTAATTTTATTACCCTTACAAAAACCTATGGCACCGATGATTGGCAGGATGTAATACCCACTATCAAACAGTTTTTAAAAGAATACCTTGAAGATGGGAAAGCTGTAGTGAATGAAGAAGAAGTGGCTTCCATGAAACAGGAAAGTAGTAATGAAGTAAGTGCAGATGATGATGATGTGGTAAAGCGCATTAAGGAGCTTCTGGAAAATTATGTGAAACCAGCCGTAGAAATGGACGGAGGAGCAATACAATTTAAAAGCTATGAGGATGGCAGGGTAAATTTAATGTTGCAGGGGAGTTGCAGTGGTTGCCCTTCTTCAATGATAACACTAAAGGCAGGCATTGAAGGAATGATGAAAAGAATGATTCCGGAAGTAAAGGAAGTAGTGGCGGAAGCGGAATAAAAAGCCCACCCCTATACCCTAAAGGGGGATTTCAAAGATTAAAATAATTTAAGCATCTATACAGAACGATAAGTATAGGTGCTTTTTTATTGTAGAGCAAATGATTATTGGGTGATATCACATGCTCATTTTCTATGCCACCATGCCCACCACATTAATATAAATTGCATTGGAAATAATCGTATCCATGTTAGCCATACAGGCCAGCACATCGTAGCACTCATGCAACCACCTTTTTGTATCATATAAATATGGGCAGGTATAAATAGTGCTAACAAAACGATTATGCCATATACCGCTGGTTTCCTGGTCTTAGAAAATATTAGGAGGTTTCCTAAAATAATTTCTATCGTTCCGCTTGCTATATTTATAAACAAATGATTGGGCAGATAAGTTGGAATGATTGCCAGGTATCCTTCCGGATGAATAAAATGATTAATCCCTGCGCCTGCATATAAAATAATCAACAGAGCCAGGCTTATTTTTTTTAACATTGCCAACTTAAAAACAATTTTTTTAATTGCTTGTATAAATATACATTTCAATTGGATAGGTAATGGATGCAATATTCATTGACATTCACTTATCTTTTTTAAACAAAGATGATGATTCAAAAAATAACTGGTTTACTTCTATTTGTTATAGCGATACTCATGATTGGGTGTACTGTAAGTAAGGATCCGATGCGTACCCAAATCAGGCAACTACAAAAGGGAATTATAAAGGAAGATACCAGTTATGTGTATAACCTTCCATTCGAAGCTAACACATCTCACAAAGTGGTTCAGGGCTATTTTAGCCGGTTTTCTCATAAAAACCGGGCTGCGATTGATTTCAAAATGAGGAAGGGAACCCAGGTTTTTGCCTCCAGGAACGGGATAGTAGTAAGGGTTAAGGAAGACGGATTTAAAGGTGGCTGGAATAAAAAGTACAGACCGCAGGGAAATTTTATTATGATACAACATAAGGATAGTTCGAGAGCAGGATACTGGCACCTGCAGCATAATGGTGCAATGGTAAATGTGGGTGATACCATTCAGCAGGGCCAGCTAATCGGAGTAAGTGGTAAAACGGGTTATGCGCTGTTTCCTCATTTACATTTTTTAGTTTGGCGCTTTGATGAAAAAGGCCGGTGGATGCAAACTGCAACCCGGTTTAAAACATCAAAAGGAATCCTTTATCTTCGGCCCTTCAGAAGATATCGTAATATCAATCCTTAAAATATCAAATTGACAATAGAAGAAATAACCAGGCAGTTTATTGCCGGCATGAAAAACACCGGGTTGCTGGAGTATATTGCTGTGTTCGCAGGTATTATCAGTGTATGGTTTTCAAGAAAAGAAAATATTCTGGTTTATCCTACCGGTTTGGTGAGTACCATCCTCTATATTTATTTAAGTTTTAAAGTAGGATTATACGGAGAAGGAAGCGTAAATTTTTATTATACCGTAATGAGTATTTACGGCTGGATATTATGGACAAGAAAAGATATACAGCAACACCTGGTGCTAAAAATCACTTCCTCTACCAACAAAGAATGGCTGATGCAAATCGCCTTTTGTTCTTTTTTTTATGTTGTCATCTTTATTATTTTATTTTGGCTTAAAGAGCATCATTATTCAAAGGAAGTAATTCCCTGGGCGGATGCCTTTGCAAGTTCCACTGCCTTTACGGGCATGTGGCTAATGGCAAAAAAGAAAATAGAAAGCTGGTATTGGTGGATGGCTACTAATATTGCGTCCATACCTTTATACTTTGTAAAACATTATGTATTTACCAGTGTTCTTTATTTGGTGCTTCTTATAATGGCGGTATTTGGCCTGCTGGAATGGATGAAAAGAAAAAAAAATTATAGCCCCGGGCTGGTAATAAAATAAATTTTAGTTTGCAACAATGATTGGCGAATATTGATCAATCGCTTTTAACTTAACACTACAATGCTGAAATGTAAATGGAAGTAATTAACTCTTATTGTGAAGCCATTAACCGGATGAAACCGGATGATTACGAGGTTCATAAACTCTACCACGATCAACATTATGGGTTTCCTATTCATGACGACAATGAATTATTTTGTCGCCTTGTTTTAGAAATAAACCAGGCGGGTTTAAGCTGGACTACCATCCTGAAAAAGCAGGATAATTTTAGAAAAGCATATCACAATTTCGACATTAAAAAGGTAGCGGCATATAAAGACAAGGATGTACAGCGACTGTTGAATGATGCAGGCATTATCCGTAACCGGCTTAAAGTAAATGCAGCTATTGAAAATGCCAAAACAATTCTTTCACTGCAAAAGGAATTTGGTTCATTTAAAATATGGCTCGATGACCATCATCCTAAAAGTAAAGCCGAATGGACTGCCCTGTTTAAAAAAACATTTCGGTTTACCGGTGGTGAGATTGTGAATGAGTTTTTATTAAGTACAGGTTATTTGCCTGGCGCCCATCATCAAGGGTGTACCGTTTATAAAAAAATCATACAATCAAAACCTGCCTGGAAAAGTATTAAAAATCATGATTAAGAAAGTTGTTGTATTGGGTCCGGAAAGTACCGGCAAAAGTACATTGTGTGCTGAATTGGCCGATCACTATAAAACAAATTGGGTAAAAGAATATGCCAGGGAATATTTATTGGAAAACGGCACCAATTACACATTTGATAATTTACTGGATATAGCCAAAGGTCAATTGAAATTGGAAGAGGCTGGCATTGATGAGGCTGAAAGAAAGATTGTAGCAGATAATAAAGAATCTACCGGCATTATACCAACAGATGCGGAAAATTCGCAACTAATTTTTATTGATACCAATATGTATGTTTTAAAAGTATGGTGCGAGTTTGTGTTTGGTAAATGTCACAATTGGATTTTGAACCAGGTGGTAGAAAGAAAGTATGACCTCTATTTATTGTGTGATATTGATTTGCCCTGGGTAAAAGATGAGTTAAGAGAATATCCTGATTTACCAACAAGACATCAATTGTATCTTCATTATAAAGACATTATGGTTAATCAATCAATACCATGGGCAAACATCAGAGGGAATGACGGAGAACGTTTACAAAATGCAATAGATGCGATAGATAGTTTTTCATGATTAGAACCAACCCTGCTTTTTAAACATACGAAGCATGGCAAGCGGTATAAACAACATTAATCCTACAGAAATAAAAAAACCCCACTTATTGTGTAGCAGCGGTATTATTTCAAAATTCATCCCAAAGATTCCTCCAATAACTGTGGCAGGTGCCAATAAGCAGGTAACAATTGCCATTACTTTCATTACTTCATTCATCTTTAAATTCACATTACTCAGGTAGAGGTCGTGCAGGTTCATCATCATATCGCGGTAGTTTTCGGCCAGGTCGTTGGCCTGTACAATATGGTCGTACACATCTTTAAAATACTTTTCTGTTTTTTCCTCAATCAATTCGCTTTCGCTTCTTAAGATGCCATTTACCAAATCACGAACCGGTGCAACACTGCGTTTAAGAATGATCATTTCCTTTCGCAACATATTTATTTTAGCCAGGCTTCGCTTATTGGAATGGCGTGCAATATCTTCTTCCAACGCTTCAATCTTTTCACCAAGCTTTTCCATAACCACATAATAATTATCTACGATCATGTCTATCAAAGAATAGAATAAAAAATCTGCCCCGTTTTGCCTGATTTTACTGGCGCTGATTTTTAGCTTTTCACGCAAGGGGTTAAATACATCCCTTGTTTCATCTTCCTGGAAACTAATTACAAAATTCTTACCCAGCACAATACTGATCTGTTCAATTTCTACTGCAGAATCTTTTTCGTTGAAATACATCATATTCAGAATGCAAAAAAGCAACCCATTGATTTCATCCATTTTAGGCCGCTGCCCAATGCTCAGGATATCTTCGGTAATCAGGTTGTGTATCCCGTATTTATTGCAAATGGTTTCTACATCCGTCTTTCTTAATCCATCTACATTTAACCAGGTTGTTTTAGGTGATTCAATAAACTCATAACAGTCAGCAAGAACTGATAATTCTCTGATATCGATATGATGCGGATCATAGTCATAAACAAAGAGCCTGATTGATTCCGGTTCCTTTCTTGTTGCTATTGCAGTAGGGTTAACGTGCAATACCTTTTTGGTGCGAAGCAACTCCAGCGGGTTTAGTAAATAAGAAATATAGTCACGGGGGGTGCGCATAAAAATTTATGATTAATTGATGGATAGCAAGAATTTTTTGTAGATCAGGCATTAAAAAACCGAAGTTAAATACTTCGGTTAGTGTTTGTTAAAAAATTTATACCAGTTTTGCTTCTTTGCAGCAATTCATTATTTATTACCGGTCCGCTGTGTGCCATATCCTCTTCTGCCACCTCTGTCAGAGGAGTGAAAGTTGTTGCCCTGTTGTCTGTTAAACGGGGGTCTTTTTGGCCCGGCCACCTGGGGAACAAGTGACCCCGGGCTTGAAGGGTAAGGGTGGCTATCAACTACCGGAATATTTTTGCCGATTAATTTTTGAATATCTTTTAATTCTGTTCGCTCTTCGGCATCACAAAAAGAGAAAGCGATTCCGGTATTGCCCGCCCTGCCGGTACGACCGATCCGGTGTACATAGGTTTCAGGTACATTGGGCAATTCGAAATTTATAACGTGCGTTAATTCATCAATATCAATTCCTCTTGCCGCAATATCTGTAGCTACCAATACCCTTAAGTTACCATTTTTAAAGTTACTTAACGCATGTTGCCTGGCATTTTGAGATTTATTTCCATGTATAGCTGCTGCTGATATATTCTCCTTGTGTAAAATTTTCACCACCTTATCGGCTCCATGCTTGGTTCGTGTAAAAACCAATGCGGTATTTATTTTTTCATTTTTCAACAGATACAAAAGCAGGCCTGGTTTATTATTCTTGTCAACAAAGAACAAACTTTGGTCAATTGCTTCTACAGTTGAAGATACTGGTGTTACTTCTACTTTTGCCGGATTGGTCAATAAAACATTGGCAAGGTTTTGAATTTCGGGAGGCATGGTTGCCGAGAAGAAAAGTGTTTGGCGCTTTGCCGGCAATTTTATAATCACTCTTTTCACATCATGGATGAAACCCATATCCAGCATACGGTCTGCTTCATCCAGTACAAATATTTTTAAATGTTGTAACCCGATAAAACCCTGGCTCATCAAATCTAACAATCTGCCTGGTGTTGCTACCAATATATCCACCCCATTTTTAAGCTGGTTGGTTTGGTGAAACTGGGATACTCCACCAAATATTACCATGTGTGTAAGGCCGGTGTATTTTCCATAAGCAGCAAAACTTTCATCAATTTGTATCGCAAGCTCCCGGGTTGGCGTAAGAATCAGTGCTTTAATATTCCTGCGTCCACGTTCCGGTTCCTTTTCCTGGTGAAGTATTTGTAAAATAGGAATGGCAAATGCTGCCGTTTTACCGGTACCTGTTTGAGCACAACCGAGCAGATCTCTTCTTTCCAAAACAAGCGGTATAGATTGTTGCTGAATGGGGGTAGGGGTAGTGTATCCTTCATCGGCCAAGGCCTTCAGGATTGGTTCAATTAATTCTAATTTTTTAAATGCCATTGAATGGTTTAATTTTTATAAAGGCTGGCAAAGACGTTGCATTTTCTGAATCAGCGGGGAAATTTTTTACCACATCGGCTTACAACCTGCCGTATTTTTTAGTGGTGTAGGTGGCAAAGGTAGGGTTTTGTTTTTTGATGGATTTTGAAATTGATTTTACCTGCCGGGGCTACTGGTATTATTAATTGTTTCAATTAAAATATTTTAATAAAAAAAGGAGTAGTTTTCACCACTCCTTTTTTTATTAGATAGAATCACCCTTATTTAGGCAATAATACTGCATCAATTACATGAGTAACTCCATTACTTGAAATTACATCAGCAGTTGTAACAGTGGCACCATTGATCTTAACGACACCGTCCTTAACAGACACGGTTAACTCCTGGCCCTGAACAGTTTTTACTTTTTGACCATCTTTCAAATCAGCAGCTTTAACAGCCCCAGGTACTACATGAAAGGTTAATACTTTTGCCAGGTCATCTTTTTTCTCCGGCGTTAGCAAACCTTCTACGGTACCCTTTGGTAATTTATCAAAAGCTGCATTGGTTGGTGCAAAAACAGTGAATGGACCTGCGCCACTTAAGGTTTCTGCAAGACCTGCTGCTTTTACCGCAGCTACCAGGGTAGTGTGGTCTGCAGAACCCACAGCATTATCTACTATATTTTTGGAGGGCACCATTTTGGCCCCGCCTACCATTACACCTTCTTCTTCTTTAGGTGCCATAGGTTGTTCAGTAGCTACTGCTGTAGTGTCTTTGTTTTCAGCAGGTGTTTCTGTTGTGCTGTTGCAAGCAACCAGCATTGTTCCGGCTGTTACAGATACAATAACAAAAGAAAGGAAATTCTTTTTCATAAATAGGTGTTTTTTATTGTTAAGTAAGAATAACACCTACGAGTATTTTTTGTTGGGGGTTTTAAAAATTAAAAAATACGGGGTATTAACTGATATGAGTAATTAACAGAAAAGCGTGTGTTTTTTAAAGATGCCGAAAGCTGAACACTATTTCATTCGATCAATTTACAATCGCTCATACAGCTTTCTTAACCTGTCACGGTTCATTTGCTTTTCCCAATCCTTTCCAAGCGCATTTTCCCAAAGCGGTTTCATCCCCATGGATACTGTAATCATTTTATCAAATTGATCATCGGTGAGGTTAGCACAAATATTTTTAGGAATATCAATCTTATTTTTTTCAACCATGTATTTAAACTCCTTTACGCCTTCCGGATAAAATTCCTCCAGGTGATCAAATACAATACAGTTGCCAATGCCATGTTTGGTACCCAGCAAATAACTGAGACCATAACTAACAGCATGCGCTACCCCTACCTGCGAGTAAGCAATGCTCATACCACCTGCATAAGATGCCATCATTAATTTATCATCACTTTCTTCATCCCAACCATTTTTACTTACATATACTTCCCTGCAAAGCTGCAAAGCTTTTTCACCATAGCTTTTGCTAAATTCATTAAGATAGGTACCGGTAAGACTTTCAATACAATGTATATAACAATCCATCCCTGTATAAAAACGCTGGTTTGCCGGGGCGTTGGCGGTTAATTCCGGATCAAGTACTATCTGGTCAAAGGGAGTAAAGTCTGAGTTCATACCCAGTTTTTTTGTTGGACCAGTAAGCACGGTAGTTCGGCTTACTTCTGCACCTGTACCGCTCAACGTTGGAATACCTGCTTTATATACTCCAGGGCTTTTCACCAAATCCCATCCCTGGTAGTCGGCACTGCTACCAGGATTATTCATCATCAGCGAAACTGCTTTTGCGAGGTCCATTGCAGATCCCCCGCCAATACCGATTATTCCGCTTACACTTCCAAATTCCTCCTTCAACTGGCCGGCGATACTATCCACATAGCTTGTCTTAGGCTCATAAGTAACATCTACAAAAATAATTTTATCCTTTCCTTTTGCCGGAACTCTTTTTGCCAGATCTTTTCCCTCAAAAAAATGGTCGACTAAAAATATCATGGGTGCTTCCCCTTTGCGGTTTGGTTGCAATATTTCATCTAACTGGTTAAATGCGCCACGTCCGTATATGACATAGCCCACCATTTTAAAATTCCTAAAACTCATAAATTATTATTGAGGGATAAAGTTACTGCATTAAAAAATAAAGGATGGGTGGATAAGGCTGTTGTCAGATTTTTTATCGCCTTATTTTTTTCGGGTGGCTAATGCATTTTTCATCAAAGGAACTTACTTTATTATTTTTTGTATATCCGCATCGCCTTCCAGGTTATTCATCTGCCGCATAATATCATCATACCGATCCAACACCTTTTTACTGATTGGCTTTACGGTATACATTTTAGGATTAGGCAGACTGGCAGCTACTTTTGCCGCTTCGCTTCTTGTAATATTTTTTGCGTTTTTATTAAAGTAAGCTTTTGAGGCTGCCTGGATTCCAAAGATTCCCTTTCCCATTTCTGCCACATTGAGGTAGGTTTCTAAAATTCTTTTTTTACTCCATAATTTTTCAATCATAAAGGTAAAATACACTTCAAGCCCTTTTCGTATAAAACCGCCGCCCTGCCATAAAAAAACATTCTTTGCAACCTGCTGGCTGATGGTACTTGCCCCTCTGCGCCTGTTGGCATGTTTTTCATTGTATTTAATGGCTTTTTCTATCGCCTTCATATCAAAGCCTTCATGTTCCGGAAATAGCTGGTCTTCGCTGGCCATCACGGCTAATTTGATGTTAGGGCTCATTTGATCATAGCTGATATAATCTCTCTTTAAACCATATCCCTGTACAAGGCTAACTGCCTGCGTAACTGTTATAGGAGGGTTTATCCATTTACAAAAAAAAATATAGATCAATTGAGAAATGAAAAGAATTAGAAAAATCCTTTTAAAAATGCGCCAGGCCTTTTGCATAGTACTATCGGTTAATTTTATGCAATATAGAGTTACTGTTTTTTATTATCAGAAATACCCAGATAAACCAGTGAATACTTCTTTCCTATGACCATTCCTTTTCCACCAGTTTTTGCCATAACATATCCTACAGCAGCCAGTGATGCAGAGGCGATCATCAGGGATGAACTAAATTTTTCCCTGTCTGCCAAATAGACTATGCCATTGGCTACAGTAAGTAACAGGCCTCCACCTAACAAACTGGCTGCACTAGCTGATAAGTTAAACCTTCTTCCTGTTTTACCAATGGCTTTTACCTGGTTGTAGTGATACTGATAATAATAAGTAGTAACAGTATCTAAAACAAATACGCCCAGTTGGGTTGGGGTTTGCCTGATTACATACTGCTTCAAATACAAAGAATCATTTTTTATTCTTGTGATTGTACCGCTGATATAAGCACCGGTAGTAGTAGTTATATCTATACCAGTACCTGAAAAATATCTTTTGATCGTTTTGTTATTCCGTTTTAATAAAATAACATCCGATGATTGGGAAAATGTATGTTGTGAGGATAAAATAAATATCAGGAGAAGTATACGGTTCATGTTTAAAAATAAGTACTGGTAAGATAAAACAAAACTATTGATTTGTTATTGTTTTGTTGTTGTGTACAAAACGCCGAGTAATAGCAGGGTTCCAAATATAAGAAGCAGTGAACCGGAAATTCTGTTGATCACTACGATGTTTTTATGGGTTAGTTTATTACTTAATTTTCCTGCCAATACAACCTTTAAAATATCGGCAGTTAAATTAACTATGATGCAGGTTGAAAAAATTACAATCCGCTCTTTTACTGTATTGGAAATTGCCAATGTGGTAGCGGTAGTTAACCAAAATGCAAATACTGCGGGATTGAGTGTATTGATTAAAAAACCAGAGGCAATCAATTTAGCGTGGGTACGTGCTGAAATTTTGATGGCAGCTTCTTCCACATTTCGCTCTTTAATTTTTTTGAAGAAAAGATAATACATACCCATTCCAATTAAAAAAACACTTCCTGTTAAACCAATAATTTTTTTAAATACTAGCAAGTCAGATACAAGCTCAGAAAAAACATTGCTTAATATTACTATCAAAAAATCGCTGATCCATACACCTGCCACAAAACTAAATCCGCCCGCATGTCCGTTATTAATACTTTGTTTTATTATAGTAAACACAATGGGGCCAACCGAAAATACCAGCAATAAGCTAATGGCAAAACCTTTTAATAATGAATCAATCATTCTTTATTGACAATGAGTATTGAAGGTATAATTGATGAAAGTAAAAAACGGTTATTTCCTCTTAAAGATAGGTACCGTACTGCAAGGCTCACCATACATAATACTTTTGGCCACCGGCCTTAATAATTTAGTTGCTTCCAGGTAGGCTGCCTCAGTTACCGGCAACTCACCACAACCCTTTATTACTACTCTTTTATCAGCATAATCATTCAATTTTATTTGAGTAATATTTCTTATCAGTAATTGATTTTTTAGTTCTTCCGTTGTACCAAATATTACTTCTTTTGCAACCGGTTGTAAATAACTTGCTACCAACATGTAAGCCCAAACCGGTATTACTGCATCTGCAGTGCAGGTAACCGCCACCGCTTTATTGGTGAACATTGCCAGGTCCAGATTTTTAAGAGCTTCCCTAAAATCCTTTTCCTTTAATATCAGGCCCATAAATAAATATTCCTTCATATCAAATAATGCAAGTTCCTCTGTTGGAAAATACTCCTCCAGGTTCAATGTTATCAGCGCACTTTCACTTACTTTATTAATGATTACTTCGTCCATACTTGCAAAATTAGGAATAAATGACTTGCTTTAATTTTTGGGCTTTTCGGAAAAAGGAATTTATGAGCACACGCTATGAAGATTTTTATAACCGCTAAGAATACATAAAAATAAAAAGCCGAACCTAAAGGTTCGGCTTTTTATTTTTATGTTAGTGATTTAAAATTGCTTGCTGCGGTTATCTTTGATAGTGGCTGTTTTTTTCAAAGATTCAAACCAGCCAGACAATTGCTGTTGTAAAGACCGGGTACGCTGATCGGTCATTTGTGCCAGCATTTCCGGTGTATCACTCGTTTTGTTACCAATGTTGGTTACTTTAATTACATACACTCCATTGGTTCCCGCTATCGGCTCTGATGCTTTTGCCTGAAATGCCTTGTTAAAAGAAGCACCAATTACTTTTGGTTCATTTCCCACACCATTAATTATTTGTGAACTATAGGTAAGTGTAGAGTCGGCACCAACTGTGCCAATTTGTACTTTATAAACAGCCGCGGCCGACTCCAGCGTTGGAGTAGCAGTTAGCTTTTTGGTTATCTCTTCTGCTTTCTTCAAATTGCGAATAGTAAGTTCTACCATTGGCCGGGCAGTCTTTGCATCTGGTAAACCTTCCGGTTGTATCTTATTAACTACAGCTACTACAAATTGGTCTTCAATATTGAAAGGCTCGCTTACTTCACCCTGTTTTGCCTCATTAGCCCACTTGATCAACTGGCGGGCATCCTGCAGACCACCTAACCGGTAATCGTTTGGCTTTATAAGATCCGGAACGTCTATCTTTTGAATACCGTTTTTTGTTACATAAGTTTCCAATGATTTAGCATCTCTTGCCTCACCGGATAATTTGGTAGCTTTCATGCTGGCTGTATTTATTGTTTCATCAGAAGCCAAAATTTGTTTTGCCAGGTAAGCAACTTTATAGGCAGGCTCAAAATTCTTCTGATTCATTACTTCTATATAATGCCATCCAAAATCGGTGTGTACTACTTTTTTGTCGCCGGCTGTGCCGTAAAAAATTGTCTCAGAAAACTCTCTTGCAAGGGTTCCAAACTGTGTAGAGCTAAAATCATATTCGCCTGCTTTATCCTTACTTCCCTTGTCGTCACTATATTTTATTACCATTGAATTAAAATCTGCACCTCCTTTAATGGCCGATGCAATACTGTCAATCCGGCTTTTAGCAATACTATCCTCAAGTAAAGGTTGGCCAGTCTGGGGATCTTTAGTACTAATTAATATATGACGTACTTTAACACTGTCTGGCATTTGACGTACGGCGACCATTTTTGCTAATACAAAATTTCCACCATCCAGGTAAGGTCCAAAAACATTACCGGTTGATAATGCAGCAATGGAATCCTTTTGAGCCATTGCAAGTTTTGATTTCAATGTGTACCCATCATAATAATTAATGGCACTCATATTCCTGGCAACAAATGCTTTGGCATTGGTATCTGCAAAAAATGGCGCCTTCAAAGCTGAAGCGGCATCCAGGGATTTTAGCGTATCCGCACCTGTCGGGTTAGCACTAAATGCAACGTAGGAAATATATCTTCCACCATCTTGTTTGTAAATTGATTTATGCTTGCTCATATAATCTGTTATTTCTTCATCGCTCACTTTAACCGTGCTATCGCTAATCACATTATAAGGTATTGCTACATAGGAAATATTTGCAAAGCTTTTATTGTCAGCAACGTCTTTTTGTTGCATCCAGGATGGATAGTATGCACTTGCTGCGATCATGCTGTTATATTTATTATACAAAGCCTGTAATTTCATTGGTTCTACAATTTGGCTTTCAATAGCATCTCTTTGTTCCCCTTTTGATTTTTTTGCCTGTTGCCACCATTCCTGAACTTTGGCAATATCGTACTGCCCTGTTTCTTTATTAGTGAAAGCCTGTTTAAGAGCATAGGGTGCATCGTCGCTAAACATAGTACTACTCATCTCTTTGGGAGAAAAGCTTAATCCAAGTTTTTCAAATTCTTTTACTAACACTTTTTCAGCTACTATCTGGTCCCATACAGACTGGCGGACTTCATAAACCTGGGTTCCGATTACCCGGCCGCCGTATTGTTCTTCCGCCTGTTTTACTTTAGCATTAAACTCGCTGTATTCAATTGACTCGCCATTCACCTTACCAACACTGGAAGAGGGATTACCACCAAAAATCCCACCATTGCTGCCCGGTTTAGCATCCATCAATATAAAACCGATTAAACTTAAGGCAATTACACCAATTACAATGGCTGCACCTTTTTCACGAATGTTCTGGATTATCTGCATGTTTATTTTAATTAAAATGGACGGCAAAAATAGGGTAAAAAAGGATATAAATGAGGAAAAATACATAGTGGTAATCAGCTAAAATTGAGTTGCAATAAGGTTTTACAAAAAATCTGGGAACTGGTGCTAATGTTAATAACAAATAAAACTATCATTTTAAGCAATCACTGTCCATTATATTAAAAGGAATTAGCTATTGTTATTTATGGCTACTTTATAATGGAACAATAAAGATGAGGTATGTTTTATAAATTTTGTTGCTCTACAAATCTTTAAAAAATATTTACAAAATGGATAATCTCATCGCTTAATTTTGTGAAGAACGCAGCTGCTGTATTGGTTTTTATAAGCTATTAACATAGTGTTGTTAATAAACCACCTTTACTGTTAATAAGCTATCTATTCTAAATCAATTTTGGAGGAGATTTGGAGCAAAACTTATTCTAATTTGCATGTAGTGAGCCGGATATGTGAATGGAGGATAAGTTATGAGGTGCCTGTTTAACATAGACAGGTTTCAATATGTCTAAATTTTTATCAACCGGTCAATTTATTAACGAGGGTGTAAAAATAAAGTTGCTTTTATTTGATAACCTTTGACTGATAAGGAAAACTGGCAAACATAACAATAATGGCAAATGTTAATTAAATGTTGATGACGGTGGATAAAGCGAATATTTGGATTATTCAAGAAATTATAAAATAATGTTTCCACATATCCACAGCCCTAGTAATAATAAGTTTATTTAAATAAGAAAAGTATTAATACATATTATGATAGATATTAACACTGCAAAAGAGAAAATAGCTAGCTTCGGATTCCTTGATATTGACATAGATGTGAATATTGATTTGTTCGCAGAAATTGAAAGATTAAAAAAGGAAAAGAACGCTATTATTTTGGCACACTATTACCAGGAACCTGATATCCAGGACGTAGCGGATTTTATTGGTGATAGCTTAGGCCTGGCTCAGCAGGCCGAAAAAACGTCGGCGGATATTATTGTATTTGCCGGTGTTCATTTCATGGCAGAAACGGCTAAGATCATAAACCCAAATAAAATGGTATTGTTACCTGACCTGAAGGCCGGATGTTCTTTAAGTGATAGTGCCCCTCCGGCATTGTTTAAATTATTTAAGGATAAACACCCTGAACATTTGGTGATAACATATATAAATTGCTCTGCGGGTATGAAGGCTTTGAGCGACATAATTTGCACCAGCAGCAATGCGGAGAAAATAATAGAGAGTTTACCAAAAGAGCAAAAAATTATTTTTGCGCCTGACAAAAACCTTGGTGCCTGGTTGAATAAAAAGACAGGAAGAAATATGATGTTATGGAATGGGGCTTGTATGGTGCATGAAATATTTAGTTTGGAAAAAATAACTAAGTTGAAAATACGGCATCCGGATGCTAAAGTTATTGCTCATCCTGAGTGTGAAGATGCTGTGTTGGCAGTAGCCGACTATATAGGGAGCACTACGGGCTTGTTAAAATATTCGCAGGAAAGTAGCAGCAATGAATTTATAGTGGTGACAGAGACCGGTATTTTGCACCAGATGCAGAAGGTAAGTCCCAAAAAAACTTTTATACCAGCACCGCCAAACAATAGTTGCGCATGCAATGATTGTCCGCATATGAAATTAAATACACTTGAGAAATTGTATTTGTGTATGGAGTATGAACTACCTGAGATTACAATGGATGAGGAGTTAAGAATTGCTGCTAAGAAACCAATAGAGAGAATGTTGGAAATTAGCAAGCGATATGGTTTATGAGTATTTTGGTATAAGCTGGTTGGTTTTATAATCATGTAAATTGTATGTAGCTTTAGTATATTTTGTCCGTTGATAAGGTAATATATGTTAGTAGTTACCAAACGTTATTTGTTTAGTTTTATTTTCACTTTTTCTAAATAATTGTAATATGGCAATACCATCTTTAGATCTTGATGATTTTTTAAGCGGGGACCAAACCAGGAAAGCTGCATTTGTTCAGCAATTAGGGAGAGCCTATGAAGAAGTTGGGTTTGTTGCATTGAAGAATCATGGTGTAAGTGATGAGTTAATTGGTAATTTGTATCAGTATGTGCAGGAGTTTTTTTCATTACCCTTAGAACAGAAGAAAGTATATGAACTTGCCGGACTTGCCGGACAGCGCGGGTACACAAGTTTTGGTAAGGAGCATGCAAAGGGTAGTGACGCCCCTGATTTGAAAGAATTTTTTCAATATGGACAAACGCCACGTGATAATTTTGAGGAAGAAGAATATCCATCGAATGTCTTAGTTAACCAAATTGCGCAATTCAATGTTACTTTTGCTGATGCGTACCGGGCATTTGAAGAATCGGGAACTGCTGTATTACAGGCTATTGCATTGTACCTAAATTTGGACGAGCATTACTTTGATGAATATGTGTATAATGGAAATTCCATTTTGCGTGCTATTCATTATCCACCCATTACACATGAACCTAAAAGTGCTATTCGTGCCGAGCAACATGAGGATATCAATCTTATTACTTTACTGGTTGGTGCTTCTGCTGATGGATTACAAATATTGACCAGACAAGATGAATGGGTAGGAGTAACTTCTCTTCCGGATCAAATTGTAGTTAATGTAGGTGATATGCTCCAGCGATTAACAAATAATAAATTAAAAAGTACCACTCATAGGGTGGTTAATCCTGCCAGGGAATTATGGCATACATCCCGTTTTTCAATTCCATTCTTTCTACATCCAAAGTCCGGAATGAGTTTAAAGTGCCTTGATGAATGTATAGATGAAGACCATCGAAAGATTTATGAAGATACTACTGCTGGTGAATACCTCGATGAGCGATTAAGAGAAATAGGGCTAAAGAAATAGTTTATAACTTATTGGTTATCATTTATTTAAATTTATTTTTATTATTTTTGGCTTATGTTATCTTTTTAAAATTTCAATTATTTAAATAGTTATATAAACCTGGATCCTTTCTGTGAATAAAAAATTATGGTGCTATTACTTGAATTCTTTCTTGTGACGACGAACACTTTAATTGTCACGGCTTGATTTTAATTCGTCACATATCATTTTTAAAGGCAGTTTTATTGCACAGCGTTACAGCATTCGGTGGTCCCCAGGGTCATTTAGGTATGGTGATGAAAACATTTGTTGAAAGACGGAGAGATGTTACGAAAGAGGAATTGATGGAATATGTTTCCTTTTGTCAAATGCTACCGGGCGCATCTTCCACACAGGTACTTACCTTAATTGGATATAAACGGGGTGGTGTTTCGTTAGCTATTTTGACGTTGGTAATATGGATCTTACCTGCCTGTATTTTGATGGGGGGATTATCATTTTTGGTGCGGGGTATTGGAGCGGATAATCTTACATCAAGTGTTTTTCAATTCATTCAGCCAATGGCGATAGGCTTTCTGGCTTATGCCGGAATAAAAGCTTTTAGAATTGCCATTAACAATCCAATTACTCAAATAATTATGTTGGTAACAATGACGGTTACCTATTTGTTTTTTAAAACTCCCTGGGTATTTCCTTTATTGATAGTTTTAGGAGGCATAGCTACAAATTTTAGTAGTAAGCGTATTCCTGAAAAGGAGAAAATTAAACCAAAGCAGATTCGCTGGACAAATATCTGGCTTTTTGTATTGGTATTCGTTATTGCAGGTTTTGTTAGTGAAACTGCCCGAAAGCAGGATTGGCCTCATCGAAAGGCTTATAATCTATTTGAGAATTTTTATAGGTTCGGTAGTTTTGTTTTTGGGGGAGGAGATGTATTAATTCCGATGATGTTAGATCAATATGTGGCCCGTCCTACGGCAACTAAATTTATTGAGTCAAAGCAGAATATTATACGAATTGAAAGGAGTGAATTACTGACAGGGGCTGGTATTGTAAGAGCTATTCCCGGGCCGGTGTTTTCTATTGCTTCTTTTACTGGTGGTATTGCATTAAAAGATGAAGGAAGAATGCAACAGTTATTAGGTTGCGTTATTGGCACGGTGGCTATTTTCCTGCCTAGTGTTTTATTAATTCTTTTCTTTTTCCCTGTATGGCAATATTTTAAAAAATTTGTTGTTGTTTACCGGGCACTTGAAGGAATTAATGCTGTTGTTGTTGGTATAATGTGGGCAGCTACCCTTTATCTTTTACGGGATACATCGATTATGCATTTTGATCTTGTTAGTTTTTTTAATATTGCCGTAATCATCGGTACTGTTGCAGCACTCCATTTTAATAAAATTCCAGCACCTTTTATTGTTGTGGTTTGTATATTACTAGGTTGGATTTTTTAGACCTTCAATTTTGTTAGTTTGTTTTATATTCTTTTTATTTGTAGTAACTATTTCTTTCTATCTCTTCTTTCACTATGTCTGGTACCATATAGCGTATTGATTTACCTTCTTTTATTAGTTTACGGATATTAGTTGATGATATTTGTAATATAGGTGCATCCAATAGATGAATTATTGCGTTCAGTGAGTTGTTTATTTTAAAACCTTCTCTTTCGTAAATATATAGTGAATGGTTTTTTATGATCAATTCATGGTTCTTCCATTTATTTAAATTGCAAAAGCTGTCACTACCCATTATTATTGAAAATTCGTGTTGGGGAAATTTTTCTTTAAGATATGCGAGTGTATCAACCGTATAGGATGGTTTTGGTAATTTAAATTCAATATTTGATGCTTTTAATTTTGTTTCACCCTCCAATGCAGATTGAACCAGGTGTAGCCGGTGATATTCATTTAGAAGTGAGGAAGTAGGTTTTAGTGGATTTTGTGGAGATACGATTAACCAAACCTGTTGTAGATCCGTATTATTAATTACATGATTTGCTATAATAAGATGGCCCACATGAACCGGATTAAATGAACCAAAGTATAGTCCTATTTTCATAAATGGTATAACTGAAATTAAATTAAGGACTTAGTATCGACCTCTTCAACCCAAATATTTTCTGCTTCATTTAGTCTTAGGCTGAGATGATATCCAGCTACGAGTATTGATATTGGATCTCCCAAAGGTGCTACCTGGTCTATGATGATTGTTTCCCCTGGAACGCAACCCATTTCCATTAATTTTAGGAAGATATCATCCTTTTCAAAGTGTTTTATTAATACTGTTTTTCCTACTGCTATTTCAGATAGTCGCATGTACATTTTGCTGGTTTTATTTACTGCAAAGGTATCATTCAGTTTTGTTTGATAATTTCGATTTATAAAATTTATAATGTTGCTACAAATTCATTTCAAGGACACAACCATTAGTATTTCACAGCGCAAACGCTTGAGATCTTTTATTGGTGACATATTTCATAAAGAGGGAGTTTTGGTTCAATCAATGGATTATATTTTTTGTACCGATGAATACCTCTTGAGTATTAACCAGAGTTTCCTTAATCATAATAATTATACTGATATTATTACATTTAACCTCGCTGGTATTGATGAACCGGTTATTGGTGAGATTTACATTAGTGTCGATAGGGTTAGAGATAATGCGAGGAAATTCCAAGCAACTTTAACTCAGGAGATACATCGGGTAATATTTCATGGAGCATTGCATTTATGTGGCTACAAGGATAAGTCTGAATTGCAACGAAGATTGATGAGGACGATGGAGGATAAGTATCTCAGCTTTTATTTTACATAATGTTCCACGAATCACAGTTTCTTACTGAAACACGCTTTTTTGCTAGTTGTTTGGCAGTTTTGATACCGCTAACGCGTGTGAGACTGTGTTGAATTCAATATTTAGGTATTTAACAAATTTGATCAGTGCGGTTTTAGTTCAAAAGTTATTTTTAAAACATTAGGTATAATTTGTCACAATTATATTCTAGATGATGCCAAAATACTGTTCAAGCAACACCTGCGGTGGGCTCTTCCGTAAACGCTACCCCTCATTGAATCAGTAAAGCTTCATTTTTGTTGTTCATCAAATATATACAAAAATGAAACAGCATGAAATTTCGAATGACTATCCGTAATTAGGTGCAAGCTAATTAATTTAGTATATTTGCTATATAAATTAGCAAAATGAATATAGATAATTTTTTTTCTGAGTTTTCCACTGAGAGTGCTTGCAGACTTTACTTTAAATCACAACGCGAAT